>CAZYXG010000003.1:68461-100400 GCA_964650885.1 uncultured Hyphomicrobiales bacterium | reverse complement strand
AGTTTTACTTTTTCTACAAATTTATAAGCTTGTGGAGAATTTCTTTAAGAATTGATATTTCTAAAATATTTGGCTTTAGAAGTTATTTTTAGAAATTGTTTCGTTAAATTTCTTTAATTTTCTTTTCGACTTTTTGGTCAAAGTGAAAATTTACCAAAAAGATATACATTAATTAAGCAATTTGAAATAAGCAGGGCTGCAAATCGGTCTTAGCTATCTCATTTCAGACTAAAGCAAATCAAATGGCAGATAAAATCTTATTGGTGGTAGAATCACCATCGAAAGCAAAAACAATTAATAAGTATCTTGGTAGGGGCTATGTGGTGGAAGCATCAGTAGGTCACATCAAGGATTTGGAAAAATTCAAAATTGGAATTGACATTGAAAACGGCTTCCAGCCTAAGTATATAACAATACGTGGCAAGGCAGACATTGTCAAAAAATTGAAAAAATTAGCTTCTGAAGCAAAGGAAGTGCTAATAGCTACCGATCCCGATAGAGAGGGAGAGGCAATAGCTTGGCATTTGGCGGAGGAAATCAAAAAAACTAATGAAAACATTAAACGTGTGCTATTCAATGAGATTACTAAAGATGGAATCAAGAAAGCATTGAAAGAGCCACGTGAAATTGATGATAATTTATTTATGGCTCAGCAAGCTCGCCGAGTAATGGATAGGTTAATTGGCTATCAGGTATCGCCTATTCTTTCTCGTGCTTTGATTAAAACCACAAGCGAGCCACTTTCTGCTGGTCGTGTGCAATCGGTTGCTTTGCGTTTGATTTCTGAACGTGAGAATGAAATTAGAGCTTTCCAGTCTATTAATTACTGGTCTATATCCACAGATGTTGCTTTGCCAAAAGGCGAAGTATTCGGTGCTGATTTGGTGGCTTTCGATGGCAAAAAAATAGACACTCCAGATGGTTCTGGATTGGGTAAGACTGACGAAGAAACTGCTCAAATAAGTAAGAAATTAGAATCGCAACATTATATTAAATCAGAAGCACAAGCTAAAGAATTGCTTGAAAGAATCAAAAAAGGTACTTTCAATATTTCTGAAATTAAGAAAAGAAAGAACACACGCAGACCTTCTGCACCTTTCACAACTTCTACATTGCAACAGGAAGCTTCTCGCAGATTGGGTTTCTCGAATAAGAAAACAATGCTTTTGGCTCAGAAGCTTTATGAAGGTGTATCAGTAGGAAGCGAAACTGTCGGTTTGATTACCTATATGAGAACTGACTCTACTCGTATAAGCCCAGAAGCTGTAGAAAATGCGAAAACATTTATCACTCAAGAGTATGGTGCGGCTTATTTGCCAGAAACTGAAAATGTTTACAAGTCTAAATCGGCAAACACGCAAGATGCCCATGAGGCAATTAGGCCAGCAAGTTTGCAATATATTCCAAAGGAAGTGAAAGTTAGTTTGGATAAAGATGAGTATGCTATGTATGAATTGATATATAGTAGGTTTATTGCGTCTCAAATGTCTCCTGCACAATTAGATCAAACTTCTGTGGACATTAGCGATGGGAATTTTATTTTCCGTGCTACTGGCTCGGTTGTTACATTTAAAGGGTTTTTGGCTGCTTATGATGATATTGCAGAAGAAAAGATCAAGAAATCGGCTGGCACTACAGACAGATTGCCAAATGGTATTGAGCAAGGATTGAATGTAGATTTGCAGAAAACAGAAAGTTCTGCAAGTGAAACTAAACCACCTGCACGTTTCAACGAAGCAAGTTTGGTGAAAGAATTAGATGAGCTTGGAATTGGTCGTCCATCTACTTATGCGGCAATTGTTTCTACTCTAGTAGATAGGGAATATGTAGAATTGAAAAGTAAAGCATTTTATCCGACTCCATTGGGTGATGAAGTATGTGCTTATTTGGTGAAAAATTTCGATAATATATTCAATGTGGAATTCACTTCAGCAATGGAGGGCTCATTAGACACAGTAGAATCGGGCGAGAATACTTACGTAGCGGCTATGAATCGTTTCTATAAGCCATTTAAAGAAACTTTGGATTATGCCACAACCCATTCAGATATTGAAGATGTGCTTTGCGAAAAATGTAACGCACCGATGACTATTCGTGTGGGTCGCTCTGGTCGCTTCTTTGGTTGCTCTCGCTATCCAGAATGTAATGGAACAAAACCATTGCCAAAATCGAATGATTATGTGGCAGAAGAACCACAAATTGCGGAAGGAATATTTTGTGATATTTGTGGCAAACCAATGCTATTGCGACAAGGTAAGTTTGGGAAGTTCTATGGCTGCTCGGATTACCCTACATGCAAAGGAATTAAAAACATAACAACTGGTGTGAAGTGTCCTAAGTGCAATACTGGTGAGATTTCGGAACGTTATAGCCGCAAGACTAAGAAAAAATTCTGGGCTTGCACTAGCTATCCAGATTGTGATTTCATTAGTAATTTCGAGATAGTTGGCAAAGCATGTATAAATGGCGACTCTCCATATATTGAAATTCGATACAAGAAAACTGAAGATGGTTACGATAAATTTGAAAGATGCCCTAAGTGTAACGAGGAGAAATTGATTGCATAAATGGGCTTTTAGTTCATTTTGTTCTGAATTTCAATTTATTTTGCAAAAATATCGTTCTCAGGTAACGAGGAGAATTAGAGCAAAATATAAATATTTTCAAATTGTTGAAAAAAAAGATAGTGAGACTAAGTTGCTGATAAATAAGTGATTAGTTGTTTATTTATGCGGAATAAGTTTACTTTGAATAATAATATTTGCGATTTTTAAAAAATAATTTGCAAATATTCAATATTTATTGATTAACTTTGTTTGTACACATTTTCACTTATTAACACAGAAGTACTATTATGAATCTATTTGTTGGTAATGTAGATTATAACGTTTCTGAAGATCAATTACAAGGCATCTTTGCTGAGTATGGTGATTTAGATTCTGTTAAAATTATTACAGACAGACAAACAGGCAGAAGCAAAGGGTTTGCTTTCGTCGAAATGCCTAATGATGACCAGGCACAAAAAGCTATCGAAAGCTTAAATGGCTACGAGTTGAACAGAAGAGAAATCTCAGTTTCAGAAGCTCGTCCACGTGAAGAAAATTCAGGTGGTGGCCGTAATGGTGGTGGTGGTTACGGAAATAGAGATAATCGCAGATATTAATTAAGAAATTTACCTAATTGGCTCTATGCCAATTGATTTAGTTTTAATAATATTGGTTTATTTATTTAAACCAGAGATACATTTCCTAGTCGCTAGAAAAAATAGCGTGAATTATAAGTTCTAAGCTAATCAGCTCCATTCTTTATTGAATGGAGCTGTTTTTTTTTGCAGTAATTAATTTTGAGATGTTTTTGGATTAGTTCAAAAAGTACTAAAAAATAATTTGTTTTTTCGGCTTTGAGACATTTGACAAGATCAAAGACCAAAATCTCAATGACCGAATTATGTTAAATGATATTAAAGATTAATTACATAAAAAGTCTCCTCCTCCCTATTGCTCACATTCTGATTGTTTGTGATACTTTGGTTGTTTTTTAACCACTTCTAATTTCTTCCCATTTAAGTAAAAGACTCATAATATCATAAATATTAATGAGAAATCTCATAATTTTTTGAACTAATTTATGCTTAATTTGTGGTATGAAAATAATAAAAATATATTTATTCGCTCTACTTTTTGCTATTGGCTGCGGCGATGGCAAAGTTGAGAAAATCAAACCCACTATCGAAGCAATCTCCGAGTCGGTCTATGCCTCTGGAATAATCAAAAGTAAAGATCAATATTTGGCTTTCCCAGTAGTTAGTGGTGTGATTGATACAATTTTCGTCAAAGAAGGTGACTTGGTGAAAAAGGGTACTCCTCTTATTTCAATTGGCAATGAGTTGCAAAAATTAAATAAAGAGAATGCTCAAATTGCTGCCCAATATTTTGATTTCGGTGCAAACAGCGGTAAACTAAATGAAGCTAAAATCCAAATTGAACAAGCAAAAAATAGATTGCGTAATGATTCAATTTTATATTTTAGGCAATTAAGTCTATTTGAATCAAAGTCAAGCACCAAATTTGATTTAGAAAAAAAAGATTTAGCTTTCACTGAATCTAAAAATAATTTGATGGCATCTCAATTAAGGTTCGATGATTTAAAAAGGCAAATTGAGTTTAACTCTTCGCAATCTAAAAAGAATCTAAGTTTAAGCAGTAAAATTCAAAATGACTATGTACTGCGAAGTGAAGTAGAAGGTATGGTATATAATATTACTAAGTCAAAAGGTGATATTGTCAATCCACAAACAAGTCTGGCAGTGCTTGGAAATTCTAGTGATTTTATTTTGGAAATGCAAGTTGATGAATATGACATTTTGAAAATACGTAAAGATCAAATTGTGATAGTCTCTTTAGATAGTTATAAAGGAAAAGTATTTAAAGCGAAAGTGAGTAAAATAAATCCTTATATGAATGAAAGAAGTAAGACATTTTTGGTGGAAGCTGAATTTAGTGAAAAACCAGAAATACTCTACCCAAATATTTCATTTGAAGCCAGTATTGTGATTAACACAAAGCAAAATGCTTTGCTAATTCCTAGAATATACTTGCTGAATGATTCTACAGTAATGACTGCCCAAAAAGATAAAATAGTTATAAAAACAGGTCTTAAAGATTATAATAAAGTTGAAATACTTTCTGGTATTGATAAAAATACTGAATTAATCAAGCCAATTAAATGAAAGTTAAATTAATAACAAGTATTTCTATAGCTTTGCTTTTAGCTCGATGGAAACAAACTTTGGTTGCTGCTATTGGGGTAACGTTTGGGATTACTATGTTTATCACCTTGCTGGGATTTATGACTGGTTTGAATGATTTGCTCGATGGTTTAGTCTTAAATCGAACTCCTCATATTCGCCTTTATAATGAAATATTAGCTTCAAAAATCCAACCAATTGATTATTCTGAAGAATATAAAAAAAGTTATAATTTTATAAGTACAGTTAAGCCCAAAAATGAAAAATTAGAAATTTATAACTCCGGTGCTATAATTAATAAATTGAAACAGGATACTAGAGTAATGGGTATTGCTCCCAAGGTTACAACACAAGTATTTTTCAATGTAGGTGCTATTGATTTGACTGGTGTAATCAATGGAGTAGATGTTGAAGCTGAAAGCAAATTATTTTTCTTCCAAGATTATGTGGTAGATGGTAATTATATAGATTTGAATAATACTCCAAATAGTATAATACTTGGCAAAGGTGCCGCCGATAAAATGTTAGCTCAAATTGGAGATATAGTGCAGGTGACAACTGCAAAAGGCGATAGATTGCAGCTGAAAGTAGTTGGGTATTTCCAATCTGGTATTCAAGAAGTTGATAAAGTACAAAATTATACATCTATTGCAACTGCTCAAAAAATATTAGGGGTATCAAATAGCTATATCACCGATATACAGGTAAAGTTGAAATTAATGGAAACTGCTCCAATTGTGGCAACAGAATATGCAAATTTATTTGATTTGGAAGCATTAGATATACAAACGGCAAATTCACAATTTGAAACTGGGAGTTCGGTAAGATCATTAATTTCTTATGCAGTTGGTATAACTTTATTGATTGTTGCAGGATTCGGAATCTATAATATTTTGAATATGATGATTTATGAGAAAATAGATACTATTGCTATACTTAAAGCCACAGGATTTTCTGGGAAAGATGTGAAAAGAATATTTATAACCATTGCATTGAGTATTGGTATATTCGGAGGAATACTTGGACTATTAGGTGGCTTGGGTTTGTCTATAATAATTGACAATATTCCATTTAATACTGCCGCATTGCCTACGGTTAAAACTTATCCTATTAATTACAATCCTAAATTTTACATTATTGGAATAATATTTTCGATAATTACAACTTATTTTGCTGGATATTTGCCTTCTAGAAAAGCTAGCAAATCTGACCCTGTTGTAATTATAAGAGGTAAATAATTATATGAATAATATTATATTAGAAGCAAAAAACATTAGTAAATCTTTTCACGACCCAATTACAATTCCTGTTTTGAAAGAAATTAGTTTTCAAATAAAAAAAGGGGAGTTTGTTTCAGTAATAGGTAAATCTGGTTGTGGTAAATCTACCTTGTTATATATACTTTCTACAATGGATACTGATTTCGAAGGGGATTTGATAATTGAGAATGAAAGTATGAAGAATAGAACTGAAATTGAATTAGCTAAGGTTCGAAATGAGAAGATTGGGTTCGTATTTCAATTTCATTACTTGCTAAATGAATTTAGTGTGTTGCAAAATGTAATGCTCCCTGGATTAAAGCTAAATAAATTCAATGAAAAAGAAGTTGAATCTAGAGCTTTTGATAAATTAAAAATACTTGGTATAGAAAAAGAAGCTACTAAAAGACCTAACCAGCTTTCAGGCGGACAAAAGCAAAGAGTAGCTATAGCAAGAGCTTTAATAAATGACCCACTGATTATTATGGGCGATGAGCCAACGGGCAATCTTGATAAAAAAAATGGTGAAAATGTGTTTGAAATATTCCAAGAATTGGCTCAAACTTATAATCAATCGCTATTAATAGTTACTCACGATATTGAGTTTGCAGAAAAGACAAATAGAATAATAGAAATGGAAGATGGCAGAATTATAAAAATGTAAATAAGGAGTGAATATTAATCACTCCTTATTTTTGTAAATTAAATTTCTAATTGAATACCAAAGAAAAGATTGCGTTCTGCCGCAGGGAAAAATTCTTTTCCAATTGCATAAGCAGCATATTTCTTATTTAGCAAATTGTTTACTTGGAGTTGCAACCTCAAATCTGCACTATCGAAGAAGTCAGCAATTAAGTAACTAGCATTCATATTCATCACAAAGTAACTATCCATTTTGTTGTCAATATATCCAATTTTGGAAAGTAATGCTGGGTTTGATTTTAGATAATCACCAAAGTTATCAGTATTCATTTCGCCTACATATTTTGCATTCAATCGCAAGTTTAGTTGTTTTACATTTAAATCTAAAATAAAGTTTGATATTGAACTTGGAAAACCAGCAATATCATTATCTTTAAGTGAAATATTTTCTGTGTTAGAAAGTGCATAGTTATACTCTATTATTTTATTTATGCTTTGAGTATAATTGCCAGATATTTTAAGATTAGTTGTTCCTTTTCTCAAAAGCATATAGCTTGCTGCCAGCTCTATTCCTGCGTGGAAGGTACTTGGAGCGTTGCCATCAATTGGATTGCCAAATGCATCTAATCTTCCATTTTTTACTAACTCATTGCTATAACTCATATAGTATAAGTTTACATCGAAAGCATAGTCTGCATTTTTGAGAGAATAGCCAATTTCCAAATCAAGCATTCGTTCTGGTTTAACTAATGGATTATTAAAATCGTAAGTAGTAATAGTACCGCTTGTAGTGGAAGCAAAAAGTGGTTTCAAGCCAGAGAATGCAAAAGTAGCATCGTATAAGTTAGACATACGTGGCTCTCTATTTGTGATTGAAATAGAGCCAAAAACACTTTGGGATTTCTCTATTCTGTAATTAGCCCCAAATCTTGGATTAAAGAAAATATAATCTTTTTGGAAAATATTTGAGCCATTTGCTATAATTCCATTTGTTGAATTATAACTTGTGGGCTTGCCGCCGAAAGTTTCATTGCCAATTGCATATCGCTGAAGCACTAACTGAGCATCTGCCGAAAGTATTAAATTGTCGGTTACATTATATAGCTCACGAGCAAATGCTGAATAAATATCTCGAATTCCATCGTAGGTATAAAACTTATAATCAGGATCATATCCACTTGGAAAGTTTTCTGAATATGCTAATTTACCCCATCGTTCTGAGCGATGAAATCGCATTTCAGCACCAATTGTTAATTCGCCATTTTCATGATTATTAATAAATCTCGGAATCCAGCCGCCGTGTTTATTTCCTACAAATGAACGTATGATAGGATTTCTTGGAGTTGGTACTGTATCGCCAAAACCAAAGCTCTGGCTTGAAGTCCAACCATCGCCAGTATAATCGAAATAGCCCTCGCTAGAATAGTAAAATAAAGAAGATTTCATTTCCCAATTGTCATTGATTTTCCAATTGTTCAATACTTCATAATGCGGCTGTTGGAATTGCTCAACTTCTCGAGAGATACGTTTACCAGTATAAGCAATATTTTTTCCTGTCGAATCATAGCCAAAGTAAGCTAAATTGGAGAGTCTTAATGCTGCATCGCCAATATAACTTTTGGGCAAACCATTATAAGCCAAAGCATCTTCTTGCGAACCACCAAATATATTTATTTGAGTGCTAAAGTTTCCATCGAATCTTACTGCTGAAAGGAAATAATTATTCATCAAAGCCCAAGAGTGCTCACGATAACCAAATGAATTAATACGCCCAAGTTTACCATAGAAAGCATATTTTTCACCTACTAAACCAGATGAATATTCAAATTTAAATTTAGAAATTTTGGAATCTATAGAATTATTTGCTCCAAATTCTTGGAAGCCAACCCCTGTATAAAGTCTAACACCAGGGTTGTTTACAAAGTTTGAAGTAGTTAAATTAATACTTCCTCCAATTGCAGCAGAGCCATAATTGGAAAGCCCAGCACCTCTTTGGATTTGAATTTTATCTAAACTTTCGCCAATATCCGAAAAGTTAATCCAATATACGTTGTGATCTTCTGGGTCGTTTTGTGGAATTCCATTAATCATCACAGAAATTCGGCGTTGGTCGAAGCCACGCATAATGAAATTGGAATAGCCAACTCCGTTTCCATTTTCGGAATAAGTTAGCACCGATGGCTCATTGCTCATTAGAGTTGGCAAATCGAAAGTGGTGTTTGTTTGTTTGATTTGCTCCGAAGTGATATCTGAGAATGCCACTGCGGATTTGCCAAAAACTGCATTGTTAGATGTAACGGTTAGCACAGGCATTTGCTGCACTTTGATTGTATCTTTGGTTTGATTTTTGGCAAAAGAGTTTAAGCTCAGAGCCACGCAAATACATGCGTAAAGGATGGTTTTATTTAGCATTAATGCCTCTAGAAAATTTATAAAATTTTCCGTTGAAGCCTGTATGTAGTAATGAAAAAATCACAAAGGATTTTCCGTTTTCCTACGCCGGTATTATCACGGATCAGGTTCGGGAGTCTAATCTCAGCCAAACATTTCTGCTTAGCACCTCCAACGGTAGATACAAAACTATGAAAAATATTTTTAATTTAAACTACATTTTTGTTCCATAAGCTTATGACAATAAATTTATAGCTTTATATATAAAAAAAGAGAACCTATATCGTCCTTGATATAGGTTCTCTTTTTGATAGTTTTTGTTCAAAAACTATATGAATCTATTTAGTTGTGTTTATTGCCCATTCCACTTGTTGGGTAAGCACCTAAATCTGAACTAGGTAAATTAACAGTACCTTGAATAATAGAATTCAATACTGGGTTAAAACCAGTATATCCTTTTCCTTTGGCTGGAGAATTTGAAGACAATCTAAAATTAAAGTTTCCAATTCTATTCAACATAGTTGGTTGAACAGATCTCAAATCACTTTCTGTAAATTGATCTACGTTATAACCTACAAAACCAGGATTGTTTGCTTTTGCAACACCCATAATATCATTTGCTTGTTTTATTGTTAAAGATCCTGCAGGATTAAAATCATTTACAATTGTTTCATAAGAACCGTAGTGTAAATTGTAGCCATATTTTGAATTCGCAGTATCAGCGATATCCACACCACCAACAATTCTAAATCCATATTTACAATTCACAATTAAGTTATTGTAGAATCTACCTTTAGCACCATTTTCAAGGTTCAAAGAACCTCCACGCCCAGTTTTTGCACGTCTAAAACCACTATTCAAAATAGTGTTGTTATACACATCGCAATTAGCTTGTATTAACTTTCCACCACTATTTGATAATTTGATACCATTAGTAGCACAACCAATAATCATATTGTAAGAAATATTTCCAACTGTTCCAGATTTAATATTCACACTTTCGCCACCAGTTCCACAGCAATGTTCAAATGTATTACGTGAAATATTAATTTTTCCTCCGTTTACTCTCATAGCATCATCTGAAGAGCTGTAAATCCAAGAATCTTCAAATACGAAAACCCCGTTTACGTTTTGGAAATGAACTCCGTATCGAGGGTCGCCAGAAGCATAATTAATATTACTTCCATCGGCTGGACCACCAACATATTCTAATCTAGTCCATTTAATTATCATTTCTGTACAAGTAGAGTCCCCTTGCAATCCACCCCAGAAACCTTTGTATAAATTTGCATCTGTTCTTTTATCAGCAGGCACAGTGAAAATAACAGGATTATCTTCAGTACCTAATGAGTATAAATTACCTTTCACAGTAATTTCAGGGCTATCGTTCGCACTTGTACCATTGCCAAAAGCTACTATTTTTACACCTGGTTTTAATGTCAATGATTTACCAACTGGGATTACAGCATTTCTTTTCAATTGATATTCACCTTGCTCTAAAGTTCCTGATAATTCAGTAGGTAATTCAGAAATTTCTCTGATTGAAAGATTTCCAAAAGATGTAGTTGTTTTACCTGCAACAGTAACACTTATTTTGCCAGTTGTAGCTCCAGTTGGAACTATTATAGTCAAGCTTGTTATGCTAGCAGTTTTAACAGTTGCTACTTTATCGTTTATTTTCACAACATTTTCAGTTGTTATTGCTGAGAAGTTGTTCCCAGTAATCACTACTTCATCTCCAATTGAAGCTGAAGAAGGTGCGAATTTAGAAATAGTAAATCCCGAATTTGAATCAGTGGGATTATCTTCTTTACAAGCTGCAACAACAACTATTAAAAGCAAAAATAGAAAGTATTGTTTTAAGTGTTTCATAACTATGAACCCTTTGTTTAGTGTTTAAAAATTGTATCTAATACCTAATTGGAAATTTCTTTTGTATAAATCCCTTCTTACTAATGTTTTGTCATCGTAAGTTTGGAATGGGGGATAGCCAGATTGGCTAAGTAATGGTCTTTCAATAAATACTTCTCTTGGTGTATCTAAAAGGTTTCTAGCTTTTAGATAAATACCCAAACCAAAATCGAATTTTTTTTCAATTGATAAATCCACTAATGTAGTGGCAGACTCCCACTCATCATTTTCATAAAACTGAGAAACAGTTTGTATTCTTTTGCCTGTGTAAACTAAACCAATCTGAGCATCTATTCCAGATGGAATGTACTTATAAAGCAACGTGAAATTTGCTATATGGCTAGATTGTCCTTGCAAAGGGCGTATTTGGTCAATTAATCTTTGAGTTAAATCACCAATTTTAATTTGTCCTGAAGCAATTAATTTAGGGTCAACATATTGAATCGAACTTGAATCAACCCTAAATTGAATAATTTTAGAAGTAGTAATATCACTATTTGTGTAAGTATAATTAAATTTCAATCCTATATCCCCCCAATTATCAGTTTCTTTGTTTAATATTTTTGATAATGAATAATATTGTATATAATCAAATTCAAAACCGTAGTTAGTAGCTGTTCCAAAATTCAAAGTAGTTAATATTACATTGGTATTTGATATTATAAATGAGCGTTCAATAGGGTCTTTAATATTTTTATAGAATACACCTGCCAATATTTGATCTCTATTATTTGGAAAATATTCAAATCTGAAATCAATATTATTTGCAGTTACTCTTTTTAAATTTGGATTGCCATTTTCGATGTACTCTTCTTCATTAATAACATAAGGAATAACTTCAAAGAAGCCAGGTCTGGACAATGATTTAAAATAACTTAATCTCCAATTTGTTTTATCATCTGGCATATATTTCAAATGGATACTTGGTAAGAAATCGTTATATGAGTTATCACCAAAAACGCCGTTTGCTTTATCTATTGAATCTGCTGTGATTTTATCCAAACCACCATCAATTTCAAGAACACTTTGTTTTTGAGTTTTAAAATTTAAACTTGTTTGTTCGTATCTCCCGCCAGCTGTAATTTGCAGGTTTTCAATTTTATATTTAAACATAGCATATCCAGCATAAACATCTTCATTTATGTTGTAATTCAATGGGCTTTGAGTTGACCCTCCAGGATTGAAAACATAAAATTTTGTATTTTCGAAATTTGAATAGTCAGTAAATTCAGATGTTGGATTTTCGGATCGAATTTCATATTGATTATAATAATTAGATCTAGATTTTAATCTTGTCATTCCTCCAATTTTAATATCTAAATCTTGAGATGGAAAGAAATTAAAATTTAAGAATGCGGATTTATCAGTATCATCATTTTGTAACCATCTTCTATAATAATTGTCGTATCTGATTGGCGTATTAATATAATTTCCATTAGTGTCTTTCAGTGCTTCTGTAGCTAAGTCTAATGTGGACATATCTGGTTCATTTTTAACAGCAGTAGCAAAAGAAACTGTCCAATCTATATTGAATAATAATGGAACTATATCGTGTTTACCTTTCAGTGCAGTAGTAAATATATCTTGCATAGTTTGGCGTGAGCGTCTTATATCGCTAATAGTTCCTTCGCCAAGTTTTCTATTTGGTCGCCAAAGAGATGTGTCAGTTTGATTTCTAACTTGTGCTTCATACAAATTCATATAAGATGCAAATAATTCAATTTTTTGACCTTCAATTGGCTTAAAATCAAATTTAGAATGCAACCCAGATCTTTGTTGATTTGTAGAGTAAAAACGTTCTGCTACACTAGTAACTGAAGGTTTATTTGAAATTCTATCTACTTCTGCATTGAAGAAATATGATTCAGATCCTAAGTTAGCATTTTGAAAACTTGCAGCTAATAAATATCCTAAAGAATTATCTTCTAATAATCTACCGCCTACAGATACCCCTAAAGTATAATTAGGATTGGCGTTTTGATTGAAATTCTCAGCAGCTTTTGGATTAAAGTCAGATATTTGTGCTTTATATAGAGAACCGTTTAATTGTTGAGGAGATTTATTATTAATAATAGATTTGTCGAAATTTGCGAATTTCTTATTTAAAAATATATCGTTGTAACCTACAGATGCATTTGCTTTTACTGTAAATATTTCGGGAGCGTCTTTCATTACTAAGTTGACAACTCCTCCGATTGCATCAGCTTCCATATCTGGTGTAAGTGCTTTATAAACTTCTAATCTGCTTAATAATTCAGAAGGGAATATATCCAATGGTACATATCTTTGTTTATCATTTGGACTTGGAATTTTTATACCATTTACTAAGGTATAGTTATATCTTTTATCCATACCTCTCACTACAGCATATTGTCCATCTCCATTTTCATTTCGTTGAATAGAAATACCCGATATTCTTTGGACAACATTTGCAACTGTGATATCAGGAGAAACTAAAATTGAATTTGCTGATACTATATTTGAAATAGTTATACTTCTTTTCTCGTCTAATCTGGAAGTGCTTTCATCTTCTTTGTCGGCACTTGCTGTAACTGCAACTTCTTGACCAATCAAAGCTTCAGCTTTTAATTTGAAATTCTCTTTTTCTACTTCTTCATCTTTTGTGATTTTTACACTTTCAAATTTTACAGCATAACCTATCATCGAAGCAGACATTTGGTATTTGCCAGTAGACACATTCTTAATAGTATATTTGCCAAATTTGTCAGTAATCGCCCCAAAGTTAGTACCAACTACTTTAATTGTTGCACCTATTAGTGGTTCTTCTGATTCTTTATCAATCACCTTCCCTTTGATTGTTGCAGCTTGGATACAAATTATATTTAAAAGTATCAAGCAAGTAAAGGTAAGAAATTTATTCATTTTGTATTTGATTGTTAATATTGAATGCAAAATTAAATTAGTAGTGTTAGCATTAGATAAGTATTAGATTAAGAAATTGTTAATTTTAAAAAATCTTATATACATTAGCTCAAATTATATTTATATTTGATTTTAAATAATTGTACAAAAAGGAAATGAAAATGAGTTGCCATAAAGTTATATTAATTTTAATCCTAATTAGTTCTTCAAAAATATTTGCAGATGATTATTTGAATGATGATGGATTGAAATTCATAGTTGTTGGAGATTGGGGTAGAAAAGGAGAATACTTTCAAAAGGATGTTGCAAATCAAATGGCTATTGTAAGCGAAAAAGTGAAAGTTTCTTTTATAGTTTCCACGGGTGACAATTTTTATGACAATGGTGTTAGCTCAACCGAAGATGAATTGTGGAAGTTATCGTTTACTGACATTTATAACCATAAATCTTTGCAAATTCCGTGGTATGTTTCTTTGGGCAATCACGACTACAGAAGTAATCCGCAAGCCGAGATTGATTACACATCAAAATCTTCAATTTGGAATATGCCGTCGAGATATTTCACAATTGACAAGAAAAGTAATGATGGAACTAATGTTAAACTTATTTTCATTGACTCAAATCCGTTTATAAAAGACTATCATAGTGAGGCGAAATACTCCAATCAAGTTAAAGATCAGGACACTTTAAAACAGAAATTATGGTTAGATAGTGTGTTGTCGATATCAAATGCAGACTTAAACATAGTAGTTGGACACCATCCTCCTCTTTCTTCAAGTCCGAAGCATGGAGGAGCGAGTGAGATATATAATTTAATCCAAGGTTATGGGAAAACTAAAAAGGTAAAATACACTTTTTGGGGTCACGAACACGATTTGCAACACCAACATTTAGATAATTTCCCTGAAGTTTTTGTAAGTGGAGCTGGTTCAGAATGCAGAGAGACCTCAAAAAATGCAACGACAAAGTTTGCATTAGGAAAAGTCGGTGGATTTGCTTTGGTTTCTATTGAAAACAAAAAATTATCAATGCAATTTATTGATTTCAAAGGTAATGTAGTTTATACTTATAAATCCGAATAACAATTAATATTTAAGTGTGGTTTGAAATTACTTCAACTTACTTTTAGAAAAAGCTTTTAATAAAAAAAAAAGAACCTACATCGTCCATGATATAGGTTCTTTTTTTTCAGGAGTATTTATGAATTACCAAAACAAAACATATTTTTTAGTCGAGTATGCGACGCAAGAAAGCAGGATTTTCACTGAAAGCTATAGTTTGTTTGTTGCCATAGCTCAAATTATCGAATGAATTGCTTACTCTTGATTCTGCAGTTGCTCTAACTTCGTTCAAATTACTAAACTCAGGGTTTCTTCTTTGAATAGCAGGTTGATCAAATCTTTTTAACTCATCAGCACCTTTAGGCTTTTGTCTAATAATAGCAGGCACATCATAATCACGCAAAGCTGGACCTTTAGGAGTGCGTTCAGCGGTTGCATTGATAATGCGTTGTGCAGCAGGAGCTGGAGTTTCTTGTACTATTTCTAATTTTGCAGCTTCAGCAGTGTTATTTTTATATTCTACTGGAGCAGTTTCAATTTTTTCTTCTAATGAGATGATTTCTTCGATTTCAGCGATTACTACTTCAGCTTTAGTTTCACTAACTTCACCAATTTTATCGAAGCCAGTAGCCACAATAGTTACCATTATTTGGTCAGTCAATTCTTCTTTATTGACAACACCTTGAATAATAGTAGTTTCTTCATTGCATTCGTTATTCAAGAAAGTCATTGCTTCATTGATTTCATTCATAGTCATATCTTCGCCGCCAGTAAAGTTCACAAGAACTCCTTTAGCACCACGAATAGAATGATTATCCAATAAAGGAGAATTGATTGCTTCTTTAAGTGCAGTCAAAGCTCTATTCTCACCAGTTGCATAGCCAATGCCCATTATGGCATTGCCCATATCTTTCATAATTGTTTTCACATCAGCAAAGTCAACATTGACATAGCCAGCGTGAGTTATTATTTCAGCAATACCACGAGTAGCGTTGTATAAAACTTCATCTACTTTTTCGTAAGCTTGCTTCATTGTAGTATTTTTATCAATGATACTCAATAAATTATTATTAGGTATAACGATAAGAGAATCAACATTTTTGCGAAGTTCTTCAATCCACTCTTCAGCGACTTTTTTTCTTTTAATTCCTTCCCAATCAAATGGTTTAGTAACAATACCAACAACTAATGCCCCAATTTCTTTACCGATTTGTGCAATAGTTGGAGCTCCACCAGTTCCAGTTCCTCCGCCCATACCAGCAGTAACGAAAATCATATCGCTACCTTTAAGTACATCACGGATTTCATCTTTTGATTCTTCCACAGAGCGTTTTCCAATTTCTGGATTAGCACCTGCTCCAAGTCCACGAGATACTTCTAGCCCAAGTTGGATTTTGTTATCCGCATTATTTTTTGATAGTGCTTGCTTGTCAGTGTTTGCTGCTATAAATTCAACACCTTCAATTCTGCGCATTACCATATTATTGATGGCATTACCCCCGCCGCCACCAATACCGATCACTTTTATGCGAGCTGACTCGCTATAGTTTGTATCGAAAGATATCATTACTAACTTCCCCCTGATTTTATTATTGATTCTTTTATGCTTTGTTTTATTTTCTATTATAAGTGTTCAAAAAAGTCTTTAGCTTTTTTGAAAAACGAATTTGATGTTTTAGTTACAATGTTTTCTTTAGTTGCTTCAGAATCAATCGCAGTTGTTTCTTCAGAGTCATAAGTAACTTCACTTTCAGCTACATAATTGGAATTTGCTACATCTTCCATATTATTGTTCGATTCATTTTCGCTATTTTCATAAGATTTGTTTTCTACTAATTCAGAAATTAGTTGCAAATCTTCTTCTTTCAAATCTATCAATGAATATGAGTTGCTAGATTTTTCTTTTGAATAAGTGTGGCTAATTCCATAATGCACTAATCCGACAGCTGTAGAATAGACGGGACTTTCCACTTCGGGAGCTAAACCAGAATAAGTAATTCCCGATGGAATACCGATTTTAATTGGCATACCGAATACTTCTTTTGCCAAATCTTCAGTGCCTTTCAGCAATGTGGCACCACCAGTGATAACTACCCCAGCACCAAGTCTATTTATTAAGCCAGAGCGTTGCATTTCTGCCAATGCAAATTCAAACAATTCTTCCATACGTGGTTGAATAATTTGGCAAAGGTAGCTTTTAGAAATTTCGTGTGGTTTTCTGCCAGCTATACCTGGAATCATAAATACTTCATCGCGAAGAATTGAATCTCTATAGCAATGACCATATTCTTTTTTAATGCGTTCTGCTTGTGCTTCCAATATGCCTAAAACTTTGCGAACATCAGTGGTAACATGCTTGCCAGCAATAGCAAATATAGAAGTGAATTTCAATACGCCTTCATCGAAGATTGCAATATCGGTTGTACCGCCACCTATATCAACTAAGGCAACACCAACTTCTTTCTCATCTTGATCTAGCACAGCTGCACTGCAAGCAATTGGCTCTAATACAATATCTTTTACTTTCAAACCGCAACGCTCAACACATCTATAAATGTTTTGAATTGCTGTTTTCAAACCAGTTACTATATTTACGTTTGCTTCCAAACGCACACCACTCATACCAATTGGGTGAGTAATGCCATCTTGACCATCTATAATATAGTCTTGTGGAATAACGTGAATAATTTCTCTTTCAGAAGCAATGCTAATTTTTTTAGATTCATCAAGCAATCTTTCCAAATCGGAATCTGTGATTTCCAATTGTGGATTAGATATTGTAATAATAGTGCGAGATTGGAACGATTCGATATGATCGCCAGCAATACCAACTACAACTTCTTCGATTTTGATGCCAGATTGTTGTTCTGCCTGAGCAATTACTTTTTTAATTGTATTGACAGTCTTATCAATATTTACAACCACGCCACGGTTCAAACCTTCACTTTCGGCTATTCCAATTCCTAGAATTGAAAGCGAATTGTCCTGTTCGTTTGGCGAAGCAACAATTGCTATTATTTTTGCAGTTCCTATGTCGAGACCGACAATAATATTTTTATTACTCATTGCTTGTTCGTTGTATTGGTTTAACATCTACTCTGCTCTTGATATTAAATTAAAATTACTTGATTTTTCCAGCGTACGTCTATTTCTTTAAATTCTGTTTTATTTTTGGTGATTAGCCATTTGTTCCAGAACTTCTCAATTTTAAATATTTTCTCTTCAAAGTCATTTACTTTACCGAAATTAACTTTGATACCTAAGTCGCTTGTAATAAGATAGTAACTTTTCGATTTTAAATCGTATTGCAATTCAGAAGTAAGATTGTAAACGAATTTATCTTTCTTGCTTTGCATTCGATTTATAATCTTAATCGCTTCGTTCAGTTTTTGCTTGTCTTTCTTTTCAATACCAGTAATCACAGGCATATCAGCAAAGTTTGTCATAGCAATATTAGGGAAGACAACAGCCAAAGAATCTATATACTTGATTTCACCGTCTGTATCTTGAAAAAAAGCAATTGGTCGGCGTTCTTTAACTTCAAAGTCAAGTCCGTTTAGCCCCGAAAAATTGGCATTTACTTCCATCACGAATGGATTAGTTTTTATCTTATTTTCAAGGAACACTAAATCTAGCTCAGCTTTTTTCTTGCCACGCACAATTGTTTTGATGGAATCAGTTAAAACATTGGATTTCAAATAAGTCAAGCCATTAAACTTGATTTTGTAAATCTTTTGCTTTTGAGTCCAATCCTGAGCTAACCAAATCAGAACTGCAAATACTGAAATTAGGCACAAAAAAATGATGTAAGCACCAATCTTTCCTAGCCCAGCAGAACTTTTAATTCTTGGCAAAGTACTCTCCGACATCAATAATACCTATTGTTGAATCGGTTTAAAATATGTTTAGTTTTTTTTTTGAAAATAAAGGAAGAAGTTGGGATTTTCTCACTTTATGCTGCTTTCTTAAATAACTTTTTGTAAAGATACAATGATGTTTCTTATAAATCAAAGTATTTTTTTCAATAATGCAAAATAATTTCAACAATACAGTATTGGTGCGGTTTTCCGAATTGTTAAATTTTTCATTTTGTAACAGGTTAAAAGGAAATCTCTCTAAAACTATAAATAATGACAAAATATTGAAATGCTATATTTGTTAAATGGGATTGTAGAATAGTGTAGATAGCTGTAAACAATGGATATTGTGGCGGCAACAAAATAATGACGATATGATATATTTGCAAAAATTTACTTAGATATAAAAAAAATACATTTTTTTCTTTGCAGATTAGAAAAAACCTCTTACATTTGTATTCCTTAAATGTTGCCAATGGAGGATTCGCATAATTGGTATTGCAGCAGTCTTGAAAACTGCCGGGTTCCGCCCATGGGGGTTCGACTCCCTCATCCTCCGCACAATTCGATATATAAGCCATTCAGAAATGAATGGCTTATTTTGTTTTTAGAGTTTTTATTAATCAAAATTTAATTGAATTTGTTTCCTTCTTCAATCAAAATTGTATAATTTATCCATTAAAGTAAAATCTACTTTGATATAGGAAGAGGACTCAAGTGATGGCAATAGGATGTTGCCTGCTTTAGTTACGAATGGTTTGTAGGATAGCTCATCGGCTCTACCAATGTCTTGCACCATTCGCAGTTTTCCAGTTGCTCTATCTATATAGAAAATTCCCATTGATGATTTATTTGTACCTGCTACCGCAATTTCGTCTTTAGTGATTAAGCAAGGAGTAGGGATAGAATAATCAATGAAAATTTGCCAATCTTTGTCGCCATTCGGTTTAAATGAAAATACTCCACTTTTGCTTCCACCAAGCCCTGCATTATAGCAAACAACAAATAAATTGTGTTCATTGGAAAGTGATAAATTTCTCACTATAAATGACAACTCTTTTTCATAAATTGGTGTGCCGTCTAATTTATAGCTATATAATTTACTTACTTTGTTATCACCCAAAAATAAAGTAGTTGCTACGTTTAATCTATTATTAGCGACAACAGGATACTTGATTAAACTTTGTTTTACAAATGGTTTGCTCCAATTCAATTTGCCATCATTGGAAAGCGAAAATAAAGAATCTGTTCCCAAATCTTGCCAGGAGTTTCCATTGCAATAAATATTTCCTATGCTATCGGCTGTTGGGGTGGAGTTTAATCCTAGAGTTGAAACATATTGCCAAAGCAATTTGCCGTCAAAGCTAACTTTTGCTATAAATCCACTACGAACCAGACTTCCAGCAACAATAATTCCATCTTGCACAATTAATAAGTCATTATATAGTGGGGATTGATTTCCTTCTATATTTATAGTACTAGAGATTTGCTTTGTGTCAAAAGCAAATGCAAGTTTGCCTTCATTAGTGAGTTTGCAAAGTTTGCCATAGTAGTCAACGAAGTAGATATTATCTTTGGTGTCGGCTACCATTGCTGAATAAATATAAGAATTCGAGTCGAGTTGAAATTTCCATTGAGTTTTGTCGGCGGCAAGGCAGGCAATTGTGCCATTTTTTCCTGCAAACATTACTAATCCGCTATTCAATTCTAGCAAAGGCGAGCCAGAGCCACCTAATTCATTTGCTATTTTATAATTTGAATAAAGTGTGTTAGGGAACTTTTTAATATGGCTAAAGTCATTAGAATGACCATCACCACCTATATTGATATTGATAGGTTCGTTATTATTGCAGCCAACAAGGGCAATTATTAGTGCTAAAGCAAGAATTAAATTTCGCATAAATATTTTTCATCGTTTGATTTCAATAAACAAAACTACAAAATCATAATCATTATTTCTGGATAATATATAGCGATGGGTAGGGAGTTTGTTCTCTAGATTGGAAATAGAAGTTTAAGCTTTGTTTATCTTAGTGGTGCAATGAGGTAAATTGGGAATTGGGCTAATGAAAAGTATGTGTTGCTTTAAAGCACTTAGTTTTGGTTGTAAAATATAGATTTTAATAACGGTTTGTTTCATTTTTGTTTTGTTGGGAAAGAATTAGTCCAAGTGAAGTGTCTTTGGTAATATAAGCCCATGCCCAGTTGATGAAAATGATGAGCTTGTTTTTTACACTTAGTATCAGCATCAAGTGAACGAATATCCAAACTAACCAGGCTAAGTATCCATTGAAATGAATATAAGGTAAATCTACAACGGCTTTGTTTCTGCCTATGGTTGCCATTGAACCAAGGTCTATATATTCAAAGTTTGTTGTTTTTTTATTTTGTTCTATTGATTTTAAATTATTCGCCAATATTTTTGCCTGATTGATAGCAACATTGGCAAGCTGAGGATGTGAATTAGGATAGTTTGGTGTTTCCATAAAAGCAATATCGCCAACAGCAAAAATATTTTCACATTCAAAAACTTTATTAATTCGGTTGACTTTTAATCGGTTGCTTGGAGTAATTACTTCGGGGTTTATTCCTTCCAATTTATTGCCTGTAACACCTGCTGCCCAAATTACTGTTTTTGTTTTTATTGTTTCGTCTGTGTTGAGAGTAAGAATATTTCCGTCATAATTTTTCACAAATGTTTCGGTATATATTTCCACACCCATTTTCTCTAAATATTTTTTTGAACTAAGTCGTGCCGTATTGCTCATGCTATTCAAAGTATTTTTAGTTCCTTCAATCAGCAAAATCTTTAATCTTGAAAAATCAATTTCACGGTAATCTTTTGGCAAAACATCTTTTTTGATTTCTGCAAATGCCCCAGCCATTTCAACACCTGTAGGCCCTGCACCTACTATAACAAAATTGAATAAACTTTCTTTTTCCAATTCGGTGGCTGAGATTATTTTTTCAAAAGTTCGCAAAATGTGGTTGCGAATGGTAATTGCATCAAATGTAGATTTTAAGGTAAATGAGTTTTGTTTGTTGGTTTCATTTCCAAAAAAATTTGTTGTGCAGCCAATAGCAATTACTAAATAATCGTAATCAAAATCACCGATATTGGTAGTGATTTTATTTTGATTTTTATCTATACTTAATACCGTTGCCAAACGAATTTGCACATTAGTTTTCTTCTTGAAAATATTGCGGAGTGGAAACGAAATACTAGATGGTTCAAGCTGCGATGTTGCAACTTGATAAAACAAAGGTTGAAATTGATAGTGATTTATTTTATCAATCAATAAAACTTCAAACATTTTTTCGTCCAACGTTCTTATGAATTGAATACCAGCAAACCCACCACCTATAACTATTACTTTCTTTTTTATTGTGTTGGTCATATTATTGTGTTGGTGATATTGATGTTTACCTTATTTCTACTTTGTTATCTATTCAAATACCAAATAGGAATATTAACCAAAGTGGCAAAGGTCACCCAAAGCAAGTAAGGAATTTGTAAATACGCTGCAACTGGATTAATCTTTTTGAAAACAATAATCATATAAATAATTAAACTCCAAATCAAAAATATATCAACTACTGATAATAATATTTGATGAAAGATGAAAAAAATTATGCTCCACCAAAAATTGAAGAACAATTGAATGCCAAAAATCATAAGTGCTTTTTGTCGAAGTTCTGTTTTTGGTGTGTTCCAAATTAAAAACATAGAAACTCCCATAAGAATATACAACAGTGTCCAAACAGGTCCAAATAAATAACTTGGTGGATTATATGATGCTTTTGCTAATGATGTAGCCCATTCGCCTTTAATTTCATCTCTTGTCAAATAAGCAGTAACACCACCCACAAGTAGCGGAAGAATTATACTAAAAATGAGTTTAGGAACTCTATTTGTTTTTGCTGTTGATAATATTGTTTGATTTTCCATTGCGATGATTTTATTTTTGTAAAGTAATTACTTTTAAAGTAATTGCTTTTAAAGTATTTATATTAAAAAACCAAAAAGGGAATTGAAATTAATTTGAATTCCCTTTATGTAAATTTTAAATTTATTTAGGAGAGAAAAAATCTCTTATCTAAACTTACTGACTACAATTTAATTTCAGTATTTATAACTTGAAATAAATTTTCTAAGTGGAAGTAAAAAATAAACGGTTACACGCTCGCCTACCATTTCGTTGGTCACTGTGAGAAGATTGGAAAACCACAGTGTTCATGATACCCGTTATGCCAATCTGACATATTATTTACTCTCAGTTAGAAATATTATTTGCTTTCCTCTTGCTTTACCAATTTATTGTAAACACCCATTAGTAAAATTGGTGCTACCCACTGTCCTACAAACGATGCATTTCTATCGTTCTTCATTAGTTTAAATCCTAATGATACTGCAGCGGCACCAATAGCTGCAAATAAAAAAGTATCGGATGGCAATTTGACAGTTTGCTTTTCAATTGCTTTGGTAATTACGTCTTCTTTTTTTTTGGAATTTTCCATTTTGAAATTTTTGTTAGTTAATGAATTGAATTAATTAGTTTTGTTTGTTTTTAGTTGTCAGAGTAGTAATGCAAGTTGTTCTCTATCACTTCTTTCTATTTTATAATTATTATGAAAGGTGACTTTCTTTTTATCCAGCAAGAACTTTCAAAAGTAATTTAGCAACTTCTTCAGACGATGCTGGATTTTGACCTGAAATTAATAAGCCATCTTGTTGTGTGTATGCACTCCAGTTGGCTCCTTTGCTGTAATGAGCACCCAGTTTTTTCAACTCATCTTCTAATAAAAAAGGAACTACTTTGGTTAATCCTGCAGCTTCTTCTTCGGTATTTGAAAAGCTAGTAATTTTTTTTCCTTTTATAAGTGGTTGACCATTTTCGGCTTTCACTTTGAGTAAAGCAGCTGGAGCATGACATACAAATGCAATTGGTTTTTGTTTGTTATAGAAATCTTCAATTAATTTGATTGAGTTTTTATCATTTGTCAAATCCCATAAAGGACCATGTCCACCAGGATAGAAAACCGCATCAAAATCATCTACCGATAATTCTGACAGCCTTTTTGTGTGTGCTAATAATTCTTTTAACTTTTCATCTTTGTCAAAACGATGTGTAGCTTCTGTTTGATTTGCTGGTTCTGTGCTTAAAGGATCAATGGGAGGTTGTCCGCCTTTTGGTGAAGCAATTGTGATGGCAACTCCTGCATCTTTCATTTTGTAGTAAGGCGTTGCAAATTCTTCCACCCAAAAACCAGTTTTTTTTCCTGTATTTCCAAGTTCACTGTGTGATGTTAATATCATTAATATTTTCATAATTTACTCTACTAAAATTAGTTGTCGATTACAAATTTATTTTACCGTGTTCGCCTTCTGTATATTCTTTTCCCGTAACAATTGCTTTTAGCATTTTAAAAAGAACTACCATTTTGCTTGAACTGCTGTCCCAATAGTTTACTTCGTTTGGCACAACTTTTATCAGTGTCATATCAGGGTCGTCCAAACCAAGTGGGAACCATACTTTCATAATGGTACTCCAAAGCTCTTTCATTTTATTTTTGTCATTTACTAATGTTGCAGTGCCGTGTATCATTAAATAATTTTGACTACTTTCATTAGTAATTGCTATTGATACTTTTCTACTTTCTTCTATATCTTCAACTATATTGGATGATGCTTTTGTGAAGAACCACATAGTTCCATCGTCATCAATTTTATTGATACCCATCGGTCTGCCCGATAAATTTTCAGCATTTTTTTCGTTGGTGATGAGCATACAAATACGAACATCTTTAACCATCTCAACTAATTTTTCTACGTGTTGATTTATTGCATCTTTCATATTTTGTTTGATTTGAATTACTTGTTAAAAAATTATAATACAAAAGTAAATCAAATGTTTAAAGAAAGCATTACACAATACAGGAAAGAAGTTATGTCATTACCACTTCGATTATTATGACACTTAAAAGTCATATTTCTGTGAAGATTAAGTCAGTTTTAGATTTCAGTTAAACTTAGTCTGTCATTTATAAAATCTCAATTTTGGCAAAAAAAAGACAAGTCAATGACTTGTCTTTACATTAAGTTTTGGGCAATTAATTCCCATTAATTACTAATTTATTTGTTTTTGAAATTCCGCCACTGGTTATGGTTATTAAGTAAATACCAGAGTTAAGCTCTTTCAGATTAATGTTCTTGGTATGATAATTTGCTTCAAAAACTATTCTGCCTAGCTTATCTGTAATTCTAATGTTATCAATTTGTTCATCACTCGAAACAGTAATATCTCCATTCGAAGGGTTAGGATAGATTGAAACATTAATATCTGTTTGAGTTGAAATTGATGAAGTTAATGCTGCATAAATACATTTCGAAGTAATTGTGTTGTTGCTAAGGTTTGAGTCTAAACTGCTTTTAACATTTAGGACTGCTTTATAAAGTGCAGAGCTTGGAAAAGAAACTTTTCCCATTGAAATTGTTCTACTGTTATTGCTGCCGATTCCAATTGTATCTATTTTCAATTCATAATTAAATTCAGGAGTTGATTTAGAGCAATTAAAAACTTCTAAAATAGTTTGAATATTGCCTACTGGAATTGTACTGTTATTCTTAATTACAAAACTCAATGGATATTCGTTGGAAACTAAAACTGTATCCATATTGAATGGAGAAAGAATTTGGAATGCTTCTAAATCAATAATATCAACGATTTCTTTTCCTTTTTGAGTTACGCTAATAGTTTGTGAATTTACTTTTTCGCCAGTCACTACTAAATCAGCTTTTCTTGTATTTAAACTATTGTTTGCCTCTGCTGTAAGCAATATCGTCATTGTGCCAGAGCCAATTGTTGTATTTAATTGCAGCCAAGTTGGAATATTAGTGAAAGTCCAACTTGTATTTGAATTAATATTAAAACTACTCGAACTATTTGCAGCATATTGCATTGAAATAGTTTTTGAAGATATTGTTAAAACTGATTCTAAAGGATTAATAATAGGTACACTTGAACGCAATAAAATGAAACGGTTTGGAGTTTCGGTCATAGCATATAATTTGCCATCAGGTGCTTGTCTAACATCACGAAAACGAGCATAACCATTCAAACTTCTTGTTGAAGATACCCTTTTATTATCTTTCATCTTTAGCCAATGAATATGAGTACCAGCTAAAGCTCCAAGTAAAATATCAGATTCATTATTTGGTTGTCCATTCTTAATAAAAGTCATTCCACTTGGTGCAATTGATGGCACCCAATAAGTAAGAGGTAGTTCCATTCCTGGAAGAGTAGTATCGGGAGTGATAGGACTTCCATCGTAGTTGATACCAAAAGTAACTTTAGGCCAACCATAATTTGTATTTGGTTTAATTAAATTAAGTTCGTCGCCACCTCTAGGCCCATGTTCGTGTGCATATATTTCACCTGTTGCTGGGTTCATATCCATACCTTGAATATTTCGGTTACCCCAACTGAATATCTCAGGTTTTGTATTTGGAACACCAACTAATGGATTGCTTGAAGGCACAGTTCCATCATCATTGAAACGTAGAACTTTACCCAAATGGTTATTCCTGTTTTGAGCATTATCTTGTGAACCACGATCGCCAACAGACATATAAATGAGATTATTTCTATCAAAAACTATACGGCTGCCAAAATGGGAGCCAGAATTAAGTATTGGCAATGCCCTGAATAATTCTGTAAAATTTTGAAGTTGGTTACCTACAAGCTTGCCTCTTCCTAATGCAGTTGTTTGTCCACCTGTTGCCGATACTGCATAGGTAATATAAACAAAGCTGTTGCTACTAAAATTGGGATGTAAGGCAATGTCCAATAGTCCTCCTTGCCCATTCTGAGCAATAGCAGGTAGTCCTGTTATTTCAGTAAGAGTATTTGTAGAGATAACATATCGAAACACTTTCCCCTGCTTTTCTGTAAACAGGACTTCGTTGCTGTTTATAAATGTAAAGCCCCAAGGAACCGAAATGTTGTTAAGCAATACTTTGTCTGCAAATAATTCTGGTGTTTGGGAATACCCAATATGTGAACACATAGCAAATACGATTGCTATTATTACAAAACTAAATTTTGTTTTTAGTTTTAAGTTTGTAATGGCTGTAGATTTTTTCATAATTGTTAATTGTTAATTGTTAATTGTAAAAGTATAGTTCAAACAATAATGACCAAACATAATAACAAAATATTGCTTTGTTTGTTACCGTGAATGGTAAAAATTGAAAAAAAATGTTTTTCTTAGAAATTCGTGCTACTTTTTGTTTTTAAGATTAAAGTGAAATATCTAAATAATGACCACATTTCAACTTCAATTTTATAAATTATTGCAAGTGGAGTAAGTTGCGGATTATTTGGTTTTAAGTTTTTCGTAACCAATAAGGTTAATGAGGTACATTGCAAATCCGTAGAATGCATCTTCTACTGGTATAGTCCAAAGACGAATGCCGAAATTCTCTGCATTATTGTACAAGACTACTGGTAATGAAGTTAATATTCCGTTCACTATAAAGAAAGGGATTAGGCAGAATAAATAGCTAATGAAAATATTGTATATATTTCTCATTTTCAGGTAGTGGTATAAGTTTAGTATTATGCCTAAGATTACGAAAGTGAATTTCGGATAAAGTGGCTTTATAAATATTGCTGCCACTATAATTATTAAACTGCCAATGTAAACTAAATATTTGCTTTCAATCCTCTCTTTCTTCTGTGGGATGAAGTAGTTGATATTTTCGTAAACAAATATGCAGCAATAGGGGATTAACACAAAAAACATTAGCTCTTCTAGTGGTAACTTGAAGAATAATATATTCAAATGGTATGCTGGATTGAAGCTCCAAACACCTATACTTGTGAAATAGACATCCCAAATTACGAAAAAAACAAATGTAATTACATTGGATATTAAAAATGCTTTAATATTACCAATGAAGTGAATTCTTTTTTCGAAGCTATATGCAAATGGCACTGATATTGAAGCCAGCATAAGCAATAAATACGTCCATTTGCCAAACATTACTTAAGCCCTACTTTCTTTTAATTCTTTTCTTTTGCGGTATTCTTGATAGTAAATTTTATTAACTACCAACATTCCGAACGATTCGCCTTCTTCTTTTCCTGTGTGCTTATGGTGCATTTTGTGGGCATACATTAATATATTCAAATAATCTTTATTGATATTATCGAATAGAGCTTTCCTGATTTTAGGGAATCTGCGGTGAATCAATACTTCGTGAACTAGAAAATAAGCTAATCCATAAAGCATAATACCTAAGCCAAAAGCCCACAAGTTATTTATATGGTAATTTGCTCCAAAAAATATACTCAATGAGCTTGGCACTGCAAATACTAAAAAGAATGTATCATTCTTTTCAAAAAAGCCAGGTTGCTTATTATGGTGGTCGAAATGTAAATTCCAAAGAAAACCGTGCATCACAAATTTATGGGTGAACCACGCCATAAATTCCATAAAAAAGAATGTGGCAATTACAATTGCTATTATAATTAGAATTTCCATTTAATTTACTTTTCCTAGTTTTATAAAAATGCGTTTAAGCCAGTAATATCTTGACCTAAAATTAAAGTATGAATATCGTGTGTACCTTCGTAAGTATTCACACTTTCTAAATTTGCCGAATGACGCATAATTGGATATTCACCTAAAATACCATTTGCTCCGTGTATGTCGCGGGCAACTCTAGCACATTCGAGAGCCATTTGCACATTGTTGCGTTTTGCCAAAGAAACTTGTTCGTTGCGTGAAGTGTGGTTGTCCATCATTCTACCTAATCTCCACATGAGCATTTGACCTTTAGTAATCTCATTTAACATCCAAACAAGTTTTTGCTGAACTAATTGAAATCCAGCTATTGGTTTGCCGAATTGAATACGAGATTTAGAGTAATTTAGTGAAGATTCATAAACTTGCATTGCAGAGCCAAGCACTCCATAAGAAATACCGAAACGAGCTTGAGTTAAACAAGACAATGGTCCACGCAATCCGTTAACATCTAACCTATTAGCATCAGGGATTACAACATCTTGAAAAATTAATTCAGAAGTAACTGAAGCTCTAAGCGAATGTTTACCTTTCATTTCTGGAGCTGAAAATCCTTTCATTCCTTTTTCAACAAGGAAGCCAGTAATTTTTCCATCGAGCTTACCCCAAACAACTGCAACATCTGCAACAGTACCATTTGTAATCCACATTTTAGCACCATTCAATAGATAGCCGCCATCAATTTTCTTAGCATTGGTAAGCATTCCATTTGGGTTTGAGCCGTGATCTGGTTCAGTTAGTCCAAAGCAACCAATAGCTTCGCCAGTGCAAAGTTTTGGAAGCCATTTGGTTTTCATTTCTTCAGTTGCATAAGTTTCAATTGGAAACATAACAAGTGAATTTTGAACAGAAGCAAAAGAACGCACGGCAGAATCGCCACGCTCTAATTCTTGCATAGCCAAACCATAAGTGGTGAAGTTTGCACCAGAGCCACCGTATTTTTCGGAAACTTTAATACCAAACATACCCAAATCAGCCATTTTTTTAGCTAATCCTTCGGGAAATGTGCCAGCTTGATAGTTTTCTTCGATGACAGGCATTACCTCAGCATCAACGAATTCACGCACAGTATTTCTGAGCAATATCTCGTCTTCGTTATATAATTCATCTAAATTGTAGTAGTCTAAACCTTGAAACGCCATAAATATTCCGATTTTATGATTTTGTGTAATTATATTTGAGAACAAAATTACTAGTAATTGGGCAAATATTTCACTCAAAAGAAGTATATAATTGAATTTTATTAGAAGTTTTCTTTAAAAACTATGATTTTACAGATAAATATTGTAAATTTGTAATCAATCAAATGGGCTAAAAGCCCTTTTTTTATAAAAATACTTTGTAAAGCAATAAGATGGCAAGACGCAAAGTCAATAAACATCAAGTAGATAAGAAATTAATTATCGAATCGTTTGCCGATATGGCAAAGAATAAGAATATAGATAAAGACATATTGCAAGGCGTAATGGAAGACACTCTTGCTATGATTGTTAGAAAAAAGTATGGTGCTGAATCTCAATTCGATATTATCTTGAATATGGATAAAGGCGATATTGAGATATACCTTACTCGTACAATCGTGGAAACAGTTGAAGACCCTATGTTGGAAATATCTTTAGTAGAAGTTCTAAAGTATAGCGAAGAAGGCGAGTACGAACTTGGCAATGAATTTATTGAAGAAATAACTTTAGATAATATCGCTGATAGTTTTGGTCGAAGATTAGTTTCTTTGGCTTCGCAAAATTTGAATCAAAGAATTAGAGAAATTGAAAAAGATAACATCTTTAACGAATATTATTCTAAAATCGGGGAAATCATAGTTGGGGAAGTCCATATGGTACGCCGAAATGATGTTATTGTGATGTATAATAAAACTGAAATGTCGCTTCATAGAGATGAACAAATCCCAAATGAGCCATTTAAGTATAAAAAAGGTCAAGTAATTAGAGCCATTATTAAAGATGTACGAAGAAATGGAGCAGGCGGTCAGCCAGAAGTTCTTCTTTCACGTGCTTCCGATGAATTCTTGGCTAGATTGTTTGAGATTGAAATTCCTGAGATTTATGACGGAATTATTCAAATACGCTCAATCGCAAGAGATCCAGGCGAAAGATCTAAAGTAGCAGTTTCTTCTTTGGACGACAGAGTGGATCCAGTTGGAGCTTGCGTTGGTATGAAAGGTATTCGTATCCATTCAATCGTACGTGAGTTGAACAATGAAAATATTGATTTGATTGAGTTTTCAGATGACCACGAGGAATTTATCAAAAAAGCGTTGTCTCCTGCGAAAGTGAAAGATATTCAAATTTCTTTTGAAACAAGAACTGCAACTGTTACTGTGCCAGATGACCAAGTGTCTTTGGCAATTGGAAGAAATGGGCAGAATGTTCGTTTGGCTTCTAAATTAACTGGATTCTCTTTGACTCTAGTGAAAGAAGGTGGCGAAGATATTGAACTTAATGAATTTATTAATGAGCTTGGAGAAGATTTATTGTCTAAACTTGCTGCTATTAGTATAACTACAGCTAGGGAATTCCTAGAAACAGACCCACTTGAATTGCTCAAATTGGAAGGTATGTCGAAAGAAACAATTATTGAATTGAGACAAATCATTTTAATTGAATTCGACGAACAAGAAAATCCATACTTGGTTGATAAAATCAAGAATATGGAAGTGTAATTTTTATTTTTCTCTTTATTTAAATTTTAAGAAAGTTTAGCACAATTTATGGCAGATATTAAACTCTTTAAGCTAGCAGCAGAAATCAATATTAGTAAGGATTCAATCGTAGAATACTTACACGGGAAGGGGTTTGCCATAGACAACAAACCACTTGCGAAACTATCTGGCGATATGGTTGATGCTGTTTACGATAAGTTTAAAAAAGAGAAAAAAACAGCTGAAGCACAAAGAAATAAACTTCAGAAGCATAAAGACTTTAAGAAAGCAATCAATTCTGATGAGTCTGATTACGATCAAGATTATTATGAGCCAGCTACTGCTGCTCAAGCTCCAATAGCAAAAGTGGAAGCTCCTGCTCCCGTTGCAGTTGCTCCAGTTGAAAGATTGGAAACTCCTGTATTTGTGGCGCCGCCTGTTGAAAAACCTGCACCTGTTAAAAAAGAGCAGCCAAAAGCAGAAACAAAAGTAGCAGAGAAAACAACTGAAGTTAAAATTGATTTAGAAGAAAAACCTAAAGCAAAAAAGGTTACTAAAGCTAAATCTATAGAAACAGCAGTACCAGTGGCTACTGCCTCTGCACCAGTTGCCGAAGTGAAGCAGCCAGCAAAAGTTGAATTGGCAAAAGAGCCAGTTGCAGAAGTGAAAGCTGAAAAAATTGAAATTGCTGCTAAGATTGAAGAACAACCAATCACTAAAATTAGCAATAAACCAGATTATGACGTTATTCAACCTATCTCTTCTGAATCTCAACATAAAGTTGGCGACAAAGTAGATTTATCTAAGTTTAATACTTATAACACTCCACAAAGAGGTTATCAGGGTAGCAGACCAAACGATAGAAATAGAGATGGAAGGCCACAAGCTCCAAGAGAGGGTGGTTTTAATCGTGACAACAACGCAAATAGAGATAACAGACC
>CAZYXG010000003.1:60986-68361 GCA_964650885.1 uncultured Hyphomicrobiales bacterium | reverse complement strand
CTCCAAGAGAGGGTGGTTTTAATCGTGACAACAACGCAAATAGAGATAACAGACCACCAAGGCCTCAAGGCGACAGACCAGCTGGAAGTGGCGACAGACCTAATTATCAAAATAGAGATAATAGACCACCAAGACCAGGGGAAAGAGCTCCTTACCAAGGTAGAGATAATCGTCCTCCTCAAAATCGTGATAATAATGCTCCTAATAATGCACCAAGAGATCCGAATGCGGCTCCTGGTAAACGCAAAAGGATGAACATTGTTGAAGTTGGTGTTGGTCAAGATAGAAATAATCTTAAGGGCTTAACTATTGTTGGTAAAATCAATTTACCTGCTGATAGACCAAGTACTGGTAATAAATTCGGAGGACCAAACCGTGGACCTGGTGGTGGCAACAAACCAGATGGTCCTTTGAAAATTGGTTCATTGAACGATAGAATTGGTTTAGGCAAGAAAAAGAAAAAACGTTCGGTTAGAGAGCAAATCTCTGAAGTGGATGTGAATAGAGCTATTAAACAAACTCTTTCTGGAATGGACGATACTAGTGCTGGAAGTTTCAGAGCTAAAATTCGTCAAAAGAAAAAACAAGAAAGAGAAGAGAAAGAAGAAAAATTACAAGCTGAAAAAGACAAAGCGGCATTCCAATTAGAGTTGGCAGAATTTGTAACAACTAGCGATTTGGCTGGCTTGATGAACATTAACCCTAATGAAATCATCATCAAATGTATGCAACTTGGGCTGATGGTTACGATTAATCAGCGATTGGACAAAGATACAATCACACTTATAGCAAGTGATTACGGCTTCGAAGTTGACTTCTTAGATGAGAAAGAATCTCAGGTGATAGAAGATGAAGTGGACGATGAAGAATCATTGTTGCCAAGACCTCCAATAGTAACTATTATGGGTCACGTGGATCATGGCAAAACATCATTGTTAGACTTTATTCGTAAAACTACAGTGGTAGCAGGCGAATCAGGTGGTATCACTCAGCACATTGGTGCTTATATGGTCGATAATGGTGGCAAACAAATCACTTTCTTAGATACTCCAGGTCACGAAGCTTTTACAGCTATGCGTGCTCGTGGTGCTCAAGTTACTGATATTGTTGTGTTAGTAGTAGCAGCAGATGATAGCGTGATGCCTCAAACAATAGAAGCAATTAGTCACTCAAAAGCGGCTGGTGTTCCAATTATTGTTGCAATCAATAAAATGGATAAGCCAGATTCTAAACCAGATAGAATTAAACAACAACTTGCTGACCACGATGTTCTTGTAGAAGAGTGGGGTGGTAAAAATCAAAGTGTTGAAATTTCAGCTAAGTTTGGTCAGAACATTGATAAATTATTAGACGCTATTTTGTTGGAAGCTGAGCTTAAAGAGCTTAAAGCTAATCCAGATAGAAACGCTCGTGGAACTGTAATAGAAGCACACATGGACAAAGGTCTTGGTGCTGTTACTACAGTAGTAGTTCAGAAAGGAAGTTTGAAAGTTGGCGATAATTTCGTGGCTGGAACTTCATTTGGTAGAGTTCGTGCTATGTTCGATGAGCGTAGTAATAAAGTAGAAATCACAACTCCTTCGCATCCAGTTAGAGTTATTGGTTTCGATATTGTGCCAAGTGCAGGCGATAGTTTTGTGGTAGTCAATACAGATTCGGAAGCAAGACGTATAGCCAACGAAAGAAAACAATTGAAACGTGAACAGGAATTTAGACAAGTTCGCCATATTACTCTTGATCAGATTTCTGAGCAAATTAAGCTTGGTGGTGTGAAAGATTTGTACGTAATTTTGAAAGCAGACGTTTCTGGTTCATTGGAAGCATTGACAGATTCATTGCAGAAATTAAGTCATGATGAAGTTCGTATCAATATCTTGCATAAAGGTGTTGGAGAGATTTCTGAATCGGATGTAATGCTTGCAAAAGCTTCAGGAGCTATTGTAGTTGGTTTTCATACCTCGCCATCGCAAAAAGCAAAACGCTTAGCTGACGATGAAGATGTAGAAATTAGAGAATACGAAATTATCTACGACTGTATCAACGATATTCAATTGGCAGTGGAAGGTATGTTAAGACCTGTACTTAGCCAAGTTGTAACTGGTACTGTTGAAATCAGAGCTTTATATAAAATTTCTAAAATTGGAACAATTGCTGGTTGCTATGTGTTGACTGGTAAAATCAATAGAAATGACAAAGTGAAAGTGATGCGAGATGGTTTAGAAATTTATTCTGGCTCAATCAAGCAATTGAAACGTGAGAAAGATGACGCAAAGACAGTTAATGAATCTTATGAATGCGGTATTTTACTTGATGGTTTCAATGATATAATTATTGGCGACATAATAGAATGCTACAAAACTGTTGAAACTAAACGTACTATTAAGAAATAAAAATGTCAATACGTACAGAAAAAGTAGCTTCGGTTATTAAAAGAGCACTTTCATCGGTATTTGATGAAATTGGTAAAGAATATTCTGCTGGATTAGTTACTGTAACAAATGTTATGGTTTCTCCCGATTTGCAAAATGCAAAAATATTTTTCAGTGTACTTGGAAATAAGCTCAGACCTCTTGAGCTTATTCCAATACTGGAATTGAATATACATAGAGTGAAAGGAGCTTTGAAACGCAACGCAGAACTTCGCTATATACCAGATTTGAAATTCTACGTGGACGACGCACTCGACCAAATGGAGCACATCCAAAAACTCATTGATAAAAGTAAGTTAGACCAAACTACTGCATAATTCCCCAAATGATTATTACTAACAAGACAAATTACACTATTGAAGAAATTCGTGAGAAAGCTTTCACTGAAGGTGTATTGATATTGGTTGATAAACCAGTTGGCTGGTCATCATTCGATGCTGTAGCAAAAGTACGTGGTGCTACTCAAATAAAAAAAGTTGGACATGGCGGCACTTTAGATCCACTTGCAACTGGACTTTTGGTAATAGCTTTAGGTAAAGCGACTAAGCAATTAGAATCATATTCTTCTTCCGATAAAACTTATCTTGCAACTTTGAAATTAGGCAATACTACCAAAACTTTCGATATGGAAAGCGATGAAGAAAACCTAATTGATATTTCTCATTTGACCGAAGAAGAAATTCAAACAGCTATAGCTTCATTTTCAGGTGTACAAATGCAGGTGCCCCCGATTTTTTCTGCAAAAAAAGTAAACGGAGTTCGCTCCTATGAATTAGCTCGCCGAAATGAAGAAGTGGTGCTAAAAGCCCGTGAAATTAATATCACAAATATTAAAATAAATGTAATAGATTTACCTTATGTAGTGTTTGAAGTAACTTGCTCTAAAGGCACATACATACGTTCGCTATGCAATGATATTGGTGAAAGACTTGGTGTTGGTGGATACATGTCGAATTTGATTCGCACTAGAGTTATGGATTTCGATTTGACTGATGCAATTTCGGGCAAGGTATTCCACCAAATGAGAAAAGACAACGAGCATTTAAAATTGAAAAGAATATGAAACTTTTTCGTGATTTCGAAGAAATAGAATTTAATCCAAATACTATTGTTACTCTTGGCACATTCGATGGTGTTCACAAAGGACATAGGAAAGTGATTAGTCAATTGCTAGAAATTGCTGAAAAAGAAAATTTACGTCCAATACTTATCACATTCGATCCACACCCGCAAATCACTTTGCAGAAAGAAGGCAGACCTCCAGTTCGCCTTTTGACTAATATTAATGAAAGAGTGAACACTCTTCGCAATGTTGGTCTGCCCAATGTTTTGATTATTACTTTTTCTTATGAATTTTCACAAACACCCGCTGAGGTTTTTATTGAAGATTACCTTTGTAAAAAAATTGGATTGAAGAAAATACTAATTGGCTATGACCACATGTTTGGTAAAAACCGAGGTGGCGATTCTGATTTGCTTGATAAACTTAGTACTGAATTAAATTTTGAAGTGGAAAGAATAGATGCACTAATAGAAGGAGAGATAGCAATTTCTTCTACAAAGATTAGGGCAGCACTTCAGGAAAGCAAAGTAGAAATCGCAAATGAAATGCTTGGCTATGATTACTTTATAGAAGGCAATGTGGTGCAAGGCGAAGGTCGTGGAAAAACTATAGGATTTCCAACTGCAAATATAGTACCTCCAGACAAACATAAGCTAATGCCGGGCAATGGTGTTTACTTTGTTTCATCGCAAATAGATGGTAAAAAAGTATTTGGAATGGCAAATATTGGAATTCGACCTACATTCACAAATGATTTGCATACTACTTTAGAAGTACATTTCTTGGATTTTGACCAAGATTTATATGGGAAAAGTCTATTCGTTAGCTTTCATAAGTTCTTAAGAAACGAAAAGAAATTTAGCTCGGCTGCTGAACTAATAGAACAAATAGAAAAAGACAAAGAAATCGCTTTGGAATTGCAAAGAAATTTTTGAAAAATAAATATATTTTCGTATATTTGTTTTCTATAATAATTGAAAATCAGGAAAACTTTAAATGGTTAGCAAAGAAACAATTGCAGAATTAGTAGCGACTCACGGTTCAAACCCTCAAGATTCAGGTAAACCAGAAGTTCAAGTTGCAGTTTTGACAGCAAAAATTTTAGATTTATCTCAACATTTGTTGGTGCATAAAAAAGATAACCACACACGTCGTGGTTTAATAGCAATGGTAGCCAAACGCCGTAAGATGTTGGATTACTTAGCTAAAAATGAAATCGTTAGATACAGAGCTATCATTAGTGCTTTGTCTTTAAGAAAATAATCTATTTGTTCGCAAATAAAATAGATGTTAAAAAGAAGATTAAAAAAACGGCACTTTTGATGCCGTTTTTTTTTATTTTACACACAAAATAATTGCGATTGCGGTTTTTGGTCGAAATTAAGTGCTAAGAGAGTTTAGCCCTTAATTTCGCTCAAAACCGACAAAGAAAAAAGCAATTGTTTAATGTTTTATTAATTAATTGGTATAAATACTATGGCGGTACATAAAGTATCCATGCAGTTCGATGGGAAAGAAGTTTCTCTTGAAACTGGTAAGTTAGCAAAATTTGCTAACGGCTCTGTAACAGTGCGTTGTGGAGATACAATGCTTTTAGTAGTGGCTACGGCTGCTCAAACAGAAAAACTTGATATTGACTTCTTGCCTTTGCAAGTAGAATATCGTGAGAAAATGGCTTCTGCTGGTAAAATCCCTGGTGGATTTTTCCGTAGAGAAGGCAAGCCAACAGATAAAGAAGTACTTGCTTCTCGTTTGATTGATAGACCTTTACGTCCTCTTTTCCCTAAACACTGGCAATATGAAACTCAAGTTATTGCTCAAGTTTTTTCGGCTGAACCAGATGTAGATCCAGAGAATTTAGCTTGTTTCGGTGCTTCTGCTGCATTATTGATTTCTGATATTCCATTCAATGGACCAATCTCTGAGGTAAGAGTTGGAAAATTAGATGGTAAATATATTGCAAATCCATCACCTGAACAATTGAAAGAATGTTCTTTGGATATAACAATTGCTGGTTCTGATAAATCTATTATGATGGTGGAAGGCGAAAGCAATGAAATCAGCGAAGAAGAATTTGTTGATGCATTGCTTTTCGGACACGATAGAATTCGTGAACTGAATGCATTGCAAATGCAATTGCACGCTCTAGTGAATTCTCCAAAAAGAGAAGTAAATGATAAATCTATTCCAGAAGAAATAGTAACAACTATTGATTCGGCAATCGCTGCTGATTTGAAAGAATATGTTTACTCAGTTACTACAAAGGCTGAACGTGGATCAAAACGCAATGAATTACGTGATAAAGCTATAGAAGTAGCTAAAGCTGCATTTGGAGAACACGAAGTTTATTCATTGAAAATAGAAAAATTAGCAAATCAAGCTTTCTCTAAACTTGAGAAAAAAGTTATGAGAGCTATGATTTTAGATTCTAACAAACGATTGGACGGCAGAACAACTACTGATATCCGCCCAATTGCTTGCGAAGTGAAATATTTGCCTCGTACTCACGGTTCGGCACTTTTCACTCGTGGAGAAACTCAATCTTTAACAACAGTTACTTTGGGTACATCGAAAGATGAGCAAATAATTGATGGTCTTTTACCTAACCACACAAACAGATTCTTATTGCATTATAACTTCCCACCATATTCAGTTGGTGAAGTTGGGCGTTTTGGTATGGTAGGAAGAAGAGAAGTAGGGCACGGAAATTTGGCTGAAAGAGCTTTAAAAAAAGTAATGCCTTCGCAAGAAGATTTTGGCTACACTGTACGTATAGTATCGGACATCTTGGAATCAAACGGTTCGTCTTCAATGGCAACAGTTTGTGCTGGTAGTTTGGCTTTATTTGATGCAGGTGTGCCACTTAAAAAATCAATTGCTGGTATTGCAATGGGTTTAATTAGCGAAGACGACAGAGTAGCAATTCTTTCGGATATTCTTGGAGATGAAGATTTCTTAGGCGATATGGATTTCAAAGTTGCTGGTTCTAAAGATGGAATCACAGCTTGCCAAATGGATATTAAAATCGAAGGACTTTCTATGGAAATCCTTACTAAAGCATTACATCAAGCAAAAGCTGGCAGATTACACATTTTAGGAATTATGGATGAATTGCTTCCTGCTCCTAAAACTGAAATGTCTGAATTTGCTCCACGTTTTGAATATATAAAAATTCCAATAGATACTATTGGTGCTGTAATTGGTACTGGTGGCGAAACAATTCGTGGTATAGTGAGAGAAACTGGTGCAGAAATCAATATAGCTGACGATGGAACAGTAACAGTTGCTGCAACTTCACAAGCATCATCTGATGCAGCTAAGTTGATGATTGAACAATTAACTCGCAAACCAATTGCAGGTGAGATTTACACTTGTAAAATTAAAGAGCTAAGAGAAGGTCTTGGTGCTTTAGTAGAATTTATGCCTAAACAAACTGGGTTGGTTCATATTTCTGCATTAGCAAACGAAAGAGTTGAAAACCTTGATGAGTTATTCAAACCAGGCGAAACTTTTGAAGCTATGCTAATTGAAATCACTCGTGATGGTAAATACAGATTGAGCAGAAAAGCTGTGCTAAATAATGTTTCTTTTGAAGAAATACAAGAAGCAGAAAAAAGCAGACCAAAACCACCACCTCGTAGTAACGATAGATATGGACGTGATGGCGGCGGCGGAAGAGATAGAGACCGCAGACCAAGTGGCGGTGGCGACAGAGATCGCAGAGATAATAGAGGAAACGACCGTCCTGAACGCTCTGAAGAAAGACCAGAAAGAAACGAACAAAGAGACTACAACGTAGATTAATTTGAAATTTCTGTATAAATACAAATTAAAAAAGGGAATAAACGAAAGTTTATTCCCTTTTTTTTGGAAGAAAAAAGAA
>CAZYXG010000003.1:39748-60886 GCA_964650885.1 uncultured Hyphomicrobiales bacterium | reverse complement strand
ATTAAAAAAGGGAATAAACGAAAGTTTATTCCCTTTTTTTTGGAAGAAAAAAGAACTTGTTAAATAAGAATTTATTTTTTAAATTGTATACAATAATAAAATTTATAAAATAAAAAAGCTTTTGAGATAAATAAATTTAAGAATTAATTTTTACTTAAATATATTTATGACATTTATTGAGTTTGCGTAGATAAATGAGTGCTTGGTAATTTAAAGACAACAATGAGAAATTTAAAACTTTTGATAAAATACTTTGTTACTGGTAAAAAAATTCTACAAGATTCACATTATCGTGAAGTACAAAAGAAAATACCTGAATTTGCTAAAAGTCCATACCGTAATGAAATAATAAATTATTTGCTATCAATTAAAAAAAATGAGACAAGTTATTTAGAAATTGGTGTTCGCAATCCAGATGATAATTTTAATCTCATAAAATCAAATATCAAATATAGTGTTGACCCAGGTATTGAATTTGAATCAAATCCTGTAGATTTTAAAATGACCAGCGATACTTTTTTTAAACAACTTTCAGACAATGAAATTCTATCAAAAGATATAAGATTTGATGTGATTTTTATTGATGGTTTACACCTTGCTGAACAAGTGGAAAGAGATATCGAAAATGCCTTAAGATATATAAAAGACGATGGATTTATAGTATTGCATGATTGTAACCCACCATCCGAATGGCACGCTAGAGAAAATTATAATTATAATCATACTCCTGCTCAAGGCGGATGGAATGGAACAACTTGGAAAGCATTTTGCAAATTGCGTCAAGATCCAACCATTAACTCATGTTGCATTAATGCCGATTGGGGAGTTGGGATATTATCAAGAAGTTATAAAATAGGCAAAAATACAAATTCATTAAATCCATTTTTTGAATTTAAAGTTTTAGAAGAGAACCGTAAAGAACATTTGAACTTAATTGAATTTGAAGATTTTAAAAAGTTAATTATATAAATTTTTAAAGCAATTAAGTTAGTTTTTAAAAAAGGGAATAAACGAAAGTTTGTTCCCTTTTTTTTGGGATTCTTTATTAAAAACAATGCTACTTCTTCTTACCTCTTTTAGGCATTATAGCTTGTGGGGTTTTGTTTCTAATTAATTTTTGGAATGTGAAAAATGTGTTTGTGTAGTGGTATCCTTGTTTTCTTTTTTCACCTGAAGAGTAAACAATTTTTTGTTCTTGTGTGTTATAAAAGAAAGTTGGAATCAATTCAAGTGTGTCTAGGAAAATTTTTCCATGTCCATTTAGCACATTGGTAAGTCTCACTTTAGCATCTTCCATGCTAAGCCCAACGCTTCCTTGTCCTGTGGCAATGTATTCGTAATAGAAATTTCGTTTTTCTAATGTATCTCTCATTTCTTTGAAGTGGAAAAGATATGTCAATCTAATCAATGGAATTGGATTGCCATATTCAGGCAAATCAAGCATAGTTGTGTTTAGCCATGTTTCTTCTCTCACTTTTTGAGTTTCTTTCAGCGGTGGAAATAAAGTTGGGCCAAATGGACCAGATGGTGCTATCACAGCAGAATTTGAATCTTCCACGGTTGAGCTAAATCTAGTACCCAAACTGTCAATAACTATGAATGCTTTTCTGCCAAGCCAAGGATGATATGTCCTTGTGTCAGATTTTTCACTTCCTTTTCTGCCATTTTCTAATAATTGGGTTGTTGTAAAGTTCAAGTAGTATTTGCCAGCTACTACAGAATCGCAAATTACTCGCAAAATTTCTATTTTATCCTTAATTAAGGGTTCATCGAAATTAAATGCAGTTGAATCTAGCGTTTCCACTTTATAAAAGATAGTATCTTTTGCATAGAATTTATAGTAGAAATTAAATGTATCTTTCTTAACAGTGTCTTTTTTGAAAACATCGAGTGCTGCTGAGTTTGAGTCAGTCGTAGCTTGTGAAACGTAGCTAATTGCGACTATAAAAAGTAATATCAAGTGATGCTTCATAATTGATTGTCTTGAATGAACTTAAAAAAAATTAGCATTGTGGTACAAATATTGATTAATAATTATTTCAAATTGAAAAAATTTCTTAATTTTGTTTAAACCAAAATGCAGCAATGGGTAAATTTCTACTTACAATAATAGCAACAATTTTATTTACATTATCAACTAATGCCAAGAATTCTCTTAGCGTAGTTGATTATGATGTAACAAATTATCCGAATATAAGAGCAAGCTACTTTTTATTTGGAGCTAACTCTTTGCCCTTAAGCGGACTTCAGGCAAATCAATTTGAAACAGTTGATAATGGACTTAAGCTCAATATCAACTCTCTGCAAAGCCCTCAAGACCAATCTGATAAAAATGTATCGTTTCTGATTTTGTTCGATTTGAATTTATCTAAAAGCAAAGGTAATTTAGATAAAGGCAAAGCTATTGTGAAATCGCTTTTCGATAAAATTGATTTCAACAATTCAGAAGCTGCTCTTATTAGTTATGATATAAACGCATATTTGCACCAAAAATTTACAAATGACAAACAAAAACTTGAATTGGCAGCTAACCAATTTGTGCCTTATATTGTTTCCGATGCTAATGCTGCTTTCTTTGGAGAGCCACTTGGAGCATTCAAAACAATAAATAAAGCAAAGGGCAGGAAAGTAATTATTTTGATTACTGACACTTATACTCAAGTTGATGATACTGCTATTGCTAGCTTTGCAAAAGCAAATAATGTGCAAATAAATGTTATAGAATTGGGAAGAGAAATTCCTTCGAGTTTGCTCGCACTTACAAAAGAAACTAATGGAAATTATTTCGATAAAGTGCAGGATACGAATAAACTTGAAGATATTGCTAAAATATTATTAGCTTATTCTTATAAATACCAACCAATTACAATTGAATTTAAAGCAAAGATAAACTGTATTGATGATCATAATGTAGATATAAGATTTTTGCAAGATTCTGCAATGGATAGTTTTAATTATCAATTAGTGGATTCTATCAAACCACGTATAGTTAGCAATCCTCCTTTTGTAAGATTTAGCTCGGTGATACCTTCAACTTACCGTGACATTCCAATAGTGATAACTGCAAAAAGTTCAGATATAAAAGTACTTAGCATTAAATTAGAAAATGATAACAATGGCATATTCAGCTTACTGAATGTCAATAATAGTCAAATACTTGATATACCTGTAAACACAAGTCATTCTTTCACAATTCGATTCCAACCCGTGGATTCTGCAATAGTATTCACTCGAATATTGATTGAATCTGATGCTTGCTATGGCGATGAAATTCTTGTAACGGGTGGTTTCCCAAATACTCCACCAAACACTAAAACATTGAAAGTATTGACTCCAAGCAAATGCGATGAGACACTTGTGGCGGGTGATACTTATAGCTTGGATTGGACTGGACTTTTACCCAAAGATGTGATATCTATTGAATATAGTATTGATGGTGGACTTAAATGGGATACAATATCTCCATTGACTTTAGGTTTGAGCTATGCTTGGAAAGTACCTGCGAGATTTACTCAAAATGGATTGATTAGAATTATTCAAATTTGGCCTAATAACATTGGGCGAACTTTGGATTTGAATCATCCTAAAAATCCAAATATTGGTACGGACATTAAATATCAAACATATACTGCTTTCTTTAATAGAGAAGGTACTAAAATAGTAACTACTTGCGAAGATAATAATATTAGAATATGGGATGCTACTTTTGGCAATATTGATATGATTATGTCGGAGCATAATGATAAAGTGAATTCTGCTGAATTTAGCAGCGATGACCAATTTATTGTTTCTTGTAGCGATGATAGAAACGCAATTATTTGGAATGCATATACAGGTAAGTCTATTAAAAGATTGCCACATCCAGGATTTGTAAGAAGTGCTAAATATTCTCCAGATGGCAAGAAAATAGTTACTGCTTGCTCCGATGGTCGTTTTAGACTTTATGATAGCGGTGGAAATTTGACATTCACTTCGCCAGTCATAGATAGCAGAGGACTTCGCTATGCTATGTTTTCTCCGAAAACTAATACTGTTGTGGTTTCTACTTTATCAGCAGAAATTAGAAAATTCTCAGCTATTGATAATGTACAAATCAATCCAGTTATAAATTTAAAATCGAATGGCGGCTCATTCTCAAATCAATTTGACATTAGCCCTGACGAGAAAAAATTAATTGCTTCGGAAAATGTAAATTCTAAACAAGCATCAGTTTGGGATTTCCAAACTGGAGCTGTACTTAAAACAATTAGACACATAACTTATTATGACACTGGTGCTCAACCTGATTTTGAAACTATAAACTACGCCTCTTTCCACTATACAGATTTGGAAGAAACTTTCATTACTTCTGGTTGGGACAAGCGTTCGCTTCAGTGGGATGCGAACACTTATGACTCACTGAAAGAATTTAAAGAGCATACGAACAATGTGGTTTCTACTGTTTTTAATTTCGATGGAAGCCGAGCTTTGACAGCTAGTTGGGATGGCATTGCTAAAATTTGGAATTTGAACGAAAGAGATTTACAAATAGACACTAATGATTGCTTTTTCAGAATTGACAAAGCAGAAATGATTGCTAAATCAATAGATTTTGGAGATGTTGTCAATGGTTTTGAAAAAGATACAACAGTTAACGATTTGATTCAGAATTTGCAATCTTTCGGTTATAAAATTTATAATATAGAAATAAAAGGTGCAAACAAAGATGAATTCAAATTACTAAATTCCACCAAACCAAAATATATTGATTCATTGGGTAAGATTGGAGCAGAACTAATTTTCTTGCCAAATGGTATAGGATTAAGAGAAGCAACTCTTGAAATTCAAGTGCCTGGCAAAACGATTACTGCAAATCTTAGAGGTATTTCTTTAGTGCCTTCGGTTTCTTTGGTGGAAAAATATGTTGACTTTGGTGAAGTGGAAGTGGGCGATTTTAAAGATAAATCTACTCAATATGTTTTGAAAAATAATACTGCTTCGGATATAAATTTAGATACTATGTTTATCTCAGTTCCAGACTCAAGAAGTTTCAGATTTATCAATTCAAAATCGAATATATTAAAGCCGCAAGAGGGTGTGGAAGTTAGCTTGAGATTTATTCCATTGGAAAATGGAGATCAGAATAGCACAGCTTTCTTTGAATTCCAAGGAAACAATTCGCCATTGAAAATTCCTATGGTGGGCTTTGGATTAGCAGCAAAACCAGATACAGCAAGCATCAATTTGCAAAACGTATCGGGTGCACCAGGCGATATAATAAATTTACCAATTGTACTTAAAAAAGTGAGCGAAAATCCACTTGATTTGAACCTTAAAGGAATAAAAACTTTCTTGAGATTTAATGCGACTATGCTTGAGCCAATTAGTGGATTTATCTCTAGCAGAATTGAAGAAGGCGATAGGATTATAGAATTAGATTTGCAAATTCCAGATGATAAAAAATCACAAATACTAAGCCCAAATAACGAAATTGAAATTGGTTCTGTTCGTTTCAAAGTGGCTTTAGGCAATGATACTTTAACAAATCTAAGTTTGGAAAACTTATCTCCAATTGGCGATTCAAAAATCAATGTAGATGTTACAAATGCAAACTTCTCTTTAAATGGATACTGCAAAGAAGGTGGTGTGGTAAGACTTTTCGATGGTAAAGGAAAATTGGCACTTAGCCAAAATTCACCAAACCCAGCAGATATAAAAACCGAAATTGAATTTGAATTGCTTGAAAAAGGCTCAACAAAACTTTACATTATGGACGGAACTGGGAAAATCATTAAGTATGTAATTGATAAAGATATGGCAGTAGGAAAGCATAAAATAGAATTTTCTGTGGCAGATTTGCCATCAGGATCTTATTTCTATGTGTTGACTACTCCAAGCCAAGAAGTAATTAGAAGAATGCAAATAAATAAATAGGACACAGTGGCTTCCCTTCAATCCGTTCGTGGCACAAAAGACTTGCTGCCAAGCCAAATCCAAGACTGGTATTTTATAGAAAATATTTTTAGAAAATGTGCTGAGCAATTTGGATATACTGAATTGCGTACTCCTATATTTGAATATACAGAAGTATTCCTTCGAGGCGTGGGAGACACAACTGATATAGTGGGTAAAGAAATGTACACTTTTGATGATAAGAGTGGAAATTCCCTGACACTACGTCCAGAAATGACAGCTGCTCTTGTTCGATCCGTAATCCAAAATAGTTTAATTCAGCAAAGTAGCCCAACAAAACTATGGTATTTCGGGCCTTTTTTCCGCTATGAGCGACCACAAAAGGGAAGATATAGACAATTCCACCAGTTTGGTGCTGAATGTTTGAATACAGAGTTCCCAGAAAGTGATTTGGAAACAATTCTGCTTGCCAATAGAATAATCAAAAGTTTGGGTATTGCTGAAAGTAATCTGCAAATAAATAGTTTAGGCAACGAAACTGTGAGAGCCAATTATAAAGAAGAGCTGAAAAACTATTTAAAACTGCACTTCGATAAACTTAGCGAAGATAGCCAACGCCGATTGGAAAGCAATCCACTGAGAGTGATAGATAGCAAAGACCCGAAAGATATTGAAATTTCTGCAAATGCACCAAAGCTAAAAGAATACTTCGATAATGAAAGTGCCGACCATTTTGGATTTGTGATAAAATCTTTAGATGAATTGGGCATAGATTATACATTGAAAGACAATTTAGTGCGTGGTTTGGATTATTATTCACATACTGTTTTTGAGTTTCAAAGTAGTTATTTAGGTTCACAAGATTCATTTGGTGGCGGTGGGCGATATAATAGACTATTTGAAGAATTGGGTGGCAAAAAAGCACCTTCGGTTGGTTTTGCCTTTGGAGTGGAGAGATTGCTTTTAATATTAGAGCAGCAAAACTTGCTCTCAAACACTGCTCCAAGACTTGATTTTTACGTAATGACTTCTAATAGCAATGATTTGCCAGTGGCAATTAGCTATACTGATAGATTAATTAAAATGGGTAAATCGGCAAATTACGATTTGCACAGAAAATCATTCAAATCGCAATTGAAAGATGCTAACCGATTGAATGCAAAATATGTGCTGATACTAGGCGAAGATGAAATTAAGAATAATCAAATTTCATTCAAAAATATGGAATCTGGTGAGCAAATCACAATAGCCCAAGCAGACTTTGAAGCCCAAATTTCGAACTTAATTTGAAATATTAACAAAAGTTAAAACATTGTACTCAAATATTAATGCCTCATTTTGTAATTTGCTAAATGAGGTGTTTTCTTTTTATATTAAGTTTTTTAGTTTTCGCAAATGCAAAGTTGTTTTCAGAAGAAACAACAATTAGATATTTAGAGATTTCTAACAAATATTTATTTAAGCCATTGACTGCCAATCCTTTCGAGCCGAGAGTTGGTTGGTTCTATCAGAATAATACTGAACAAATGCGTTTGGATATTGGTACTAGTGTGGACTTGGTAAAAGGTGGGGAAGAAAACGAAAATAGTTATACTTTTGGCACTGACTTTATGACTTACACTCGTTTGCGAGACCAAGGTAGGTTTAAATTTCCAGTTGAGACTACTGACTTCTTTTTTGGGGTGAATGGAACTTATAAGTTTAATGATTCTCCTTTGGCTTTGAGAATGAGAATAGCCCATATTTCTTCGCATTTGTCCGATGGATATTCTAACGATAGTGTTCTTTTCAAGAAAGCTTATGTTTATAGCAGAGAATTTGTAGATTTAGTTGTAGCTTATCAAATTGATGATTTTCGGTTATATGCAGGTGGTAACTTTGTGTTTTCTACTTTGCCAAAAGCAGTTCCAAGAGTTGTTCCTCAATTAGGATTTGATTACGAAAAAGAATTAGGAAGCAAATTTAGTTTTGTTGCTGGTTATGATTTTAAGTTAATGGGTACTGATAAAGTAAGACAAGGGGCGAGTGCCATACAGATTGGTGTACTTCATAAAATGCACAATAACAATGGAATTTTTGTTGGTTATTACGGATATTTCGGACCGAGTATGCACGGTTTGTTTTATAGAGATTACGACAAATACAACGGTTTAGGATTTCAAGTATATTTTTATTAATAAGTTAAAGAGGTAAAAATGGCTAATTCTATGAATAGAGTTACTCTTATTGGAAACTTGGGCAAAGACCCAGAAATCAAAGTGATTCCATCGGGAAGCAAAGTTGCAAATTTCACAATGGCAACTACAGAAAGCTACAAAGATAAATCTGGCGATTGGCAGCAAACTACTGATTGGCACAACGTCAATTGTTGGGATGCTTTAGCTGACAAAATGGCTAAGATGTCTAAAGGGGCTAAAGTTTTAGTAGAAGGTAAAATCAAAACCCGTTCATACCAAGATAAGGACGGTGCAACTAGATATATTACTGAAATTTTAGCAAACACTATTATGCCTATCGAAAGAGAAGAACGCAGCGAAGGTGGCGGATATAGCGGCGGCGGTGGCAATAGTAATTATGCTAATAATGATAATAATAGTGGAAGCTCGGCTGCACCGCAGGGCAATAGCGATATTAACACAGATTTTAATGATATGGACGATGACGACGTTCCATTTTAATAATTAAACAAAGAAACAAAAAAGATAAAATGAGTTTTGATTATAAAAGTGCTGGCGTGAATATACAAGCTGGCGATGAAATGATAGATAGAATTAAGCCACTTGTGAAATCTACTCACAACGATAAAGTGCTTTCCAATATTGGGCTTTTCGGTGGCTTCTACGATGCTAAATTTGAAGGGTACGAGCATCCTGTGCTTGTTTCGAGTACAGATGGAGTTGGCACAAAGCTGAAAGTAGCATTTGCTATGGATATCCACAATACTGTTGGTCAGGATTTGGTAAACCATTGCGTTGACGATATACTTGCTTGTGGTGCTAAGCCGCTTTTCTTTTTGGATTACTTCGCTACTGGCAAATTGAATCCAAATGTAGCAGTGGAAGTAATCGAAGGATTTGTGAAAGCTTGTAAAGAAAATAGCTGTGCTTTAATCGGTGGCGAAACTGCGGAAATGCCTTCTATTTATAGCGATGGCGAATACGATATGAGTGGGACTATTGTTGGAGTTGTTGACAAAAAGAAAATTGTTAATGGTGTCAAAATTCAAACTGGTAATGTACTTATCGGGCTAGAATCGAATGGTTTGCATACTAACGGATATTCACTTGCACGTGCTGTCTTGACTTCAAAATATGAATATACTGACACTCTTGAAGAGCTAGGTGGAAAGTCAATTGGCGAAGTTTTATTGCAAGTGCATAGAAGTTACCAAAATGAAGTATTGCCATTGGTAGATGCTGAAATATTGAATGGTATTTCGCATATAACTGGCGGTGGGATTATTGGCAACACCAAACGCATTATAGCTGAAGAAAGACTAAATATAGATTGGACAGCTTGGCAGCGCCCTGCAATATTCAAATTGATTCAATCAGTTGGAAACGTAGCCGAAAGCGAAATGCGAGAAGTATTCAATCTTGGAATTGGAATGATTCTAATTTGCGACAAAGAGAATGCCGAAAGGGTATTGACTGCCACGAAAGTACACAATTCCAAATTAATAGGCGAAATTGTTTAAAGAATTTAATATTACAGGATAACAGAATGACTTTCAAAAATATGATGAAGTTGCTGGGAAGTTCAGCACGCAATGATTGGCAGAAAATAAGACATTTGGAAACTGCTTGCAAAGATAGTGCTTGCTTAAAGGAAGACTTGAGCTTAGTGATTGGTTGGAACAAAGTAATTGATGCTGAATTCCCAGCTAAATTCAAAAATGATTGTGCTGATAAAAGTGTATCTTTGAATGAGTTTACTGTTTTGTTTAACAATGCAGTTGTATTCAAACATAGATACTTAGCAATTGATGGGGGCAAATTTTATATCCCAGTTCCTGAATACCAAGGTTCTAAATTTGTTGTGATTGAAGAAGAGTTAATATTCTGGCAATTCTTAAACCGAATTTCAAATCCAGGAAGCAAACAAGAAGCTTATATGGATAAATTGGGAGTTGAAATCTTCCAAACAGATTGGTTGTATTGATTAATCTTTAAAATACTTGGTTAGTATAAAAAAATCCCTGATAAAATTACTTTATCAGGGATTTTTTATTTATCAGTAGAAAATATATCTCAAGTTAAAGTTAGTTTAACTTGAGATTATTTAGACTTATTTTATGATTATCATTTTTTTGATAAACATATCAGTACCTACTTCTAATTTATAGAAGTAAACATTACTTGCTGAGTTATTATCAATAACTGGAGCGTCATAAATGAAGTTGTAATTGCCAGCAGCTTGAGTGCCACTAACTAATGTTGCAATTTCAGTCCCAACTATGTTCAAAACAGTAAGTTTCACATTGCTTGTTTTAGCGATGTTATAGCTAATGTTAGTAGTAGTTTGGAATGGATTAGGATAATTATTGAAAAGATTGTTTCCAGAATAATCATCTTCTATTCCATTTGGTACGAAAGTCAAATCAGTAGTCAATACTGGAACTAATTGGAATCTACACTGAATACAAGAGCTTGATTGTCCTAAGACCCCTTCAAATGATCCAAGATATCCATTAATTTTCGTTCCGTCAAGTTCATTATTATCAGGTTTGCCAATAAATAATGCAACAGTATTTGTTTTATCACTATTGTCTTCAATTTGATAAAGAGTTTCTGCTTGGAAATTTTTATCGTTAGAATTATTCATAATGAAATTTTCAACTTTAACTAAACAACTTTCATACTTTTCGCCACCTTGAGCAATTTGAACTAAGTTAAGTTTAGCTGCTAAAGGAATCTGGTTATTGCTACTTACTAATGTATTTTTAATTAAATCAGTACCTTGTATTACTTTAAATGCGTTTAGTTCAGTTATCTTACCTTGTATTCTGTATTTGTCACCCATTTTGATATTGCCAGATTTTACTTTGTCGAAGAATACACCTGATTCTTGAATAATTGTTATTCCAGCACTTGTATCTTGCATACTTGTGTAGCTTCCCATAGTTCTAGTTATAATCCCTTCGATTATAAATTCAGTTCCTATTGGTAAATCACGTGCTTTTTTTATTGTCATAAAATTAACACTATCAATACCATTTCCAGTTACATTTACTATGCTGTTACCTACATTATGTGCGAAAGTGATTAAACCATTTTGCTGACCCACCAAAGTAGGTGCGAAAGTAATAAAAACCTCTCTTGTTGCATTTGGAAGTATAGTGCCAGTAAATGAAGTGACAATAAATTGTGGATTGCTTGAAACAATGTTACTTATAGTTAAATCAGATGTTCCAATATTTTTTACCATAACACTTTTCTGTTTGTTTTTTCCTAATTCCACATCTCCAAAATCTAAGTTCTGAGGAGTAACTGAGAAAATTGGAGCAGCTCCGCTACCTGTTAAACTCACTGTATCGAATCTACTTTCAGCATCGTGGCTAAATACAATGTTCCCTGTTTGTAAACCACCAGCAACTGGAGCAAATGTAACATAATATTTTTGAGTAGTATTAATAACTACTGTTCCGCTATTTGGCGTAACTGTAAATACACTATTAGTACTAGTAACAAAATTGATTGTTAATGCGGCTGCACCATTGTTAGTAACAGAAATTGAATCAAGTTTTGTTGTACCAATTTGAATATTTCCAAAGTTAATAGATTTAGGAGCTATTACAATACTTGGAGTACCACCGCTACCTATTACAAAAACAGTATCAAATAACTGGTTTCCATTAGAACTAAAAATCAACATTCCTTTTTGCTCGCCATCTACCAAAGGCATAAATGTAGTATAAAATACTAACGATGCACCAGGAGTAATTTCAACTGTTTTAGGAACAATATCAAATCTTGAGTTTGTAGAAATTACATTGTAGATTTTTAAGTTCAAAATACCATTGTTAGTAATGGTAAGAGGTAAAAATTTACTTGTACCAGTTCTAACAGTTCCAAAATTAAGTGTAGTCACGCTAGGAGATAATGTAGCTTTTACGCCATTACCAGTAACTGTTATAGTATCTTTAGATTTCAATGCATTATGATTAAATATCATTAACCCCGATTGTGGACCAGAATTAATTGGATTGAATGCAAGGAAAAATGTTTTAGAGCTTCCAGGAGTGATTGTTGCACTTCCATCTTCAGCATAGAAATAGATATTAGTGCTTGTTACACTTGAAATAATTAAATCGGCTGTACCTGTATTAGTAACTATTACATTTTCAGCTTTTGCTGAATTGGTTCTAGTATCGCCATAATTCAGGCTAGTTTTATTAATTGTAAATAAAGGCGAAACACCTCTACCATTAACAAATACAGTATCTAATAATTTTTTACCATTGTGGGTAAAAATAATTGTACCGTTTTGCAAACCATCTACTAAAGGAGTGAAAGTTACATAGAATTTTTTATTTGCACCTGGAGTTATAGTTGAACTTGAATTTGCTATTGCAAATAAGTTATTCGAGCTAACCATTCCAGTTATTATTAAATCCGTAGTACCTGTATTTGTAACTGTTACAGAATCCATTTTTGAAGTTAAATTTCTAACGTTACCAAAACTTATCGTTGATGAAGATGATGTAAATAATGGAGCAACACCAGTACCATTCACAAACAAAGTGTCTTTAGTTTTACTAGTATTTGAATTAAATACTATAATGCCATTTTGAAATCCACTAACTAGTGGTGCAAAAGTAACATAATATTTTTGACTTAATCCAGGAGTAATTGTACTTCCAGATGGGCTTACAGTAAATAAACCATTAGAAGTTGTTATACTTGAAATTACCAAATCAAAAGTACCAGTATTTGTAATTGTTATAGAGTCTAATTTTGTCGTTTCATTTCGAACATTTCCAAAACTAATTGTGGAAGAACTTGCTACGAAATTAGGTGAAACACCTGTACCAGTAACAAAAACAGTATCTTTCAATTTAGTAGTATTGTTATCGAAAATCATTCTTCCAATTTGAGCACCATTTACAAGTGGAGCAAAAGTGAAATAGAATTTCATATTTGCATTTGGCAAAAGTGTATATGTTCCATTCGATGGAGTGAATGTGAATAAAGTATTAGTACTTGCAATATTTGTAATTACCAAATTAGCTGTACCAGTATTGGTAACAGTTATTGAATCTCGCTTAGTGGTTGCATTTAGCACATTTCCAAAACTTACTGTTGATGAATTTGACGAGAATATTGGAGAAACTCCAGTCCCAGAGACAGTAATTGTGTTAGATGGTATAGCCGCATTATGATTAAAAACTATAAATCCAGTTTGCAAACCATTGCTTGTTGGCGAAAAAGTAATGAAGAATTGTCTAGATGCAAGTGGAGCAATTGTTCCAGTTGTAGGAGTAACAGTAAAGAAAGTACTTGAACTTGTCACAGATGAGATTACTAAATCTAATCCACCAGTGTTTGTTACTGTAATTGTATCAATTTTACTTCCACCTCTTAAAACACTTCCGAATGTAGCTTGAGATGAATCAGAAGTAAAAATTGGCAACAAAACTGGTTTCACAGTTGTTGCAGCAGAAGCCATAGTGACAGCGGCAGTAAAAGCTAAAGCACGACCTTCCAAAGAAGCTCCCGTACCCATAGTAACTGATTGATCAGCAAGAATAGTACCTTTAAACACAGAACCACTCTTTAGAGACGCTGAAGTACCAACTTGCCAGAATATATTTGCTGCCTGAGCTCCACCAGCTAGTATAATTTTAATTCCAACTTCTATATTAAGTGTAGAAGCTATTTGGAAAATCCAAACATCGGTTGCATTACCTGTTAATGTTACGTTAGACCCAGAAATATCAGCAGCTCCAGTGAACTTATAAAGTCCTGGGACTAAATTCAAACCACCTATATTACCAGAACCTGGATTAAGAAATGTTCCAGTTGGAACTGGAGTACGATTTGCAGCATCATTATATGCAGTTGTTAAATCACTTTTTGCAGTTTGCAATAAAGTTGCATTTATAACTGAACCAGCAGGACCAGCTGATACTACATATAGTGTACCTGAAACATTGGTTCCATCGAAACCTGTTATATTACTTCCAGCTGCTGGACTTAATCCAACATCTCCTGTAACACTGACAGGTGGAATCCCTGTGACAGTTGAGCCAGCCAATACAACAAAACTTTCAAGTGACCTTAAATTCAGAGTGGGGATTCCAGCAAATGAATTGCTGGATGCGAAAAGTGAGATTAATAAAAATACTGATATAATTCCAGTAACTTGTTTAAAACAAGAAGAAATACGTGTATGAAAATAATTCATAATTTTACCTATAAGATTTAATTAAATTATAACTGCTTTCTTTTGAAAGTTCAGTTTATTTAATTCAGTTTGTTGTCGATTTAAAGTTTGTTAGGTTTGTAATCATCAACTATAAATGATAGTTTTGCAGACAATTTTGTAAGAATTTGAATACTTTGCTATTTTTATAGAACAAAGATATGGAATAAGAAATTGGATAGTGTTATACACATAGCAATGAATTTTGTATAATTCACACTTGAGGTAAAAATTAGTATTATGGACAAAAAGATAACTATAAATTTTCAATGTACCATTTTAGCTCTTTTTCCATTTTTTTAAAAGTGAAAAGTTTAGGAATTATGTTATCAAGTCTAATAAATGCGGTAGAGCTTTTTACTACATAATCGAATGCACCGTGGTGCATACATTGAATTGCAATATCAATACTATCTTGAGCAGATAGCATAATTACAGGAATATCTAGATTGAAAGCTTTAATAATATCAAGAGTTGCAATTCCGTTGATAGAATTAATATTAATTCCATCTAAATTGTAATCTAATATAATTAAATCTGGAGATTTTGAAAGACTGGCTATGCAATCTTCGCCCGTGTCGAAAGTTGCAATATCATAATTTCCTGAATTATTAAGTTCAATAGTTAATAATTTCAAATACACTTGATCATCATCAACTAAGAATAATTTAATTTTGTCGTTTGTCTTCATCATTTTCATATTTTTTTCTTTTTAATTATTAAATATTCTTCTTCAAGCTCTTTGCAAGCTATTAAGCAAACCATTTCAATTTCATTAATTAATTCATTAATTAAATCTTCCTGCTGCTGGCTATTGGCGTATTCTTGTATTTTTTTAGCTTTCAATAAATAATCAGCACTTATCCCCATTATCGAAAATGAAGGTATCATTTTATGCACAGTTTTTTGAAGTGAATCCCAATCTTTATCAATGAAAAATTGTTTCATTGAAGTAAGTAGAGGTGGGGTTTGATTTAAATAAGCAAATATCATTTCCATCATTAAATCTGGGTCTGATTTTGTTCTTTGGCGTAAATAATCCAAATCAATATATTTGTTTCTATTTAATTCAGTTGCAAATGGTTTCTCATTGTTTTCTATTTTTAAACTATTTGCTTTCATTACTATGTTAATGATTTTACTATATAGTATTTTTTCATCAACTGGCTTTGCTACATAATCATTCATTCCTGCGGCATTGCATTTAGCTAAATCCACAGTAGTTACATCTGCTGTGAGAGCTATAATTGGAATGTCTAATTTTAGATTGTTTCTAATGTATTCAGTTGTTTCAAAACCATTCATAACAGGCATGTGCAAATCCATTAGAATAATATCATAAGTATGATTTTCTAATTTCTCTATCGCTACTTTTCCATTGATGGCAAAGTCTTTTTCAAATCCAAAGTCGTCCAATAATGTTTTCATTAAAAGCTGATTTAATGCAATATCTTCAACAACAAGCACACTAATTTTCGGTATGTTTGGTTCAAGAATTGCTTCTTCAGGATCAATTTCAGCTACAGCTTTAGTTTTAAGGAAAGTTAGAGTAAAACTAAATGAAGATCCAACTCCAAGTTTGCTTACAACTTCAACAGTCCCACCTTGAGATTCTACTAACTGTTTAACAATTGCCAAACCCAATCCTGTTCCGCCATAAAGTCGGGAAGTATTGCTTGAAGCTTGTTGGAAATTGTCAAAAATAGATTTTAATTTTTCTTCAGCTATACCTATTCCAGTATCGGCTATAGTAAATTTAATAGTTGCATTTAAGTCATTTTGGTTAAGTAATTCAATAATCATACTTATTTTGCCAATTGAAGTGAATTTAACTGCATTGCTTAGTAAGTTAAGAATAATTTGATGTAGCCTAACAGGATCGCCTAACAAAGTAATCGGAATATTAGAGTCATATTCTTTAATAAGTTCTAAATTCTTTTCTTCGATTTTTGGAGCGAATAAATGAAGCATAGCCGAAAGAGATGAGAACATTTTAAATGGAGCTTGTTCAAAAGTCATTTTCCCCGCATCAACTTTAGCCAAATCTAATATATCATTAATAAGAACTATTAGAGAATCGCAACTTAATTTAATTGCATTCATATATTCAGTTTGCAATTCATCTAAGTTTGTTTTCAATACTACTTTAGTGAAACCAATTATAGCATTCATAGGAGTGCGTATTTCGTGGCTCATATTTGATAGGAATTGCTGCTTTGATTTTACAGCTTCAATAGCAATAGTAGTGGCAGTTTCAGCATAAATTTTAGCTTCCTCGGCATTTGCTTGAGCTAATTCAGCAATTTCTTTATTCGCAATTAGTTCATTTTCAAAAGTTCTTTGCAATGTTATATCTCTTGCAACAACAACTGCCCCAATTACTTTTCCATCATCGTTTTTATAGACTGACCCATTAAATAATACATTTGTAAGCTTATTATCTTTTATCGTCAGCGGGTAGTCAATAACAAAACCTTTTTCAAAAACTTCTTGATAAACTTTTTGTGCTTCTTCTGGCTGAGTAAAATAGAATTTAAAATCAGTACCTTTTAAATCTTCTCTACTTAACCCAGTAATACTCGATAAAGCTTCATTCATATCAGTTATTTTACCCTCAGGGCTAATAGTAAGCAAGGGGTCTAATGATGCTTCAATTAAGCTTCTCGCATATCTTGATTCTACATTGTTATTCTGTATCATGAATTATTTACTTCCAAATTATTATTTCCAATATCTTCAATTGGTTTTCTTTTTTTATCTTTTAGCTTTTTGAAATGCGATGGTGTTAAGCCAGTTACTTTTTTGAATTGATTTGATAAATGTGCTACACTACTATAGTTCATTTTCCAAGCAATTTCTGTTATGTTCAGTTCGTCATATATAATCAATTCCTTTATTCTTTCCACTTTGTGTGAAATAATAAATTGCTCAATTGTAGTACCTTGTACTTCGGAAAACAAATTTGCTAAATAAGTATAATCGTGATTTAATTTTTCACTCAAATAATTTGAAAAATTAATTTTGATAACTTCATTGGAATGATGTACCATCTCAATTATTACTTTCTTAATTTTTTCAATTAGTATGGCTCTTTTGTCGTCCATTAGCTCTAGTCCAACATTCTTCAATAAAAGTCTAAGATGTTCCAACTGGGAATTATCTAAATTCTCCATAATTTCTACTTCGCCTAAATCAACTATGATATAGTGAAGTCCTAACTTACGTAGTTCATCTTTGACAACTATCTTACAACGATTGCTGACCATATATTTTATGTGTAGTTTCATAGTTTCTCTCTTAAGATTTAATGTTTAAATCTAATCTTAAATTATTTTATACATATCTTAATTTCATGGAAATATCATTTGTAGAAGTATTATCATCTGTAAAAATTACTTTTCCTTTATGAGCTATTACTTCCCAAGCTATTTCATTAGTAATATCTATTGCATTGGGTTGAGAGTTATCCATAATCAAATCAAATGTATTCTCATCGCGCATCAAAACTGGTTGTATGAAATTTTGATTTAAGATAAGGATTTCACCTCGCCCTTCCTTAGCATCTTTGAAAATATCATTAATATTCTCAATCACTAATCCTTTACCTCTAGCATTTTGCAATTCAGCAATTGCTTCGGTTTTTAATTGATTCTGCAATTTCTGCACAATATCCCAACTCTCTATAGCAAGAGTATGTTTGGAAACATCATTATTGGTGATATTAGAATGTCCAAGATAGATTTCTTGCGTTTCAGATACATTCTTGAGTTTATGGAAATTGTCTTCAGTCGAGACTACTATAAATTTCAAATGACTATCTTTAGTGTATTTGACAAGTGATTTATCAATGTTTTTAAAGTAAATATTTTGAAGATTTGCAAGACTTTGATTGTAACTAAGTTTATTGTGGTCTATAAGTAAGTGTGGATTTAAAGTAAAAGAGAAACTCTCATTCTTTATTTCATCTATAATCGTATCATTAATAGCATGATATAGTTTTATTCCAGATTGCGATAAAAGCAAAATTAGATATTCTTGAGTATTGTTTAAGATTTTGATTAAAGGTTTGATTGCAAAGTGTTCAGCTATTTCAATTGAATTGTTTTCAATTGGCCAAGGTGATTTCACAATTATCTTAGTGTTTGCTGATATGAAAATGTGTAAACTATCTAAAGCATAGTTTTCTTGAATCTCACTTTCAATCAAGTCAAGTTTGTCTAAAACTACTTTTACATTATGATTTTGATACTCATTAACGACTCTTGTTTTTGCAGCTTTTATCAGATGCTTAAGTTGAAGTGAATCAACTAAGTTATCAGGATGTGTGCGATGGGTGTTGCAAGAAATCGTAACACAAGGGTAGCTAATTTCTGCTGCTAATTTTTCTATAAGGTTGTTTTTCAACTTTTATCCAAATTAAATAAATGAATCGTACTCTTAAGGATTTTCGGAAATTCCCCAAAAATTGTAGCTAATTGGTAGCTCAATGTAGTCAGCTGTTAACTTATCTTAGAATTTAGCAGTTAAGAACAAAGTTTTATAATCCATTGTTGACTTTAGTTTTTGCTTTATATTGTTTGGATTTTGACAATATACCCAATAACTGGGAATTAAGTAACTAATTAAAAGAAATGTGTAAGTTTCTACTTAAACGTGATCGGATAAGTAAAATATGAACAAAACACAAACTATAGTCAATAGTAATTATTTAGTTGTAAAACAATAAATGAATTCGATAAAATAATTAATACAAGTCAATAAATAGTTATTACACAATTATTTATTAACTTATTGAAATACTTATATATAGAGTTGAATATTGAGAATATCAAAATTTAAACTGTAAATTGATTTATTGAAAAATACAAGAAGAAAAAAGTTGATTCTTGAATATATTCATTTATATAAATGAAAAAGATTAGAAAAAAGTATAGAATAAATATTGAAATATGTTGTAGGAAACAATTTATACAATTATCAAGTAACATATTGAAATTCTTACAAACAGTGTCGAATATTTTTTTAATTAGAATATAATATTTAGATTGAATTATTAATTTTTACAAAAAAGGATTACATGACTCAAACTCATATACATTTAATGATAAACCATTTGCCAATATTTGGTTCTATTATAGGTGCATTTATATTAATGTATGGAATATGGACAAAGAGCGGTAGTACTAAGTCCGCTTCATACTTTGTTTTGATTGCTTCTGCATTAGGTGCAGGCGTAGCTTATATAACAGGTGAAGCAGCAAAAGAAACTGTAGAAAATATAATTGGAGTTGCTAAATCTACTATCATATCACACGCAGATACTGCAATATATGCTTTGATTTGCAGTATAATACTTGGTTTGTCTTCAATCGTAGGATTATTCCTAGCTGCAAGAAAGCAAGAAACATCTGATAAATATGCAAATGTAGTACTTATAATAGCTTTAATAAGCTTTTTAGTAGCTGCAAGAACAGCGTTTTTGGGTGGTGAAATAAGACATAGTGAACTTAATCCAGAATCAACAACATTGAAACAAGTTGAACAAAAAGCTGGTGAAGTTAAAGAAAAATTAGAACAAAAAATCGAAAATAAGAATGATAATTTAAAAGTCGATTAAAATTTAAATAAACAAAAGATTTATAAAGTCAAGAAATTAAGTCAATGAAGTGTTTGAAATTAAAATGTTTGGTTAGTGGCTATTTCACTAATAGTAAAATCAATCCAAAAGGGAAGACAAAATGAAAAATTCTTTAAGTACAGTAGTGATTGCAATTGCACTTACCTCAACAACATTATTGGTGATAGCACAGCCAGCTACTTATACAGTGAAACCATCTCATGAGAAAGTGGAAGCCCAAAAAGAAAATATAAAAGCTCACGAAGAAAAAGCTAATGCTCACGAAGAAAAAGCTAAACCTCACAAAGAGAAAGTGAAAGTTCTAAAAAAGAATAAGAAACAAAAAAAGAAGTTACTAAAACATTACCAACACTTTATAATGGAAAAGGAATATTCTATAATGGAAAAGGAATAGTGCTAAAATAAAATAGTATTTAACTTGGTCAAGACAACATAAGAATTAAAACTTTACACTAAGAATAATAACAAATTGACTATAAATAAATAGTCAGCATATATTTAAAACACAAAGTTAGCTCTAACATTTATAAAATGTAAATGTTACTTTTTATTCACTTTTATGGAGGACATAATATGTCAGAAATAAAATCACCACCAACAGCAGCAACAGCAGCTGCACCAGTATACAACAACGCATACTGGCAAACTAAAATCAGTAAATTGAAGGAAAAATTCCCTCAAGTAAAAAATACTGAAATCAGCTTTCAAGATGGCAAGTTCGAAGAGTCGGTAGATAATATCTACAATACAATTGGTAAAACAATTAATAAGACAAAAGTCGAGCTTCATAGCATCATTGAAAAATTATAATTTTTTTTTTAAACAAATTTCAGGAAACATAAAATGTTAGATCCAAAAGTACAAACACCAGTGGCAGCTACATCAAAAGCACCGATAGTAACACCTGTGGCAGCAAAACCAAAAGCAACATCTGCAACAGCTCCAATAATAGCTGCTTCGACTTCTTCTACAATAAAAGCGCCAATAACAGTAGCAAAAACACCAGCATCAGGTACTGCTACTGTATATAACAACGCATACTGGCAGACAAAAATCAGTAAATTGAAGGAAAAATTCCCTCAAGTGAAAAACACTGAAATCAACTTTCAAGATGGCAATTTCGGGGAGTCGGTAGATAAAATCTACAATACAATTGGTAAAACAATTAATAAGACAAAAGTCGA
>CAZYXG010000003.1:0-39648 GCA_964650885.1 uncultured Hyphomicrobiales bacterium | reverse complement strand
CGGTAGATAAAATCTACAATACAATTGGTAAAACAATTAATAAGACAAAAGTCGAGCTTCATAGCATCATTGAAAATTTATAAAATTACAAAGGTTAGGAGTCACATTATGTTAAATTTAATTTCACAAACCAAAGCACCGATTCACGATAGTGCATACTGGATATCTAGAATCAGTAAATTGAAGGAAAATTCTCTTCATAAAAATATATCTGAATTCAACTATCAAGACGACACGTTCGAAGAGTCAGTAGATAAGTTCTACAATATTATTGGTAAAACAATTAATAAGACAAATGACGGACTAGATACCAAGATTGAAAAATTGTAATTAACTTTTTTATTCACTTTTAAGGAGACATAAAATGTCAGAAATGAAAACAACACCAACAGCAGCAACAACAGCAGCTGTACCAGTATACAACAACGCATACTGGCAAACTAAAATCAGTAAATTGAAGGAAAAATTCCCTCAAGTAAAAAATACTGAAATCAGCTTTCAAGATGGCAAGTTCGAAGAGTCGGTAGATAATATCTACAATACAATTGGTAAAACAATTAATAAGACAAAAGTTGAACTTCATAGCATCATTGAAAAATTGTAATTAACTTTTTTATTCACTTTTAAGGAGACATAAAATGTCAGAAACTAAAGCTAAAATTTCAGAATCGCCATTCAACAAAGAATACTGGCAATTGAAATTCATTAAATTAAAAGATACTTTCCCTCAATTAAAATCTATGGATTTGACTTACGATGAAGGCAAATTTGATGAAACAATTGATAAACTTCACACTAAGATTGGTGAAACAATCGGAAAGACAAAATCAGAACTTCATCAGCTAATTGAAAAATTCTAATTTACAATTACTATTAATTAGTAACTGATTTTAGAATATTGTACAAACAATTTTAAAATAACGAAAAAAGAGACTTTATGAAAAACAAAATATTACTAATGTTAGCATTTGGATCATTTGCTAGTGTAACACTTTCGAGCTGCGATTCAACAGAAAAAAAAGTAGAAGAAGCAAGAGAAAATATGCTTGAAACTACTGAAAACGCAGAAGTAGCTAAGAATGATCTGAATAAAGCTATCAGAGATTCTAGCACAGAATTCCAAAAATTCCAGAAAGAATCAGATAATAGAATAGTTAGCTATGACAAGCAAATAGCTGAACTAAAAAATAAAATCAATCAAGAAAAAGGTGTGAATAAATCGAAATATCAAAAAGTGATACAAGGTTTTGAATCAAAAGTTGCAGAAATGAAAAAAGAATTGAAAGAAGCCAAAGAAGATGATAAAGATAAATGGAAAGAATTTAAAACTAAATTTAATTCTAATCTTGATGACTTAGGTACTTCTATTTCGAATTTCTTTAGAGAAGATAAAAAGTATAATTAAAATTATACTTTTTAAAAAAATAAAATAAACATACTTAGGTTATTGCAAGAGCAAAGGTATGTTTATTTTTTTTAATTTAAGTTTTAAATAATTGAAATTCAATCATAAACAACAAATCAAATAAAAATGAAAATAAAGATGAAAAAATCTATATCCACATATCTGATGGCAATAATGATAATGATTGCTCCTATTTCAGTGTTCGCAAAGCCAGCGACGTACAAAATGAATGTATCGAACGATAAAATAGAAGTACTTATAGGAAATGTGAAAGTAAAAAAAGATAAGAAACAACATAGAGAAATAAAATATATTCCATATCGTAAGCATTTGAAATATGATAAGCATTGGAAACATCAGAAGCACAAAAAATATGGTAAACATAAAAAGCATGGGAAGCATAAATAAACAAAAGCAATTAAAAATAAAAGATGATAATCAATCCTGCAAAGATTTTTATTATGCAAAGTAAACCAAATGTGATGAGTTATTTTTCGATAAGTTGGAAATAGTTTAGCTGCTGAAACTTGATTAACAATATGTGTTTGAATATTATAAAAAAGCCCTTGCTAATCAATAGATTGCAAGGGCTTTTAATTTTAAGGATGTTGCGGAACTGACGGGACTTGAACCCGCGGCCTCCAGTGTGACAGACTGGCGCTCTAACCAAACTGAGCTACAGATCCTTAAACTGATTTGATTTGTTTCTTGAGAAGCATTTCAAAATAGAATTCAAAATTATGAAAAAATATTGAATCTACAAAACAAAAAATGAGAAAAACTTTAAAAACCGTATTCATTTATGAATTTCACAATATCATTTTTCAATGTATTGAAGCTCATTCCATAGTTACTACCATTGGGAACTATAACTAACTTACCGAAAGTAAAGGGGTCTAAGGGATTAAAAGCTGAGCTTGCCAACTGTGTGTATTCCTCTGGTCGAAATTCATTGTCCCAATCGCTCACTATTGCTGTAAAACCCAAATCTTTGTTGTTATTTCCAGTAATTGCAGTGGAGTTCAAACCTAAAACTTCCAAAGGTAACTTAATCTTCATAGAGTAACCATCGGTAATTATGTTTGTGCTAACTTTTATTTGTTGAATTGCACTTTTCTGAGCATTATCAAGATTTTCTATTGTTGTCAGTTTCACACTAGGTTTGATTTCTTTGAAATCGCCAGTAGAGATATTGAATTTGAATATTCCAGTTTCAGGGAGCTTATTTTTTTTCAGTTTGTCATTTTCAATTGAAACATACTCTAATTCTTTGTTGTAGAATTTATTCAAGTCTAGCCAAATTTCAATTGCGTCACCTTTGCAAGTATCGCAATTAGAAGGCACTATAGCTTGATCGTGTACATTTACAGTGAAATAAAGATATTCAGTATCATATCCTGATTTGACATTAAACGATAAGTCGTTTTCTCCTTGCCACCAGTATGAACCTTTTAACACATAATCTATAGTGCTTGCATAAATGTCATAGCTATTACCTCTGTAAACTTTTCTACCTCTGCTATAGGAAGGTAGTGCAAGGTAGTTGTTTTCAGCTTGAGTCGAGCCATCTTTGGTGAGAAGAATTTTCTCGCTTCCACGCTCTGTTTTATAATTAATGTAGTTTTCTAATGTAAATTTACCATCTCTTTTTGTTTGGTATTCATCAAGTAATGAGAAAACACCATTATCGAATTGATAACCATATATTTTCCAATTGAATTGTTTGTTCTTTTGAGTTACATAGCACACATTTTTCTTTACTACAATTCCTATTTCGAGCGGAAGCTCCACAAAATCTAAGAATTGCTCATTTACCTTGCTCAAATAACCATCTATATCTACAAAGTGATATACTTTCACTCTCTTTTTCTTATCGCCTTTTATATAGATTGCAACAGCTAAGTCATTAATTTTATCACCTGAGTAATCGCCTACGTCCCAACCCCAAATAGAAAAATCACTACCTTGCGGAAGTGAATTCTTCACATCGTCAATCATTTCTTTATCGTAGTAATTGCCTAACTTTTCGGCAAACTCATAGAAATAAATTCCAGATTGACTTTGTGCCGATTGGAATGTTAAAATTGAGAAAAGTATAAAAAGTGTTTTTTTCATTAATTACATTGTTAAAATTGTATCACGCAAATCAGTATGGCTTTCTTTAAGTCTAGCACCAATATGGCTAACTACTCTTGAAGCAGAAAGAGAGCCAAGATGTCCAGCTTTATTTAAATCATTCCAATTGATTAAGCCATAAAGTACACCTGCTGCATACATATCGCCTGCACCAGTTGAATCAATTGCTTTCACTGGGTATGATTTAATTCTAAAATCTGCACCATTGTATCTGATAATAGACCCTTCGGCACCTAAAGTTATTGCAAAGTTTTTGTTTTTGTAAGCCAGTAATGAATTAATTGCATCGCTAGCATCTTCGGTGTTTGTAAAGCTTTTTGCTTCCAGCTCATTGCAGAAAATTAAATCTGCATTGTTAAATACATGTTCTAATCCAGTTCTGAATACATCAACAATGAATTTGTCGGAAAAAGTGAATGCAATTTTTGTGTCGTATTTTTTTGCAATATCTATAGCGTGGTAAATAGCGTCAGTACCTGATGGTTCAGTTAGTTTATATCCTTCTATATAAATCCATTCGCTACGTTTGATAATATCATCGTTTATGTACTGCTTGCCATAAGTAGCATTTGCACCTAAGTTTGTACATAAAGTGCGTTCGGAATCTGCGGATATTAAAACTGTACAAGTGCCAGTTGGGTAATCTTTCAGTAGTGGAGCATCCAAAATTATTCCCAAATCTTGGAATTCTTTTGCATAGTAAGCGCCCATTTTGTCGTTTCCAAGAATGGTTTTATAGGCAGCTTTGCCTCCAAAGCTTGAAAAAGCAATAATTGTATTAGCAGCCGAACCACCACTTGATTGATGACTTGTTCTATTTCCAAGTTTTTCGAAAATTTCTTTTTGACGATCTGAATCAACCAAAGCCATTGTACCTTTTTGGAAATTCAAATTAGCAATTTCATGATCGCTTACTTCAATTTCAATATCCAAAAGTGCATTGCCAATACCAGTGAGCTGTATATCTTTTTGCATTTATTTTCCTAAAGCTAAATTTATTAATCTTTCACATAATTCTGGGTATTCAATTCCAACAGCTTTTGCTGCCATTGGCACAAGTGAAGTGGCAGTGAAGCCAGGTAGTGTGTTCACTTCCATACAGTAAGGTATGTATTCGTCAGTCAATCTGAAATCAATTCTTGAAAATCCTTTGCAACCAAGTGCTTTATGAGCTGCTTCTGCTGCATTGCAAACAAATTCAGCCACATCTTCTGGCAAATCAGCTGGGCAGATATAGTCAGTTTTTCCTTTCACATATTTATTCTCAAAATCGAAAAAGCCATCGTGTGGAATAATTTCAATTACTGGAAGTGATTCTGTATCAAGCACTGCTACTGTTAACTCTCTTCCAGGAATATATTGTTCCAAAAGGGCATATTCACAAAAGCTACAAGCTAATTTAATGGCATTGGAAAGCTCTTGCAAATCTCCATTTTTAATTATAGTTAAGCCAATTGTTGAACCTTCATCATTAGGTTTCACGACAATTGCATTTCCCAGTTCGGAGCGAATATCTTTAAGCCAATCAAAATCTTCGGCATCTTCTATTTTCAGAACTTCCCATTTTGGAGTTTGCACTCCCGAAGCAGCCATTACAACTTTTGCTGTATGCTTATCAATAGCTAAAGCACTTCCTCTCAAACCGCTACCTGTGTGCGGTATGCCTCGCAATTCAAGCAAAGCTTGTATTAGCCCATCTTCGCCGTATTTCCCATGTAAAACAAGAAAAGCTACTTCAATATTATCAAAAAGAGATGAATTTATACAATTCATTATATCTCTTTTATCAAATTTCTTTAAATCTTCTTGAGTGACTGGACCAAAGACAGGGGAGAGTGAATTCAAATCAAGCTTTCCATTTATTCCCAAAGCGGGGTCAATAGCAGTAACTTTGTGTCCTAATTCTGTAAGAGCTTTGCAAACAGAGATTCCGCCATTAATTGATACGTTTCTTTCCGAGGAGATTCCGCCAAAGAGTACGGCAATATTCATAATTTCGTTCTTAATTATAAGTTTTGAGAAATTCTTCTTCTTTCAAATTTAATTGATTATTTTTAAAATCTTTATACAAATCCCTAAGCATTTGCACATCTTTCCAAGTTTCTTTTTTCAAAGCTGGATTGCGAAGCAGAGCAGCGGGATGATAAGTGGTGATTAAGATTCTACCTTTGTATTTAATCAACTTTCCTCGAGTATCTGCCATCTTATGTTTATCTTTTAGCAAAGTATCAATTGCAGTAAGCCCAAGTGCTAAAATAAATTTTGGATTGATTAACTCAATTTGTTTTTGTAAATATGGTTCACATTGGTGGACTTCGTCCTCAAGCGGTCTGCGGTTTTCTGGTGGGCGACATTTGATAATATTAGCAATAAATACTTCTTCTCGCTCGAAATCAATTGCTTTAAGTATGTCGGTCAATAATTTGCCACCTCGCCCTACAAATGGAACGCCTTGCTTATCCTCGTCTGCACCAGGTGCTTCACCAATAATCAATATATCAGCATTTGGATTGCCAGTACCGAAAACAAATTGATTGCGTGTTTGCCCCAACCGGCAATTCAAACAATTATTTATCAGTCCATCTAATTCAATTAAAGATTTACTTTTTTTCCATTCAACGCCAATGTTCGGAATAATTTTTTCCTCAATTGGTTTAGCTTCTTTAGGAGTTTCTACTTTCTTTTTAATTTCGTTTATCTCTTCTTTTTGGTAAGTTTTGTATTCTACTTTTTCTTTTAGTTCATTAATTACGGTTTCTGCAAAGTTCGCATCAATAGCTTCATCGAGTATAATTTCTTTTGAAATTATACTCAATTCATCTAATCTATTCTCAAAACCATTAATAATGTCTTTTAGTTGCATTATTTAGCTATCACAAATTCAGATTTGTAATTAGTGTTGCCACTTACTATAGACATAGTGTAGCTTCCTGAAGCTAAGTCATAAACTTCAATTACGATTTTGCCATTTGAATTCAAATTATTTTTAGCTATTGATCTTACTAAACTACCTTTTGAATCAAAAATATTAAGTGTATTGAAATTCAAATCATTTGGCAATTCAAAGCTAATTCTATCTGAAGTAGGATTTGGTTCAACTTGGAATTTACTAATTTTAGTTTCAGATTGCACACTTGTTGTCATTTGTCGAGAAGTGGCAGGAATTGCACCATCAGTTTTGTAATTCAATGTTTGTTCCACAGAACCATTATAATTGAATGGCACTAATATATAGAAGTAAACTGAATCCAAAATAAACCCTTCGTCTTCGTAAACATCTGCATCAATGTTGTTTATCACATCTACTACCAAACTACTGTTGTAGTTTGATTTCTTTGCATAAGCTTTTGCATCTTGTGGAATGAAGTCTGGTTTATCATTAATGCGTCTTATTAAGACATAGCCATCGCAATCTTGAATTGTTTTTGCAGGCGAAAAATTAAATCTAAACTTGTTTTCGGCTGTTTTGCTAATTCTAAATTCTGCTGGATACGCTTTTGGTTCTTCCGATAAAGTCCAGAAGTTATATTCCTGACCGTATCCAATTACGTTATTGTAATTGGAATAAGCTCTCACATAATAAAATGATTCTGGAAGCAATGGTTTTATTTGGCTATTAAAATCGCCTTTGCCAGTTCCATCATTTGTTTTTCCAGTATTGCTCAATAAAGTTGGTGTTGGGAATAACGACCAAACTATACCTCGAGCAGAAACATCGAGTGTTCCACCATTTGCAATAATTCCACCAGAGTTTGCACTTTTTTCAGTAATGTCAATTATTGGTTTTGTTTGAATTGTAGGGCCGTTATATATGGTGAAAGATAACTCTTCGCCATATACTGTTCCAGCATCGTTTGTAGCAAACGCACGCAAAAAGTATGTTGAGTCTGGTAAAAAGCCATCTATTTGAGTAGTGTATTGACCCAAACCAGAACCAATATAAATCAAACCAAGTCTGCCTAGCTTAACATCAATAGCAGTACCAGGCACTTTGCCGAATACAATTCCACGTTTTGTAATTGAAGCACCGCCATCGGAAAGCACATTCCCACCAGCAATGAAAGTATAATCATTGACAGGCACTAAAGGAATTGTTACTACTTTTGCAAAATCTGATGTAGAAAATGTACCTTCGTTTCCATAAGTAACGCCAATACTATTTTGAGCAAAAGCACGAACATAATATGTAGTTGAGATTTTTAACCCAGTCATAGTGCTTGAAAAAGTACCAGACCCCCATTTGTCATTAGTTTGTCCTATATTTCTCAATATTGTGGCAAGTGGAATTGTATCCCAAACTACACCACGCTTAGTAATAGTTGCACCGCCATCTGATAGTACGTTGCCACCACTTAATCCAATACCATTTCGGAAATAATAAGGTGCTGTTGTTAGCACTTCTGGAGGTCCAAGAGTTTTAAATTTCTCTGGGAAACCATAAGCAATACCATATAAATTGCGAGCAAAAGCACGCACCCAATAAGTTGTTACAGGTTTTAGTTTGTTGAAGTAAGTATTGAAATTACCAATTTTAGCACCTTCGTTTACTTTGCCTAAATTTGAATAATAATCGCAATAATCTACTGTATCCCAAACAATACCTGCTTCAATAATAACAGAGCCACCATCGCTCATAATCCTGCCACCAGAGAATGCATCGTTGCTTGTGATATTATATGGAACAATAGTTGTAATAAATGGACCACGGGCTATATCATAGCGAGCTATAATATAATCCGCTGGAGTGCCAACTGAACTGCTACCTGCTATATAGAATTTACCATTGCTAGTAATTCCAGTGCTTGAAGCAATATTGTCATTATTATAAACATTAGTATAATCTAAGCCATTTAATCCGAATGAGCCATCAAGTCTTCCATCAGGATAAACTTTTGCTATCCCAAATATGCTTCCAGTTCCATCATAGTTATTAGCACCTACTAAAATAGACCCATCTGAAATGATAGAAAGTCCTACAGCTGCTGAATTAGTTTTAGTATTGAATGGTAAAATTGTTTTTCCATTGGTTCCATAAGTGCCATTTTTGATTCCATTTACTTGCAACTTTGCAACAAATGCGTAATTAATGCCACTTAAAGTTATTTCACCACAAACATTAAAGCCAGTTTCACGTTGAATTTTGAAATCATAAGCTTTAGCTACGCCACCAAAATCGTATAATGAGATACCATTGAAATCACCACCGAAATTGTCGAAAGAAGTTCCATTGGAATAAAGTGCTTTCATATAGAAATTGCCACCATTCACATCAGTATTTCCTAAAACATAAATTCTCCTATCTCGAGGTCCAACTTCAACTGCTATTGCATCTTCAATTGAATTGTTTAACACATTTATAGTAAAGCTACCATTATTTGCAAAGGTTAAATCCAAATTGAAATTTAAATCAAATTTTGCAACAAAGCCATCTTTATTATCTGTTTGTCCACAAACATAGTTTTGATTAGCATCAACATCTTGGAACATTCCTAGAATTCTATCATTACTACTGCTAATAGAAATTTTCTTTATCCCATCAACTCCAAATGAAGAATCTATTTGACCTATTGGGTTGATTTTAATAACAACTAAGTCTTCTTTCCCATTATCAATTATGGAACCACCAAGGAAAGTTACAGCTTCATTGAAAATATTATTTGAAATAGCAGAATTGATTTTGATAGTTTTATTGAAACTTAGCAAAGCAAGTCCATTCGTACCGAAACTATTTACTGAACGTCCATCATAATTTAACTTTAGCATAGAAACTACTGACTGAGTGCCAGAAGTTGCATTGCCAATTAAAATGGTATTGCCATCTTTTAAAGTAAGTAATTTGACTAACTTATAATTTCCATTTGGCAAATCAGTAAATGTTTTCCCTGTGTTATTCATATATGTGAAATCTAAGTCTCCTGGTTTTGCATTGAGACTTGCAGTAATTAACATCAAAGCTAATATTCTAATAAGTATTTTCATAAATAATTCTCCTAATCAAGTGAACCAATTGTTGATTCAATTTTGTCTAAAATGTCCCCTCTTTTCACCAAAGCTTTCATAGCATTATGATCATTATAGAGTGGTCTATCAATATCTAAGAATTCGACGTATTCACGAATAACTTCTTTTGCTATATTAACGCCTTTTCCGTATGTAAAGTTACGAAAATCTAATGCTTGTGCTGCTGCCATAAGCTCAATTCCAATAATTCCATAAGCATTATCTAAAATTTGCAAGTTTTTTAGAGCAGTATTCATTCCCATAGAAACGAAATCTTCTTGGTCGGCAGCCGCTGGAATAGACTGAATAGAGGCTGGAGTAGATAAAATGCGTTGCTCAACTATTAATGTATCGGCAGTATATTGAGATAACATCAAACCAGAGTACATTCCTGCTCTTGCTGTCAAAAATGGCGGAAGTCCTTGAGAAAGTGCTGGATTTAGCATACGGTTTAATCTGCGTTCCGATAAAACACACATAGTTGTAATTGCAGCTGAACACATATCCATTGGCAATGCAACTGGTGAACCTTGAAAATTTGCCCCAGAAAGCACTTCATTTGTTTCAGGAAGGAATACTGGATTATCGCAAACACCGTTTAATTCAATTTCTACTTGAGTCCGAGCGTGTTTCAATGCGTCTCGCACAGACCCAATTACTTGCGGAGTAGAACGCATAGAATAAGCATCTTGCACCTTAGTTTTCATTTTGCCAGTTCGCAAATCGCTACCATCAAAGAGTTTCCATAGAACTTTACTACTTGCCACTGCTCCACTAAACCCACGAAGCTCGTGCAATCTGCCATCGTAAGGTTTCATATTTGCCAGAAGTGCCTCTAGCGACATAGCTGATGCAATTTCAGCATGTTTCACTAAGCGATTGAAGTCGTATAAAGTTAAAGCAGAAATGGAAGTAAGTAAGTTTGAACCATTAATTGTAGCCAGACCATCACGGACTTCAAGTCCTGGAATTTCAATACCAGCTTTGTCCATTGCTACTTTGCCTGGCATTCTTTCGCCTTGGAAGTATGCCTCGCCTTCGCCCATTAAAATTAATGCCATTTGAGCCATAGGAGCTAAATCGCCACTGGCACCAACAGAACCTTTTGCACAAACTACGGGAGTAACTCCTTTATTTAATAGTTCTGTTAAAGTTTCTGTAATTTTCAAACGTACTGCCGAATGTCCTTTGCAATGAACATTTATTCTACTTGCAATCGCTGCACGAATATGTTCTATAGGGGCAGGATCGCCAATACCAGCCGCATGGTTATAAATTAAGAATTTTTGAAAATCTTTTGTTTCGTCATCAGATAAAACAATTTCCGAGAATTCACCGATGCCAGTATTCACTCCGTACATTATTTCTTTAGCATCAACTTTTTTTTCAAGGAAAGTTCTGCAAATATTAATGCTTTCTTTTGAAGAATCTGCTATAGCTACTTTTGAATCATTTCGAGCTATGTCAACTAATTTTTCAATCGTAAGACTATTTCCATTAAGTTCTATCATTAATTTTTTCCTTTACTTTTGTCGAAATCTAAAATTCCTTCATAGAGCCAATTAGAAATAGCTTGTCTATTATTATTATCTATGAATCTTATTTGGTCTTTTGTGTTTTGAATGTTGCCTAATTCGAAATAAACACTGGTTGGGATGTTCTTCCTAAGCATAAGCAAACTACGACTTGTTACAGAGCCACGGTAGCCCCTGCCAGGTTGAGCTTTGTCATATTTTTCTTCTATTTTGCAAACCATTGTTTCTGCTAATTTTTTTCCTTCTGTTTTGCCTTCTTTATGATAGCAGAATATATCAACTCTTTTGCCTTGGTCTCTTGAGTCAATATGAATTGTAATAGCATAGTGGTTTTTTATCTTCTTATTTTTTGAATGAATTGCATTAATAATTTCAGCTCTTTTGTTCAAACGAGTCTTTTGGTTCCTATCTATTTTGATTCCGCCATAATAAACTTCATCGAATGAATTAGTCAAATATTTATCGTCTCTAATTCCATCTGCTTCGTCCTGCACAATCATAAAAACAGTTGCTCCGCTTTCATAAAGTTTTTTTGCCAAACGCAAAGTTATATCGTAAGCATATTCATCTTCGTGGAGTTCTTTACCTTCTCTATTGCCAACTGCACCAGGGTCTGGACCGCCGTGTCCAGCATCCAAATAGAAAGCATAATTTTTCAATTTGCTATCTTGTTTTTTAACCTGAGCTTTACCAAAGAGTTTTACCAAAGACTTTTCATTGAAGTTAGTGTTTTTATTGTCGGATACTTTTTCTTCAATAGCTTCTTGCTTTAATTCCTCAACCTTTTCTTCAATTGTTTCTTCTTGTTTTTTGCTCTTTTTAGTTTTTACTTTATTGAATTTATTTGCGATATTTAAAAGCAGCGAATCGTTAATTTCATTTTCTTCAGCTGCACTTAATTTTTTGTTTGAATTATAGCCAATTTTAACTGAATCAACTGTTCTATATTGGTGCAGTTTATGTTTAGATTTCTTTGTTTCACTTGCTAAATCTAATTTTGAAGAAATTAATTGTTTTTCTTCTATTTGTTTCTTTTTGATTGGTTTTTCAGTTTTAGCTTCCTTTTCTATAGCTTCTGTTTTGCTTAGAGCTAAATTTAGATTTTCTGTGCTAAGCCATGTGGCTGGCACCCAAATTTCTTTGAAATTTCCTTTAAGCTCTTTAGCTTCCAATTTGCGATTGAAAAGTTCTAAATCTCTTAGTTCAAAATCATTTGCTTTACTTAATTTCTTCTTCGTGCCCTTTTTATAAACCAATATAGGGAGTTTGTATTTTTGGTCAGCATAGACTTGGTTTGCTTTTCCGAGTGATTTGATATTCAATTCTTTAAATAAATTCATTTGCAATTTATCTTGCTCAAGATTAAATCTCTTCAATAAATTAGCAATTCCATCTCCTTTTTTAGCAATTACTTCTAAATAAGAAACATTTTCAGTAAGTTTGTTTTCTGATTTATTGCTAGAATTATTTTGATTTTCTGATTTACTGCTTTTACCATTTGCTTTTGAAAAAGCAATGTGGCTTGTGTAAACTAGATTAAACAAGAAAAAGAATGTCAGAAAAATGTAAAGTCGTTCTTGATGTTTTTGCTGCATTTAAATAAAATTGGTTTTGGCAATAATTACAAAGATAATAAATACATAAGTTTTATAAAGTTTTCGATTTCAACAAAATAGATATGCACAAGAAAAAAGATTTTGCAAGTCGGCTGAAAGCTGGGGTAGTCCTATTCGATGGAGGTATTGGCACTGAGATTTATAATCGTGGTGTTTTTATCAATAATTGCTTTGAAGAGATGAATCTAATTAATCCAACTCTTATTCAGCAGGTACACGAAGACTATGTGAAAGCAGGAGCTGATGTAATAGAAACTAATACTTTTGGTGCGAGCTACTATAAATTGAATAATTTTCAATTGCTTGATAAATTGTACGAAATCAATTTCAGAGGTGCTCAGATAGCAAAAGAAGCTACAAATAGCAACACTTATGTAGCTGGTTCGGTAGGTCCGTTGGGAGTGCAAATTGAACCACTCGGTGCAATTTCAATAGAAGAAGCGAAAGAGAAATTCAAACTACAAATCCAACCACTTATAGATGGCGGAGTGGATTTATTCATACTTGAAACATTTACTTACCCAAATGAAATTAGAGCAGCTGTAGAAGCAATAAACGAACTTTGCTCACTGCCAATTATTGCTCAAATGACAATTGATGATGATGGCACTACACTAACTGGTGCGACATCGCTCACAATGATTAGAGAATTGGAAAAGCTAAACACTTTGGCAATTGGTGTCAATTGTACGGTTGGGCCTCAAACAATGCTTGAATGGCTCGAAGAAGCTCACAAATACACTAATAAACCAATATCTGTGATGCCAAACGCAGGCAAACCCAAAAATATTGATGGTAGAAATATTTATCTTACTTCGCCAGAATATTTGGGTGAATATGCTAAACACTATATTCAAAGCGGTGCTACAATAATTGGTGGCTGCTGCGGAACTACACCAGAGCATATCAAACGTATGCGAAATATGATTGATGCGATTAAGCCAGAGCTTAAAAGAGCGAAAATCAAAATTCCTACTGTTGTAGTAAACGAAACAATTACCAAAATACCTGTAGAACAAAAATCTCGATTGGCTCGACGAATGGCAGACGGGAAGTTTGTAACATTTGTGGAACTTTTGGCACCCAAAGGGATAAATGCACAAAAGGAAATTGCAAAAGCTCGAGAAATGTATAATTTTGGGATAGATGTAATCAATATTCCCGATGGACCAAGGGCGAGTGCAAGAATGGCGGCATCGGCATTGGCATTGCAAATTCAGAGGGATGTTGGAATCGAAACAGTTTTGCATTTTGTTTGCCGTGACAGAAACGTAATTGGTATGCAGTCCGATTTGATGGGAGCATATTCGCTTGGAGTCAAAAATATACTTGCAATAACAGGTGACCCTCCGAAGCTGGGCAATTACCCCGATGCTACCGCTGTTTTCGATGTTGATGCTATTGGTTTGACCAATATACTTAGTCATTTGAACAATGGTATGGATATAGCTGGAAACCCTATAGGGGAGCCAACTGGTTTCTATATTGGAGTGGGAGCAAACCCTGGTGCATTGGATTTGGAAAATGAAATAAATCGGCTGAAATGGAAAGTTGATGCTGGGGCTGAGTATGTAATCACTCAACCAATTTTTGATATTAAGGTGTTTGAGAATTTTGTAAATAGAGTGCAAAATTTGAATATACCAATAATATCAGGACTTTGGCCATTGACCTCATTCAGAAATGCAGAATTTATGAATAACGAAGTTCCTGGAGTTGATGTGCCAGATTCTATACTTGGTAGAATGTCTAAACATATTGATTCCAAAGAAGATAGTTTGAAAGAGGGGATAGTGATAGCAAGAGAAACATTTGAACAGATGCTGCCAATGATTAAGGGAGTGCAAATCTCCGCACCATTCGGCAGAACACAATCTGTGATAGATGTATTAGATGGGTTTATGAAATAAATAATCTTATTTTAATATTTCTATTTTATTTCCTCTTGCAGCTAAAAAAGTGTTGCTATGGGCTTTGATTATATCTTCTATATTTGGGGAGTAGCCACCACCCATAGTTGCTGCAATTGGCGTACCTTTCTTTTTAGCAAATTCATAAACCATTTCATCTCTTTTTTTGCAAGCCGCTAAGCTAACATTGAGTTTTCCGAATTTATCAGTGGAAAGTATGTCCACCCCGCTTTGATAAAGTATAATATCTGCTTGAAATTGACTTTTTTCAATAGCTTCTAAACCTTGGCTTAATAAATCTAAATATTCAATATCCCCAATACCATTTGGTAGTTCAATATCAAGTGTAGAATTCTCCTTTTCAAGGGGATAGTTGTCTTTTCCGTGCATACTGAAAGTGAATATATCTTTATTCTTTGAGCAAATTTCAGCTGTTCCATTGCCTTGATGTACATCTAAATCCAGAATTAGTACTTTCTTGGCTAGATTTTTATATAGTAGATATAATGCTGCAATTGCCATATCATTAAATATGCAGAATCCTTCACCTTTATTGCTAAATGCGTGGTGTGTTCCGCCTGCAATATTGAAAGCTACACCTTCCGATAGTGCAATTTCCGCAGCCATTATACTGCCTTGCATTATTAGCAGCTCTCTTTCAATTAATTCATTGCTGTATGGAAAGCCAATTCTGCGAAGTATTCCACTAGGAATAGTTCCGTTTATTACTGAATCAAAATAATCTTGTGTGTGTGCTAATAAAATATCATCATTATTTGGCAAAGTAGGCATAACCATATCTGCTTTTGAAATGATATTATTTGTAATCAAATATACTGGCAATAAATTATATTTTGCCATTGGGAACTTATGGTTTCTTGGCAAAGGATGGGCGTATTTTTCGTGCCAAAGAATTTTCATAGATTAAAGTTTGTGGAACTAAAAAAGGGTTGAGCAAGCCCAACCCTTTTGATTAAAAATTAATTTAACAATTACTTGCTAACATCAAATTTGTCTGAATAAATTGATTTGCCATTAGTAGCTTTAATGAAATATTTACCATTTGCTAATCCTTGTAAATCTATTACAGTTGAGCCAGATTTCACATTGCCAGATATTATTGATTTGCTAGTGATATCAATGATTTCAAAACTCCAATCGGTATCGTCATTCACGAGCAAATTCAGATTCAAATAGTTATTAGCTGGGTTTGGCGAAATGAAGAATTTAGTTTTATCTTCATTTACCGACATTAAATCTTTTGTAGTGAAATTCCAAACTTCACTTGGGATAGTTATTAAATTACCCAAGTCTGCAATAACTCTCCAGTAATATCTAGTCTCTATATCAAGTCTCTTAGTAGTATGAGAGTTATCAGATTTAACTGTTGACTCAACTATATTTGCGAACAAACTATCTTTAGCTAACTCAAGTTTATAACTTTCAAAATCAGGATTAGCTTCCCAAATTAAATTTTGAACAAAATCTTGTTGTTTTAAATTGGTCAATGGAGAAATTAAAACATTGTTTGGTCTTAATGTTTTGAAAGTCCAAACTTCAGACCAACTACTAGTATCATCTGTGAATATTGCTCTAACTTTCCAGTAATATGTTGTTTGTGGTTTCAGCTTTTTATTCGTAATCTTTAATTCCAAACTTGAAAGATTGTATTCATCGAATTGATTAAACCCAGCAAATTCAGAAATATTAACTTGATAAAAAGGTGAGCTAGTAGTTTCCCAAGTTAAACTTGGTTTCAATTCTACATTTGTTGTTTTATCAATTGGCAATTCTTGTTTCACAATTTCCAATGAAGTCTTAAATTCCCAAGTTTCAGACCAATTAGTGTATTCTCCATTTATTAAAGCCCTAACTTTCCAGTAGTATTTTTTACCAGAGTTTGTTGTGAAGTTTGCAGCTTGGCTTGCAATGTTAGTTTTGATTGTGTCTGTATTTGGTTTGCCACCAGTGAAATCAACTTTGTCTGAATAAACAAGCTCATAAATTGTTGTGTTGCTCAAGCTAGTCCAAGTAAAAATTAAATTGTCTTTATTGATATTCTTAGCTAAATTAGTAGGAGCAGTTAGCACTGGTCTATCTGCAGTAGTTGTAAAGCTAAAAGTATTAATAGAATCAGATTGATTGTTAGTATTAAATCCAATAACTGACCAATAATATTTTTTATTCATTTCTACTTTCGTAGGCACAAGAAATGTGTCTGTAGTTTGAGTGAACTTAGTCGTATCAAAAGGTTGAGACTCGCTAAAATATACTTTGTAAGCATTTGCAAAAGCAACTTTATTCCAGTTGATTGTTACGTCTTTCACTTCAATATTTTCTTTTTTATCTGTTGGAGTAAGCAATTTGGCTTTATCCAAATAGATTGTGAATTTCCAAACTGGAGACCAATCAGAGCTATCTGAACCATTGATTGCACGAACTCTCCAAGCATAAATAACATTCGGAGCGAAGTTTTTAAATGTTTGCAAAGCAGTGAAAGTGGATGAAGAATAATCAGTTGTAGCAAATGTAGAATCTTTTGAAATTTGGATTAAATATTTACTTGCTGATAATCTATCTGTCCAAAGGAAATCAATAGATTGCTTATTTAAATAAACACTGTTTGTTGGCTGAATCAGTAATGTCGGTTGAATCTGTGTTGTGAATGCTGATATGCTACTCCAAGCACTTTCAGTAACATTATTAATTGCTTTCACTCTCCAGTTGTATTTAGTAAAATACTCCAAACCACTCATATTATACTGTATGCCAGGAACTGAATCTGTTTTTAAAATATTAGAAAAATCAGTATCTTTAGAAATTTGGATTAAATATTTTGTTGCGAATGTATTTGGTGTCCAACTAAAAGTAGTACTATTATTAATAGCTTTACTGTTATTAGCAGGAAGTGTTAAATTTACACTATTCAAAATAGTAGTAAATGTTTGTGAACTACTTTCGTAACCACTAAAATTATTCAAATATCCAGCAGCAATCCAGCTGTACTGTGTTCCTTGCTTTAATGCACTAAATGTAACAGATGCAGATGCTGATGTTAATGTAGTTGAATTGTTGTTCCCACTTTCAAATAAAAATACATTATACGATTCTGTATTATTAATTGGAGTAGTTAAAAAATTACCTGATAATGGAACTGCAAAGGCATTTTGAACAGGATAAATCTGATATGGCGCTTTTAGTTTAGTTGTGAATGTATTCACACTAGACCAAGCACTAGAGTCTGAAGCAGTATAAGCTTTTACTCTCCAATAATAGACAACACCAGTATCAATTTGGCTTGCATTAAACTGAGGCAAATTAATTCCATATTGATTTATTATATTTCCACTTATAAATGAATTTGAGGTAGAAACTTGTAGGTTATATGTGGTTGCACTTGGAACAGCTGACCAAGAGAATTTAATAGTATCTCTCAATCTGCCTCTATCTAAGTTTGCAGGATAAACGAGAGAAGGAGAACCAACTATATTAAGCAATGAATTCAAATCAAAATAATAAATACCACGGGCATAAGTTCCAGCCATTAATCTATTAGATGGCTTTTGTTGGTCTAATTCATTAATAATAACACTTGGCATTCCGCTGTTAAAATTCTCCCAAACAGAAGTTGCATCATTATATCTGTAAACTCCAATGTCAGTGCCTGCGAAAAATCTATTAGAAGGTAAATCGGTTTCGTATATACAATTTGCTGGCACGTTAGGCAAACCAGAGCTTATGTTTGTCCAAGTCAGCCCACCATCAGTTGATAAATAAGCTTTGTCGTTATTTGTATAACCTGAAACAGTTGCATAAAGTTTTAATGGATTTAACTTATCAACTATTAGGTAAGTCATTGTGTTGCCACCAGGTTTGACTGCAGCGTTCCAAGTGTCTCCGCCATCGCTGGTGTAACGCAAATTTCCACCAGTTGAAGTATAAATATAATTAGGATCCGAAGAAGAAATAGCAATTATAGCTATTTTAGAACCAGTAGTAATGGTTGTAATTTTTGCAAAAGTATTCCCTGCATCTGTTGATTTCCAAAGATTTAGCATGCCAACGTAAAGAGTGTTTGCATCGTTTGGAGCTAACATGTATGGTGTGACCCAATTGCCTGTTTCAGTGATTTGGTCATAATTATTATTACCATCTAAATCATTAATTTTCTTAAATGAATTACCACCATTTGTAGATTTTTGAATATTCCCATAATATATTGAGCCATAAATAACTAGAGAATTGCTATGACTTACTATACATTCCATTCCATCGCCACCAATTTCGTCTGTCCAGTTCCCATTATAGCTAAGTTTGGTACCATTATCTTGAGTCCCACCAATCGTTACTGGCGTCGATACTTTTGAAGTCGAAATTTTATAAAATTGAGTAATAGGCATAGTGCTATTTATATAGCTCCAATTGTCTCCATTATTCGTGGAACGATAAACTCCACCATCATTACCACTATATAAATAACCAGTACTATTATCAAACCAGAGATCGTGTTGGTCTGCATGGACTTCAGCATATCCATTCTGGAAATACCAAAATGTTTTAATTGTCCAATTCACTCCACCATTTGTAGATTTCCAAATGTTGATTCCACCAATATAAACTTCATTCGCATTGTTTGGATTCACTGCAATACAGTTGTCATACCAGCCCTGACCACCCGTTCCACTTCCGTTTAACTCATAACCCATAATGTTTGGAGTTGTAGATTGAGTTGTGAAATTGACTCCACCATCTGTAGAGCGATAAAGAGCTTTAAAGTAAGAACTAGTATTTGTAGCTAATATATAAACATAATCTGGATTAGCAGCTGTTACAGCAATAGAAGCTCGCTGAATATCATTTGCCAAACCACTTGTGATTTGTATCCAAGTTTGCCCATTATTTGATGAACGATAAAATTTTGAACCTGAAGCATAAACAATAGCGGGATTACCAGGATAAAACTCCATATCTTTCACATTATTTGCAGATGTTGTTGTCCAAGTGTTTCCTGCATCTGTTGAGCGATACGTCCCAGCATTACCAGCAGCTAAAAGAATATTAGGATTCGATGGATTAATTAATAATTTACCAATATAGCGTCCTTGGTTAACAGTGAAGCTAAGACCAGTAGTAGCCCAAGTGCTTCCAGCATCGGTAGATTTCATCACTCCAATTGACTTTGTATTACCACCATCCATATCGCCAGTTGCGATATACATAATATTGCTATTAGTTGGGTGAATAGCTATATCGCTAACTCCAAGTGAATTAATTATACTAATATTGTCTGTAACTGTTGACCAAGTTGCTCCGCTATTTGTGCTTTTCCATACTCCACCAGCGGCAGCACCAGCCCAAATAAAGCCATTTGATTGATTTACTCTAACACAATTTACTCTACCAATACCACCATAACCACCATTGGAAGTTGTAGGCCCAAGTAAAGTCCAATTTGAAGCTGCTTGCACACCGTTTGATTTGTTTTGCTTTTCTAAGTCTCTTAATGCAAAAAATTCATTATTGACTTTGGGGAATTCTCCATTATTATCCACTCTTGGGCGCCAAAATTCTAACCATCTTTTGAATGGTTTCCAGCCAGAAGCTTTGACTTTGAAGTCCTTACCTACCCAATAATCATTAAATTCTTTCTCAATTTCAAAGAAATTTGGATTTTCTTTGTTTTCAAATTTTTGCATCCAAGGTTGTGCATAACTTGCTGAAATAGCAAGAATAAAGATAATAAGAAGAAATTTTTTCATGTTTTGTCTTTTATTTAATTTTATTTTACGTAAATTATTGATATTTTGCGAAATATCAAAATTAAATTAACGTAATTTAATAAATAAGTTACATAATTTATTGAAAGTTTATTAAATTTTTGAGGAAAAAATGGAATTTTTGCCAAATCTACCTTTGAAAATACCTAAGCAAATCCTTGATGCAACATCTGGCAATAATCTATCTTCTGTTTATTCTCCTTATGATAAGCAATTGCTTGCAAATATAGAAACTGCAAGTCAAGAAGATATGGCAAAAGCTTTGAGCAATGCTTTAGAAGCAAAGCAAAAAATTGGTAAAATGTCTGCTTTTGCAAAAGCAGAAATATTGAACAAAGTGGCATTGTTAGTAGAAAACAAATTAGGGGAATTTGCTCAACTAATTGCACTTGAAGGTGGCAAACCGCTAAAAGACGCATTGGTGGAAGCAAAGAGAGCAGTAATAACTTTGAGAACTTGTGCTAGGGAAATTCAAAATTTAGTAAGTGATCAAATCAGATTAGATTTGAATGACAACCCAAATAGATATCATAATTTTTGTAAATATGAACCAATTGGTATAGTACTTGCAATTTCTGCTTTCAATCATCCTTTGAATTTAATTGCACATCAGCTTGGAACTTCTTTTGCAGCAGGGAACTGCACAATTATAAAACCAGCAAGTCAAACTCCTATTTGCTGCAGCAAACTTGTTGAATTATTCTACGAAGCTGGAGCGGACAAAAGAGCTATAAGTGTAATCAACTGTAAAGCAAGCGAAATTGAATTTTTGGTGAAATCTACACAAATCAATTATATCTCATTCATTGGAAGTGTTGAAGTTGGCTGGAATGTAAGAAGAATTGCTGCCAAAGGTACTCGGATTGGTTTGGAACTGGGTGGAATAGCCGTTGCTGTCGTTGATAAAGATGTTGACTTACAAAATGCCGTAACATCTATTACCAAAGGTGGATTTTACCATGCTGGGCAAGTATGTGTTTCAAGTCAATTAGTATATGTAAATAAAGATATTGCAGAAACTTTTAGGATAAGTTTATTAACAGAAGTACAAAAACTTGTAACTGGCAATCCAATAAATAAAGATACTGATATAGGTGCAATTATTAATCAATCCGAGAAAATGCGAATTGTTGATTTAATTGAAAATGCTATAGATTGCGGTGCAAATTATTTACTTCAAGGTAAAATAGACGAATCAACAATAGCTCCTACAATTCTAATGAATGTGCCAGAGAATTCTAAAATAATGAGCAATGAAGTATTTGGTCCAGTGGTTTGTTTGATTGAATATTCTGATTTAGATAAAGTGATTGAAAAGGTAAATACTATGGAATTTGCTTTTCAAACAAGTATTTATAGTCGCAATATCAATACTTGTTTGCATTATGCAGATAATATTTATTCAAAAGCAGTTTTAATTAACGAATCAACTGCATTCAGAGTGGACTGGATGCCATTTGGTGGTTTAAAGCACTCTGGACTTGGAATTGGTGGAGTGCTCAATGCAATAAAAGAAATGAGCTATGAAAAGTTAGTGATTATGAAACAGCTTAAGGAAGAATAGCAAACTTAATCAAATCCGATTGACTTACTTTGGAATCCTCACTTTCAACTTTGAATAAGTAAATTCCTGGTTTTATCCTTTCGCCATTTGATTTGAGTAAATTCCATTCTGTTCCACCGTTGGCATCATATTCATTCAAAGTTTGAATGAATGTGCCATCAATATCCATTATTGTAATTTTTGATTTTGGAGAAATATTTCCAAACGTTACTCTATCGCAAGCAGAGAGCTTCACTGGCTGTGGATAGATATAAATATTGCTTAAATTATTTGGTGCAGAACCAATTAATATTGATTTCGAATTGTCGTCAATTAGCAAACCATCAGTGTCTTTCAGCCCATTGAGTGTAATTTTTACGTAGCTGCCTTTGTTATATTGAATTGTTTCAGAGCTTAACTCTAAATAAAGAGTAGAATCAACTACACTGAATGATTCAATCTTCCCATTGTTTGCAATTTCAAATTTTGACAAATCAATAGAAGTTGCAATTGATTTGTTAAAGTATATTTTCACTTTATTTGAACCATCTTTTAGAACTTCGAATGACTTTATAAAGAATTTAGAACTTACATCTGCACTAGAGTATAGAAATGTAGAATCGAATGGAATTGTTAAAGTAGAAAATCTGTCTTCCAAAGCTTTTAAATTTACATATAATTGACCATTTGCAAGTGGTGTGTTGTCTATAAAGCTAATCACAGCTGTGCTATCGCCTTTAGTGATAATGTTCTGAATTGAAAGAAAGAAGCCATTTAGTCTAACGTTGGCAATTGAATTTTCAATAAATGTTGTTGGCAATGCTCCATTAAATTTAAGGTAGATTTTATTATCTATAACATCAATTTTCTTTACACTATACGGGAAATGAGGTAGCATTATTAATGTATCAGAATATTGACTTAGCTCAATAACTTGCTGTGAGTTGACGTAATCAAATTGAACTCTCACTTCGTAAAGTTTATCTATTTGCAAGCTATCAATATTTATAATATTGCTACTAAATTGACTTATCTTTTTTCTCACAGTCCAAATAGAATCACCCAATAAGCGATATTCTACGTGGTTTGCAGAAGCTATAGATTCATTCAATTCTATTCTTAATCTATTATTAGTTATTGAGTATGCTTTTCTAATTCTTGGTTTTATATTTGCATTTGGGTCACTTTCTATGAATTTAGTTCCTGCAAATGAAGTGAAACCTAATTCATTTGTGCCGTTTTTATCAAAATCATAAATTAACATCCCAGAAGAAAATGAATTTTTTTCAAAATGTATTGGCTCTAAATAACCCAAATTACTACCTTTATTAAAAATATATATATTTGGGAAAATTGAAACTACTACTTCATCACCCTTACTAGATGATAAATTACCAACCGCCAAACTATTTTTATAGAATTGATTGACTTTGTTTATATATCCAACTCTCACACCATAGATGTAGTTATTATAACTCAATGTATAATTATTTTCTGAATTACTTTTATACACTCGCAGATGCCAAAGCTCATCATAACCATTTACTATTGAATAAAATGGAACAGGAGTGTTTGTTAATGTAATTAAATCATTTTTACCATCACCATCTACATCACCACTAACAAGATATTGCGAAGATTGTGAGTACTTGTTAGAATCAACAAATTCCAAATTATAATTGCCATTTGAATATTCAAAAACATAAAGCATGCCTTGCTCATTCATAAATGCAAGTTCATTTTTACCATCGCCATCAAAATCGCCCACAGCAGACGCTTTATCAATTGAGTTTGCACCTCTTATTCCTTTAGGCATTTTGGCAATATCTAATTGCTGATAGCCACCATTGAATTTAATGGAATAATATGCCGAATCGTTTCTACCAATGAGCTCTGGGCTTCCATCGGCATCAAGATCATACATTTTCGAGCCACCTGCTTTTGTAGTTCCGTCGGCTTGATACAGCAATTTACTAAATGGATTGCCATTCTTTTGAGCTGCTTGAGTTAGTATGTTTGAGAAATCACCCGTTTGATACACTTCTTCTATACCATCTTTATTTGAATCTCCAAAACCAACGGGAATATAAAAGTTATCGGAACTGTCCTTTGCTATGAATTCATTTTTAGTTTTATCGAAAGCAAATGTTCTTGTTCTGCCATAGCCCAAATTATCAAAATCATTCGTAGCTATAGAGCTGAAGCCCTCATACAACTTATCGGAAACATTACTATTTAGAAATACAAAAGGTAAATTATATTTCTTTTCTTGCATATTCATTAATGGTATAAGACTATTATAGCTTGGGCCTGGCTGCAAATTAACCAAGGGCTGAATTGTGGAATCTTGTCCAATAGTTGCTATAAAATAAACATCTTGTTTTTTTAAATCAATAATATCTTTAATTAAAACAGTATGAAAATTACTTTTCTTTTCATATTCTTCATAAGTAGTGTAGGTCTGATTTAATTTATTTACTACTCGTACACTAAAATTTGATTTGAAACTTGTGACTGCTGAAAAGACTTGTACATACTTATCTTCAAATAAGGAATAAAGTAAGTTTGAATAAAGTATTTCATTTGCATCTTTGCTTACTAAATTGAAGTTTAGCCTGCGTTCCAATGTATTCAAATTCTTTAATTTCTGCACGAATCGCAAAGTATAAAGTGTATCAGATAAGTTTATATTCCCAATAATTGTATTATTATTAAAAACTGTTTTGTTATTGTATAAATTTTCATTTGAGCTATAAACAGTTTGCCATTCTTGTGGAGTTTCACCCACCCCAAGATATAGAGTTTGAGATTCCAATAATGGATTTGTAGCAGTTATTTCAAATGTAATATTTTCTTTATTTAAATTATAGAAGTTGTCGTTTGAAATGCCTTTGATTTCGATATTAGACACAGTAAAATTCTCAAGTGCATTGCCAGCATTCAATCTGCCAGCTCCAAAAACTGAGTCCCATCCTTGTTTGCCAGCATCATTTGCATTGGATTCCAATATAGACCTAATTTGGTTGTGAGTTAAATTTGGATTTAATTCAAGCAATAGTGCAGCTGTAGCTGCCACATAAGGTGTGGCAAATGAAGTGCCTGCTATATTTTTAGTTTTATTGCCAAGATCAAGAGTTAATATATTGCTTGCTGGAGCCACAATTGATATAAAATTGCCATAATTTCCAGAGCCATATTTATTATTATTTTGGTCAATACCTGAAACAGACATTACTTCATCGAAATCGGAAGGAAAATGAGGATTACTCCAATTATTATTTCCAGCAGCAGCCACAACAATTGCACCCATACTATTTGCATATTTAATAGCGGAACGAATTAAGCCCGATTCAAAAACTTCACCAAAACTAAGGTTTAAAACTTTTGCTCCATTGCTTGCTGCATAAATTATAGCTGCTGCTATATCATCGCTTTCTGCATTGCCACTAACATCGAATGCCCTTAATGTCATTATTCGGCTATCGAAGGCAAGCCCAATTATTCCTTCTTCGTCTTTTTTTGCTGCAATCACTCCAGAAACACTAGTTCCGTGTCCATTTTCATCTTGTGGGTCGGAATCAATTTCTTGTGCATCGCCAATATTCATTATATACTGGTTCACAAAATCATAGCCAATCACATCATCGGCATACCCATTTCCATCATCATCAATACCATTAAAATCCCCAGAAACTCCTTCTATAGTTTCTGAATTGCTCCAAGGTTCAAATGTGCCATTATTATTGAGGTCTTCTTTTTCATTAATCCAAAGGTTGGATTTGAGTTGTTTATTGTTGTAATCAATACCAGTATCAATTACAGCAACTTTCACTCCTTTCCCAGAAGCAAATTGCCATGCTTTCAAGGCATTAACAGATTTTAAAGCCCATTGCTCTGTGTATAGCTTATCTTTTGGTTCGGGAAAGCAATCCGTTTCAATTTTATAGATATAGTTTGTTTCTATTTCTTCTATTTCGATTACTTTTTTCAAATCTGCTAATTCGCTGGGGTTGCCACTGAATGTATAATATTTATCAAGTTCATTTAGTGCAGAATTATTACTCAAAGTTGTGTTGGACTTTGTGTGAGATTTTTTCAATACTTTATATAGCTTGCCATTTAGACTTTGGAGCTGATTTTGTTTTGCAGAACTTTGATTTATCTTAAGAATGTAGTTTTCAGCAAATAGCATTATGCTAAATTGACAAAGCAAAAAAAAGTATAATGATATTTGTTTCATTTTCTATTTCTGATAATTATTAATAAAATTCTGAAGGATATTAAGTGCAGCCGTTGCCATTGAATTTTTATTGTTATCCAAAAGTGGATTTATTTCCACCATCTCAAATCCACAAATATTTTTCAACTTGGCAAGTTTAGCCACAATTTTGCTTGCTTCACTCAATTTGAAACCATTTTTTACTGGTGTACCTGTCCCAGGGGAAACTTTCTCAGGGTCGAGACAGTCCACATCGAAAGAGACAAAGACTGCATCTAAGTCTACTAATTTTGACTCAATAAGTTTCATTGATTTGTCGAAGTCTTTCCTGATGTCCTTCACAGAGATTTCAGTGATTTTATATTTTTTCAGAATTGCTTCTTCTTCTGGTTCTTTGTCGCGAGTTCCAATAAAAACTATATTCTTTGGATTGATTAAGTTTTTTTTGATTAGTTTTTTCAAAGAGTTCCATTTTTCAATTGCTGGCTGATCCAAAGCATTTCGTTGAAACTCTTTGTTATCATCGCCGATAGCTATAGCAAGCGACATCCCGTGCATATTCCCGCTTGGTGTGGTGTATGGAGAGTGCAAATCAGTGTGTGCATCTATCCAAACTATACCTATATTCTTGTAGTTGTGGATTTTTCTAAGTGAGTTTATATAAGAAGGAGAATAGGAATGGTCGCCAGAAAAGAAAATCGGGAAGTGGTTTTTATCGAGAAATTTCGACAAAGATTTATCAACTTTTTTGTATGTATTGATTATTTCATCAATTCTTTTGGCATACTTAAATCTAAACTTTTTTGTTAGTTTATTGATTTGCCCTTCAATCTTGACTTTCTTTATATTGAAATAAGTTTCATAACCAGCATCGAATGCTGCAAATTTAAGGGCATCTATTCCTAAACTTGAGCCACGAGTCCCAGCTCCAAATTCTGATTTGTTCTGTACAATAATTAAGTTTTTCATAAATTCTTTTGTTGTTTACTCAAAATTAACAAAATCTTCATTATAACTATAAACTGAAATACTAACTTGTATGATATTTCAAAAATTATCTAGAAAAAATGAATCGTCTCCGAATTTCCATTTTCACAAAACTAATGCTACTTTGTTCAATCTTCTTAATCGCATTGGTTTTCTTTGTTGCATTTCTTCTTTATTCGCAAGAGGTTAACTTTAAATACAATCAGTTAAATCAGGTCTATGTCAATATTCTTTCTTTGACAAAAGATAGAATTGAATTTTCAAAAAACAGAAATTTCAACCTAATTGGTGTGATTAAGCAATACATTTCTGTAAATGATAGCATTCTTAAGCAAAATATTGGCGATGCCGATGTGGTGAATTTCAGATATGAGCAGAAACTATTTTCTGCAAAAATTAATGAGTTAGTTGAATTGTATCAAGAGCGAGGTTTGAACGAGAATGAAGGAATAGAAGGAGATTTCCGGAACGACATCCATACCATAGAGGAAATACTATATAAGACTTATGATAATGATTTACTTGTGGAATTGCTTCAAGCAAGGCGAAGAGAAAAGGATTTTCTTTTGCGTGGCTCAAATAACTACGTAACAAATGTTAATTCTTTTATTGCTAGTTTAAAAGACAAAGTTTCAGAAAAATCTTATGACGAAGCTAAGATTAAGAAAATCAATCAATTGGCTGATAATTACTTGATTTCTTTCAAAAAATTTGTAAATGTATTGCAACGAATAAGCATTTTAGAAAAAGATATTGAAAACGAAGAACAAAAGTTAAACACAATAATCACAACAATTTCTTTGAAGCAAGAAAACAAATATAACCAAATTCAAAACTTGCAAATAGTGCTTAGTTTTGTGTCCTTGTTTAGTTGCTTTTTTGCTGCTGTTGTTTTAAGTAAAACTCTTACAAGACCAATTCTTGAATTAGTGAAAGCAAGTCAGTATATTATTGAAGGGAATTATGCACATAGTGTGAGTGTGAATTCCAATGATGAGATTGCTGAATTAGCAAATATGTTCAACAAAATGTCTGGTAAGATTAATAACTCTATTCAGCTGTTAGACCACCAAAATAAGAATTTGGAACAAATTGTGGAACAAAGAACAAACGAACTTAAAGAAGAAATTCAAAGAAAGAATGAAACAGAAGCTAAGCTACAAATTGCTTATATAGAGCTTGAAAATGTGAATTATGAAATGAAAATTGCATTGTCCAAAGAAAAAGAAGTCAATGAATTGAAAAGTAAATTTATTTCAATTGTTTCACACGAATACCGTACTCCGCTCACAGTAATTCTTCATTCTACATTTTTAATCGAGAAATACTCCGAAATTTCAGATTTGGAAAAAATGAGAAATCAACTTTGGAAAATCCAAAAATCTGTAAAAGATATGACTGTACTTTTAGAAGATATTCTCACAATCGGAAAAATTGATGCTGGCAAATTAAATGTTTATATTTCTAAGTTTACTTTAATGAACTTATTAGTGGAAATTATTGATGAGAAAAAGCAAATTTCCGACAAAAATCAACAATTCAATTTGATTGATTTATCGCAAGATTTGAAAATAATTTCTGATTCGAATATGCTTTCAATTATTTTGAATAATTTATTGACAAATGCAATGAAATATTCTTATCCTCAATCAGAAATAATAATAACCTTGAGCGACGATAATTTTAATTTCTTCATCACTGTTCAAGATTTTGGAATAGGTATTTCCGAAAATGATACTAAGCATCTTTTTAGCCCATTCTTCCGTGGAAGAAATGTTGGGACAATAAATGGGACTGGGCTTGGGCTATCAATAGCAAAAAAATATATTGAAGTATTGAGTGGTCAAATTTCATTTGAATCTGTGGAAGGCGAAGGTTCTAAGTTTACTTTAAAGATACCAATTAACTTTGAGAGTCAAGATAAAAACGTGAATTTAATAGAAGGTTATCTTCATTAAATTCACGTTATAGTTTATTCTTTAAATAGTTTTATTTTACTGGCGTTTCAATTATAATTTTCACAGTACGAGAATAGCTTCTTCCTTGCGGAGTTGAATTGTCGTAAAGTAATTCTTTATTGCCAATTGGTTGTAGAATTGCGTTGGGAAGTTCTAAATAATTCGCCACTTCTTTAGTTCTACGGGAAGCAAGTTCAAAGTTATATTGTTCATCGCCTAAAACGTCTGTATATCCAGCTATTGTTACAATTGAGTTAGGTTTGATTTTTGGTTTAATGCTATTTAAAATATTCTTTTGAATTGCATTTACTTTAGCTTGATCGAAATCAAAAACAATCAATGCGTATTTTTCAATAATTTTATCATCTTTAAGCACTTCACGTTTTTTCTTGATTGTAAGCTGTTCAATTTGTAATTGCTTCACAACTTCTTGCTCGTAGCCATACTTATCTTTTACATTTAGTTTGAATTCAATCGGTGTTTCCAACTGAGGAATAGGTTCTTCTATTACAGCCCAATCTAATTGCTTAGTTTCGTTCTTACCTGTATAATTTCTGAGAAGTTTGTTGTTTTGTGCCACCGACATTGACCAATCATATTCTCCAGCTTCGGCAACACCACTTGGCTTAATAGCAATTATCGGAGGATTGCTTTTTCGAGTAATTTCTCTTAGCTCTACAGGTTTCATCAAATCAAAATTAGCTGATGCAATTTCAACTCTTCTATTTTCAGAAGCACCTCTGTCGTCATCACTTTTACCAGGGCTATTTGGAAGGTTTTGTTTTTTAATAGTAATTCTATTCTTGCTGATTTTCCAATTGTTAATTAAATAATCGGCTATTGAATTAGCTCTTGCTTCCGATAGAGTTAAATTATTAGCTTCAGTTCCAACATTTGCATTACAACCAGTAATTGAAATATTAATTGCAGAATTCTTTTTCATTCTAAAGCCAATTATGTTCACTACATCTTTATAAATATCGAGAGTGTTCCATTTCAATTTTGACAAATCAAAATCTGCAATTTCTTTTTCATTCAATACATTTGTTTCAGTTTGAGCTAAATCGCTATCTCCATCTTTGAAAAAAGTATATGGCAGCAAAGGGAAGCTCTCTGCTGTTTCCATTTCTTCTATCACAAGAGTTGGGACAGATTGCACTTCTCCTTTTTCATTAACGCCATTCACTGTGAAGTCGAAGTTCAAACTAGTTTTTCTGGGTAAGTTAAGTTCATAATTCTCATTGATTTCTGTAGTTTCCAAAGAATATTCATCGTTTTCAATTTTACTATTTTTAGCATTTGTCGAAATAAATTTTACTTCTTGTTTTGCCAGTCCAGCAATTTCTTTTGTTACAGTATCTCTGCGTATAATTGTGTCATATTTCTGAGTTAAAGGCAATGATTTGTATGAATTATAAGCCAAAGCCAATCCCAAATCTAATTGACTAACAGACCAAGATACTGATGATACATTCATTATCCCATAATTAAAAGAAGCATAAGGTAATAAATCGAATTTCTTGCCTACTTTCATTCTGTATCTTGCAGTAAGTGTGGGATACACAAGAAAAGTATTCGCATCGGTCAATGCCTGATTTGTAAATTCATTTCTCGAATATTTACCATCTAAAAAAGTAACAGTTTGGGGCTGAATAATCACTTCTTTTTGGCTGAAACTTGGGCTTAACATATAAGCAAAGCTCAAACCCAAGCCCACTTCAAACTTACTTGTAACTGAATAAAATACATTTGGGTTCAAAAAAATTGTTGGCATTGAAGCCGCTAAGTTATGATCTACTGTAACGTCCATAGTTTTGACTTTATTGCTTTGAACCAAATCTTGAACTATAGTTTGTCCAATTGGTTTGTTCTTTATATCTAAATTGCCATCAAGCCCTGAATAGCGTAGATTCAAATTAAAAGTATAAAAGTTGTTGATAGGCAAATCAAACAGAAGCCCACCGCCAATGGCACTTCCGCTGCCACCAGTAAAATTTTGACAGCAGTTTGGCACTCCTTTCAATTTTGCAAAGTCGGCAGAATGGAAATTCAATCCAAACCCTCCAAAGACCCCAATTCTATAAACTAAAGTATCACTTTCTTTTGCTGCTACTAATGACACGCTTAGTATCATTAGTAAAATAAATATTCTTTTCATTCAGTTGTGTTTTTTTGATATACTATTTAATTATTAAAATTGGTTCAGTTGTGAATTTGTTTTGTGAGCGTAGTATTAAATAATATGCTCCTGCACTAACATCTCTTATGTCTATGGACATAAATTTTGTATTTGCATCGGTGATACTTCGAGTAAACTTAAATAATTGCAATTGAGAACCTTTTGTATCCATTAGCTCCAAGGTGTAATCGCTTACTTCTGGGAGAACTAAATTTAAATCAATTTTTTCTTTTTGTTGCAATGTTTTAATTTGGATTGGTTTAGTTTGCTCAAGCAATCTATTGCCACCTTCTTTGCAAATTTTAATTTTCAATTCGCCTGCAATTGGTTCTATTTTATTTACTAAATTTTTCTGTACATAAATAACAGAATCAATAATGATTGGTGTTAGCTCTTTATTGCCAAGCAATACATCGCCAATTAAATAAGTAATTACTTTTTCATTTCTGTTTAAGTTAATGCTATCAATTTCCAATTTGATTTCCAAATCATTGCCAATAGTATTATAACTAATTATTTTACCCTTAGATAATGATTTCGGATAGAACAATGATTGATCGAATTTCAATTGCAAATTGCTAATTGTTAAGCCGCTTATTGAATCCACTCCATCGAAAATTAAAGCACTTATCGGAATTTGATAATTCTTTTCAGTTGGGTCGGCTTCCAGTTTAGGCATTGTAATGCGAATAGATGCAGCAGGCGAAGCACTACCAATAAATGTGAAATAACTATTATCCAAACAATTTGCAGACATATCAAATTCAAAATCAGTTCTGAATGTTTTTGCACCTTGTGTAGTTGGTTGCAAAGTCATTAAGCCAAAAATTGAATCCACCAATAATTTATCTTCTATTGAAGTAACGTTGTTAATCCATTCTGGGTCGTTCACACTTGTTAGTTTTTTTATTGTAACATCCCATTTGCAAGCAGTGTCTTTATAGATTGTATAAGCCAATATTTTTTTGTCGCCAATAATTACATTTTGGAAATCTATAGGTCGAACTAAAGCTAAAAATCCAGTTCTCACTTCTGCCCTTGTTGGCTGCTTGAATGTTTGTTTCTGACCATTAACAGTGAAATCAATATTTAATTGGGCATTATAAACTCTATATTGCCTTGGAGGTACTGGATCGAAGATATAATTCTGAGTAACACTTTCGCCTTTGATTTGAATAGTTACACCGTTGAAAATGTTCACTAAATTAAAGTGCTCAGCATCTGCACCTGATAAATAAACACTATCTATTCTTATTGGAGCATCGCCTGTGTTTTCTATTTTTGGAGTTAGCTGTGGAATTTGGCAATAATTTAATATTCCAAAATCTAAGCTACCAGTAACTTTCACATCGCCTTTAAGCCCAACTCCATTCACTTCGTAAATAATTGTATCATTGCAATCAGTTCCACCGAAAAGCACTTGGAATGTAGAAGAAAAAGCTCCTTCTTGTGTTGGTGTGAAAGATACATCGAAAATTGAATTCCCACCATTTGGTGCAAGATTATTAGTAGTTGGTGTAACATTAATCTCTATCGGTTTGCTAATACTAACAACAGAACGTTTGAAAGTAGAGTTGTTTGTCAAGCTAAGATTTGTAATTGGACTCGTTGAACCTAGTGGAATATTGCCAAAGTTAAATATTTTAGCAGGCACTGAAGTTACATTTAGCAATTCCAATTCACCGCTCAAATTGATCGTAATTGTGCGAGAACTTGGGTCATCTGTATAGATTAATAAAGAAGCAATACTAATTCCACCAGCAGTTTTATTTGGTTTGTAAGTAATGACATACACATCGGATTCTCCTGGATTAAATAAAGATTTTGCTGGGCGGTTAGAAATAGTGAAAGCTGCTTTTCCAGGCCCAATCAAATCATCGCCAAGTATTCTAAATGTTGTGGGCGATGAAATATCATTACCAATTGGGATATTCTTAGATGGAGATGAAAAGCAATGTAATATTTTGCCAAAGTCTTGCAAAGCACTTGGGTAATTAATAGTTGACTTAGTGCCTTTGCCTTGCACAACTGCGAGAAAATTAGCATCGCAACTCGAATCCGTTGGTGCTGAAAACAATCTAAAACTATCCAAATCTGCAATTTCATTAGTAGGGGAGTATTCCACATCTACTTCTATTATTTCATTCGAAAGTAATAAATGAGGTAACTTAGGACGTGTTGTCAGAATCTTAAATTTATTCATAGACTGTATTATAGATTTTAAATCTGCATTACTTGTACCAGTATTTTGAAATCTTAATGTTTTAACTAATTTATCGCCAATTCTCACATTGCCAAAATTATTTTGTGCTGCATTGAGCTGAGCGATTTGAGTTTTCTGCACATAAATAAACACTAGGATTGAGTCGGCAGGTTCCTTACACTTATCATTATAAATGTAAAACATACTCGATATACTAGCTCCATTTTTACTTACGTCCTCGAAAATAATTCTTAAAGTTGTGGTGCTACTAGAGCCGCTAACAGGTATTCTATTGTTGAACATAAAAGGAGTAAAATAGGCAACTTTTTCAAAATTTCCATCTTTGAAGCTTCCAATTTTATATTCCGTAATTCTCATTTCCTCATTTAGTGGATTGAATAAATCAACTGTAAGTGTATCTATTCTGCCAGCACAAGAGTTTGGAAATTTCAAAGTGTCAATTATAGCTTTAGTCTTTGAGTCTTTAAACACAACACTCATATCAAGGATATTCATAACAAATTCAATTTCCCACTGCATTTTAAGTGGGTCTGGCACATACTCAGGAAATATTTGAAAAGTATTGCTATAAGTACCTTGCATATTGCCATTGAAATCAAAAGAAAACCTAAGCTTTACAGAATCTTTCGGAGCAACTGCCAATTTAGTAGAAGGTGTGGTTAATTGAAATCCGTTCGATGAGTTTTTCCAAAAATTAGCTGGAGTGAATCTCAATGTATCAGTTCCAGGATTCACAACCCAAAGTGAGTCAGTATAAATTCTTTTGTCGCAAGAATAAGCTTTCATTTGCACTTTTTTTACAGAACTAATATCTGGAGCAATATCTATAGAAAGCACATTTGCAGCAGCTTGAGAAAGAATAAATTTTGGCTTAAATTCAAAATCATTTACTAAATTATTTTGCATTTCAGCTACAGCTACCACATAGAAAGTTCTATCTGTTTCGTTCGAAACGTCAATATTGATATTCCAATCTGTACCTAATCTAGTTGCTACGCCAAGGAAAACCCAATCTTTCGATAGTGGTTTTAAATATATATTGATTTTATCTACAGGATTTGAAGCATCAGCAAATACTTTTCCTTTTAATTGGAATTTTTGTTTCACAAAATGGCTTGTATCAGAAGTAAATCCAGAAAACAATGTTGCATTTGCTGTAGCTTTAGTAACAGAAGCATTTGGTACGTCAATTCTTATTCTACCATCGCCACCAGTTTGAGCATTGTTAGATTTGCCACCAGTTACTTGAGCAAATCCACTAGCACTAGTTTTACTATAAATTTCAATAGAACCACCAGAGCCGCCACCACCATGGTAATTAGCACTACCAGCAGTTTCACCATTTGCACCGTTCGCAAATATCTGTAAATTATTTATTTCCAAAGCAGATAAGCGAATAGAACCACCACCACCGCCGCCATAGCCAGCATAAACACTAAATAATGTAGCTTTAGGATTTCCGCCACCACCACCAGAGCCACCAGCTATAGGAATACAAAATAGATTACCAACTGCTTTTCCTCCGTTAGTGCCAACTCCATTTACTCCATTAGTAGCAAAGCCGCCTCCACCGCCAGCAAATAAATCTTTAGCACCAGAGCCACCACCATAGCCGCCAATAGGATCGCACAATGGTCCATTGTCGCAACCTAAACCCGAAGTTCCAAATGGATGACCAGTTCCGCCACCAGCACTTTCCCATACATTGATATTCGAATAACCTCCCACAACTTCATTAAGCGAAGGACCGCCAAAGCTTGTCAAGTAAGTGTTTCCAGTACCTACTCCTCCATTTGCTTTAGTGCTACCACCGCCATTTTTTCCACCAGGGCCACCACCAGTAAAGCCATTACCACCATCTGAGGCAGTCACATTCCCTAACGTCTGATCAACGTGTCGTCCAGCTCCACCACCAGCACCAGCTCCACCATTTGAGCTATTAGCACTCATGTTGATTGTTGTACCAACACCAGCTTTAATATTTCCTTTGGAAAGCAAGACAAATGGCAAATAACCTTGGTTTCCAGTTGCTTGTCCATCGCAATCAGCTGTAGATACTGTATAAGTAGCACTTGGAGGCATAATTAGTGAATCAATAATCATTGCTCCACGAGGAGAGCGTTTGCCCAATGTTCCATTTCCAAAAACTCTTTCGCCATTCGAAGAAATATCACCCAATTTAAACGGCTGAACTAAAAATAAATTAAATCCTTTTGATTCTTCACCAGTGTTTCTAACTACTCTAAAATTAACATTCCAAGAAGGACCATTCAAATTATAATCCCAACTAGGAATTTGTGAGCTTAAAGCAGGATTTACAAATACTTGAGTAGATAATAATCTACCTCCCCAGCTCACTATAAGTGGGCCGAATGTTACTTTTGCCGCATCGGACGGGTCGTTGTAAACTATTCTTAATGCTGAAGTTGCATTGTTCAAATAAAAACCATCGGCTCCAAAATAGCCCTTTTCGGCTACTTTGCCAATAATTTCCATATATACATTCATACCTGGGCTGGCTATATCTGGAATGTTATATTGTGCCTGCAAAGAGATACTTAGCAGAGTAAAGCAAAATATTAATTTTAAAAGTTTCATTGTCTTATTACGCATTTTTATTAATCTGTTTTAACTAAAATAAGAAATTAATTTTATTTAATTCAACATAATTATAGACTTATTCATAAAACTTGGCTTAATAATTGAATAATAGTCAATATGGAAATAAATTTAGCTATAGATTCATTCATTAGTTATTGCGAATCTGAAAAAGGATACTCTCAAAAAACTATGATTACATACTCAACAGCATTAGTGCAGTTTGTGGAATATTTCAATTTGGAATTCAAAACAAATCCTAATGTTAACGAGATTGAAACAGATGATATAAAGCCATTCCTTGGCTTTTTATACGATAGAGGTTTGAATAAAAATTCAATCCGTTTGAAAATATCCGCTGTGAAATCATTCTTTAAATACCTGAAAAAGAAAGGACTTGTGGCAATTAACCCTACATCGGTTATTTCCACACCCAAACGAGAACAAAAACTACCTTCATACTTATCTAAAAATGAAATGGAAGAAATGCTAAATTCAATTGATACAAATACATTCGATGGCAAGAGAGATAAGGCATTAGTTGAGCTGATTTATTCTTCTGGGCTTAGAATTTCCGAAGTTTTACAGCTGAGATTGACTACAATTAATTTCTGCGATGCACACGTGAAAGTGCTTGGCAAAGGCAATAAAGAACGCATTGTGCCAATTGGAGCAAAAGCTCTTGAAGCAATTACGGATTATGTGAATTTCCGATATAAAAATATTTTTACTCCAAATAATTCACTTTTTATAACAAAATTGGGCAAAGAACTTGATGCTGTGGCAGCTTATAGAATAGTTAATAAGCTAATGCAAGGCAAATCGGGAGTGAAACAAAAATCACCACACACTCTACGCCACACTTTCGCTACTCATCTGCTAGATAATGGTGCGGATATTTCATCAGTTAGCGAAATGTTGGGACATTCATCACTTTCAACCACACAGGTATATACTCACGTTTCAATTGAGAGATTGAAAAATTCTTATAAGTTAGCTCACCCTAAAGCATAGAATTTTAATTATTTTTATCAGATTGTGTATTTTTTCAAGAAAATTTGTTAATTTTACAAATAATTAAAAATAAATACTAATTTGGAAATATGAGCTATCTTAAAGTATCAGTAATCGGCACTGGACACTTGGGTACAATCCACACTCAACTTTGGAAAGAAAACCCAACTACAAAACTTCTTGGTATTTTTGATGTGAGCAGAGCAAAAGCCCACACAATTGCCACAAAATATGATTGTATTCAATTCGATAGCGTAAATCAAGCAATTGAAGAATCGGACGCATTGATTATTTCTGTGCCTACGATGAACCACTATGAAATCGCACTTAAGTGTATTGAAAAAGGAAAGCATTGTCTAATTGAGAAACCAATTACTTCTACTTATGCTGAAGCTAAGCATCTTTGCGAGCTTGCAAAAGAAAAAGGTGTTAAAATTCAAGTTGGTCACGTAGAAAGATTTAATCCTGCAATGGCTGCATTGGGGGATTACAATGTTAAACCTTTATTCATCGAAGCTCATAGACTTAGTCAATTCAAACCAAGAGCAATTGATGTTTCTGTTGTTCATGATTTAATGATTCACGATATTGATATTGTTATTAATTTAGTGAAATCGCCTATCAAAAAAATTGATGCTAATGGTGTGGCAGTTCTAACAGAAAACCCAGACATTTGCAATGCAAGATTGACTTTTGAAAACGGTACTGTAGCTAACTTAACAGCATCGAGAATATCAGCAAATCAAATGAGAAAGATGAGAATCTTCCAAAGAGATGCTTACATATCTATAGACTTTGCAAAACCAGATTTGGAAATATTTAGAATTTTAGATGAAGGAGTTAATCCACCTGAATCTTTAATCCCAGCTACTATGTTAGGCAGTATTGATGCTGGAATTAAGAATAAAAATATTTTTAGAGAAAAGCCAAATCTTCCTTTAATTAATGCAATTGACCAAGAACAGAAGCAATTTGCTGATGCAATCAATAATAACACTCCAGTTCCTATAAGTGGGGAAGAAGCTGCGGAAGCATTGAGAGTTGCAGAAGAAATCAGCAACATTATTAGCTCCCAAATGCAATCAATGAGTTAATTACAATTAACAAACTTTTTTATAGAAACGGATTTGCAAATTATTTCAATGCAAATCCGTTTTTAGTTTTTTAGAAAACAAACAATTCAAAAAAACTTGGAAATTTATGAAAAACGAGAAAATGATTCTCGGAATTTTGGCAGCACTTCAATTTACACATATAGTTGACTTTATGATAATGATGCCACTTGGCGACATTTTAATGAAACTATTCAATATAAGTCCTCAACAATTCAGTATATTAGTATCTTCCTACACATTCTCGGCAGCAATATTTGGCTTCTTGGGTGCTTTTATCATAGATAGATTTGATAGAAAGAAATTTCTTTTGCTTGCATATATTGGTTTCACAATTGGAACGTTTGCTTGTGCTATTGCACCAACATACGAAACACTTTGTTTGGCAAGAATTGTAACTGGTGCTTTTGGCGGTTCAATTGCAGCTTGTGTGCTTTCTATAATTGGTGATATTATCCCAATAGAAAGGCGAGGATCTGCAATGGGAGTAGTGATGGCTTCTTTTTCTGTTGCATCTGTTTTTGGAGTACCATTTAGTTTGTATGTTGCCAATAAGACTGTATGGCACATGCCATTTTTAATGATTGGAGCATTATCAAGTGTGATAGCAGTATTGATTTATTTTTACTTGCCTAACATAAATTCACATTTGGGCAAAACTAGAGAAAATCCAATATTGCACATGGCGAACTTATTGAAAAGACCATCTATCCAGCTTGCAGTATTTTTTATGTTGATGTTAGTGCTTGGTCAGTTCACAATTATTCCTTTTCTTACTCCTTATAATATTAGAAATGTAGGTGTACTTCCAGATCAAATACCTTTCATTTATATTGTTGGCGGTTTGGTTTCAATGATTGTAGCTCCTGTAGTGGGGAAGCTATCTGATAAATTAGGCAAGAAATATATTTTTTATATATTCGCAGCTTTTTCCATTATACCACTTTTACTAATTACCAATATGGGTCATGTTCCTCTTTGGATGGTTTTAGTAAGTGCGGCACTCTTGTTTATTGGGTTTGGAGGCAGGATGATTCCAGCTCAAACATTAATGACAGCTGTTGTAGAGCCACATAATCGTGGTGCATTTATGAGTTTGAATTCTTCCATACAGCAACTTGGAATGGGAATTGGCTCATATATAGCAGGGATTATTATTTACGAAAACACAACAACACACATACTTTATAACTACGAAAAAGTTGGCTATTTAGCAGTAGCATTTTCAATTGTTGCTATCTTTATGGTAGGAAAGCTAAGAATTTTAGAAGGAGCTTCATTTGAAAAAGCTCACACCCCACACGTAGGTTTGGAACAAGACTAAAGAGAGATTAGTTATGAGTGAAAACACAAATCAAATCTAAAACAACAACTCCTACCATTCCACCCTATAAAGGGAGGTGTCAGCTTGCTGACGGAGGATGTTTTAGCACAG
>CAZYXG010000002.1:77179-161112 GCA_964650885.1 uncultured Hyphomicrobiales bacterium | reverse complement strand
TCTCAATAAGTCCTAATCCAGTTAATAATATTTTAAGAATAACAAATCCTGAAAACTTAATAATAAAATCAATTATTACTTTTGATATGAGTGGAAAAAATTATTCATTAACTAACCAAAATAATAGTTTAAACATAAGTTTTCTAAGTAAAGGAAATTATTTCCTTAAAATGATATTAGAGAATAATTCAATTCTTAATTTTACTTTCATTAAGGAGTAAGTAAATGAAAATTATAACAACTTTCATAGCTCTATCCCCAACCTACACATTATAACCTAAATTTGGAGATAACCATTTTTCGGCTTCTTCCAAAGTAGCTTTTTTCCTATTTGCGTAATCTTGCACTTGCTCTTTTGTAATTTTGCCAACTGGAAAATACTTAGCTTCTGGATTAGAAAAATACAAACCGCAAACCGATGCACCTGGTATCATCATCATTGATTCTGTAAGCTCCACTCCAATTTCTTCTGCTTTCAGTAATTCAAATAATTTAGTTTTTTCTGTGTGGTCTGGTAGCGATGGGTAGCCGTGTGCAGGTCTAATTCCCACATATTTTTCGTGAATCATATCGTCAAGCGAAAGCGATTCTTCTTTTTGATAGCCCCATAGCTCTTTGCGTACTATTTCGTGCATTTTTTCAGCAAACGCTTCAGCCAATCTATCAGCTAATATTTTTGCCATAATTGCATTGAAATCATCGTTATTTTTCTCGAATTCTTCTACTATTTTATCTAATCCAATACCCGCTGTTACAGCAAACATACCAATATAGTCATGTTTGTTAGTTTCTTTCGGGGCTATGTAATCAGCAAGTGATAAGTCTGAATCGTTCTCTTTCTTAGCTTGCTGGCGAAGTGTATAAAATTCTACTAATTTTTCACCTTCTTCATTATAAATAATAATATCATCGCCAATTGAATTTGCAGGCACTATAGAAACAACTCCATTGGCAGAAAGCTTTTTGTTAATTATAAAATCATCGAGTAAAGCATTTGCTTCATCGAATATCTTACGAGCTTCCACTCCTTTTTCTGGGTCGTCAAATATTTTCGGATACTTGCCCTTTAGTTCCCAAGCCAAAAAGAAATAAGTCCAATCAATATAGCTTCTTAATTCAGTCAAATCAAAATCTACATAAACTTTTCTTCCTATTAAGTTTGGCTTTGGAATTTCATAATTAGCCCAATCTATTTTTAATTTATTAGCTCTAGCTTCGGTTAATGAGATTAAATTCTTATCATTATTTCTAGCATTATGAGCTATTCTAATTTCATCGTATTCTGCTTTTATATTTTTGGCGAATTCAACTTTATTAACTTTCGACATTAGATTACTAGCAACACCAACGGATTTGCTTGCATCTAACACATGCACTACAGGTTGGCTGAAATAAGGTGCTATTTTCACAGCCGTATGAACTCTCGAAGTAGTAGCACCACCTATGATTAATGGCAAATCAATACCTTGTCGCTCCATTTCTTTAGCCACATGCACCATCTCGTCTAGCGAAGGAGTAATCAAACCGCTAAGCCCAATTATATCTGCATTCTGTTTTATAGCTTCTTCTATAATTCTCTGAGCTGGCACCATCACTCCCAAATCAATAATTTCGAAGTTATTGCAAGCCAACACAACACCTACTATATTTTTCCCAATATCGTGTACATCGCCTTTCACAGTGGCAAGTAAAATTTTTCCTGATTTGCTACTGCCAGTTTTTGCCATTTCTTTTTCAATATATGGAATCAGATGAGCAACTGCTTTTTTCATTACACGAGCCGATTTCACTACCTGCGGCAAGAACATTTTACCTTCGCCAAATAAATCGCCGACTATATCCATTCCAGCCATTAAAGGTCCTTCTATTACCTCAAGTGGGTTAGTATATTGCAATCGTGCTTCTTCTGCATCAGCTTCAACAAATTCTACAATTCCTTTAATAAGTGAATAAGTCAATCGCTCTTGCACCGATTTAGTTCGCCATTCATCTATTGCGACTTCTTTTTTATCTTGGCTTTTATATGATTCTGCTTTTTCAATTAACTTTTCAGTAGCTTCTGCATTTCGATTTAATAAAACATCTTCAACCAAAACAAGTAAATCTTTTGGGATTTCCTGATAAACTGCCAACTGCCCTGCGTTCACAATTCCCATATCCATACCAGCTTTTATAGCATGGTAAAGGAAAGCAGAGTGCATTGCTTCACGCACTGGGTTATTACCACGGAATGAAAATGATATGTTTGAAACTCCCCCACTGACTTTTGCAAAAGGAAGATTTTGCTTAATCCAGCGAGTTGCTTCTATGTAATTTACTGCATAGTTATTATGCTCGTCCATACCAGTGGCAACAGTTAAGATGTTTGGGTCAAAAATAATGTCACTAGGATTAAATCCAATTTCATCAACCAAAATATTATAAGCCCTTTGGCAAATTTCTATTTTTCTTTCGACAGTATCGGCTTGTCCAGTTTCATCGAATGCCATCACAATTACAGCAGCACCATATTGCAAGACTTTTCGAGCCTGGGTTTTAAATGAATCTTCTCCTTCTTTCAGCGAGATAGAATTGACAATTCCTTTACCTTGAATACATTTCAATCCTGACTCTATCACAGACCATTTTGAAGAGTCTATCATAATCGGAACACGAGATATATCTGGATCGGAAGCAATGCTATTCAAGAAATCTCGCATAGCAGTTTCGCCATCGAGCATTCCTTCGTCCATATTGATGTCTATTATTTGAGCACCATTTTCAACTTGTTGCTTAGCAATAGCCAGTGCTTTTTCATAATTGCCCGCAATAATCAAATCTTTAAAAACAGATGAGCCAGAAATATTAGTTCTTTCCCCAATGTTCACAAAGTTCATTTCTGGTCGAACTATCAATGGTTCAAGCCCAGAAAGCTTCATGTAGTTGTTTTCGTCTTTGGGAATCTCACGAGGTTTAATAGTTGAAACGGCTTTTGCAATTGCTGCTATATGTTCTGGTGTACTTCCGCAACAACCACCAACGATATTTAAAAAACCAGCATCACCAAATTCTTTTAAGAAATCGGACATTATCTCGGCTGTTTCGTCATAGCCACCAAATTCATTTGGCAAACCAGCATTTGGGTAAAGAGAAGTGAAGAATGGAGCTTTATCGGAAAGTTCTTCTATATATGGACGCATCTGCTCCGAGCCCAAAGCACAGTTAAGCCCAACTGCCAATAAATTAGGAGTATGTTCAATAGATATTAGGAATGATTCCAAAGTTTGACCAGAAAGAGTTCTCCCAGATTGGTCAACTATAGTTCCCGAAATAATGATTGGTAGGCTAACACCATTTTTATTGAAATATTCTTTAGCTGCATAAATACCAGCTTTCGCATTGAGAGTGTCGAAGATAGTTTCTATCATAAGAATATCAACACCACCATCTACTAATCCCTTTATTTGGGTATAGTAAGCTTCGGCAAGTGCATCGAAAGTTACTCTACGAAATTTTGGATCATTCACATCGGGCGAAAGAGTAGCGGTTTGATTTGTTGGTCCGATAGAGCCAGCCACAAATCTAGGTTTGTGTGGCTCATTTCTATTAAATTCGTCGGCAACCTTACGTAATAATTTTGCAGATTCAAAATTAAGCTCATAAGCCAAATCTTGCATGTGGTAATCAGCAAGAGAAATAGCATTTGCATTGAAAGTATTGGTTTCTACTATATCAGAACCAGCAGCATAATATTGTCTGTGTATTTCAGCAATTGCTTCTGGCTGGGTGAAAGTAAGCAAGTCATTATTGCCTTTCACATCGTGAGGATAATCAACAAACCTATTCCCACGGTAATCTTCTTCCTGGAAAATGTGCCTTTGAATCATAGTACCCATAGCACCATCTAGTACTAGAATACGTTTTTTTAAAATTTCGCTTAGTTGGTGGAATTTATTTTCAATCATTAATCAAATTTATCAACATTTTTAAAATAGTTAAATATTTCTCCGCTAACTTCGGTACTCAAAATAGTTTTTGAGTAATTGTCATAGTTAGAGTTTCCAAAATTCGGAAATTTTGAGAAAACATATTTAACTTTATTCTCTTTATTGAGAATAAGAACGTTGAAATCGCTATTTACGTCTTTATCAAGGATTGCAGTTAGCTCTTTATCGAAACAAAATAGAGTCCTCAGTTCAATTGAATCGAATGATTTTATTTTCTTTATTTTCTCAAAGATAGCTTTATTGCCAATAGAATTAATCATTGGGTATATGCTTATTTTCTGGTTATTAGATTGAGCTATTCGATTGATATAGTAGCTAGTTTCATCTATATAATCTTTAAATTGCTCGAAATTCCCAGCCGACTTTTTATAGAAAATGATTTTATATCCATTGTTGCTAAAGTTTTCAGAAGAATCTTTAATGTTTTTGATATTAGCATCTTTCATAAAATCAAAATCATTCACCAAGGTATATTCAAATCCTTCATCGGCAGCTTTAAGATTGATCAAGTAATTGTTGTTATTTTTTATTACTTCGCCAATACTAGAACTGATAGCATTATCGAAGTAATCTTCCATATTCAGATTATCTCTTTCAGCTAGATAAAATATTTTTTGAAGCAGTAATTTATAATTCTTATCTTCACCATATTTTTCGACATAAACAGTTCGGAGTTTCAAGAACAAGTCGAATGCGAGAGTGCCTATAATTTTTTTTCCAGAAAGCAATCTTTTCATTAATTCATCGGCTATCAAGTGCTGGCTTGTTGTGCTTTCAAAGTTAAGATTTTTTAAGACAAATATATTGTTATCCAAAACTTTTGCATCGTCGAATAGACTTATGTATTGTATATCTGCCAAGCTTACTTTACTATCTATTGCATACTTATCATAAAGTGTTATTATTTTTTTAGCAAGTTCTGCTGCTTTCAATTTGTTTTTCAGATTTTCTGCTTGGAAATAATCATCAATTTCAGTTGCTTTCAGCAATAAATTAAGTTTTGTTTCAAATTTTAGATTGTCATCGTAATAGTTGTCTATCAAGTTGGTGATGAAGTCTAAATCTGTTTTTGTGTTTGTAGGCAAATCAAAAACATATTTCAAAAATTCATCTTTGGTTTTAAAATCAAGTATAGACTTAGTTTGCAGAAGTGAATCGGTTATCTGCTTTGAATCATTCAGTAAACTCAAAATACTTTTAGTATAAGAGAAGTAGTTGAATTTATTTAACTCAAGAAATTTCTTAGGTGCGTGGTCTTTAGTAATTAACTGGATTTGTTCTATTTCGAATTTAGCGAATAAATCGAGTGAATCTGTATTTAAAATTTTTGAATAAAGTGTTTCATAATCGCACTCAAGTTCGTTTGCAATATTGATTTGAGTTTCAATTAAAACTTCATATAGTTCTGTCAATCTGTTTGGATAAGCTTTTTGCTCTTCATTCAAATATTTTTTTGCAAGCTTATAGTCTGCTTTAATTGCATTATTTCCTTTCAGTGCCTGCTTTGCAGCAAAATAATTTGCAAGTTTAAGTGGCGTATGTAAGTCATAAACTAAGAAATAGTATTCAGAACCACTATTGTTGTCTCGTTGCTCTTTAATAGGGAAAAGAATTATTGAATCTAAAGCGGGGAAATACTCAAAGGTACTAATTGTAAAGAAAACTGCTTCTTTGGGTAAAGTTAATTTCGCAGTTTGCTTTTTTATAGATTTGTCATAAACAAGCTTTATCACTTCTTGCTTGGGTTGATTGTCAATTTCACTGTAAAAGTTAATTGTGGCGTATAAGTTATCTAAACTTGAGAATCTATCATCAGATTTATAGAATAAATCTATCTTATCTCCAGATTGTGGTTTCTCATTACTCAAAGACAATTCACATTTGGAAAAACTTATATTCAAGAATACAATCAATAAAACTAATGTATAGATGATTTTCATTTCGTTACTCGTTTGAAGAGTTATTAATAAATAATAGTTCAGAAAGTTCAACTTTCAAAAATTCAAATGCTTCTTCTGGTGAGTCTGAAAAATGGAATAGCTCCAAATCCTCATAGCTAATCATACCAATATCAGCAAGAAATTCAAAGTTCATTGTTTTATTCCAAAAGTCGCTACCATAAAGAATGATAGGAACTTTCTTGCTTAATATTTTAGTTTGTTGCAAAGTTAGTATTTCAAAAAGCTCATCGAAAGTACCAAATCCACCAGGCATTGCAATCATTGCTTTTGCATAGTAAGCAAACCAAAATTTCCTCATAAAGAAATAATGGAACTCAAAATTTAATTCAGGGGTGATGTAAGGGTTTGGATGCTGCTCAAAAGGTAATTGAATATTGAAACCAATATTCTTACTTCCTGTTTTATATGCTCCATAATTAGCTGCTTCCATCATTCCACCGCCACCTCCAGTACATACGTAAAATTTCTTATTAAGTGGCAATGTCTTTGTCCAATTCGTCAGCATCTTGATTAACTCAACTGTTTCATCGTAGTATTTGCAAGTGAATTGAAGTCTTTGCATTCTACTAAATTCTTTTTCTAGTATTGCTAATTTCTTTTGGTCTTTTTGTTTAACTAAGTTTTTTTCAATTTCTTTGACTTTCTTTTGCCAAGTTTTAGTTGAAAAAGATCTTGCACTTCCGAAAAGTACAATAGTGTTATATATGTGGTTTTTCTTTAAATATTGATCTGGATAGAGGTATTCAGAAAGTATTCTGATTGTTCTTCCCTCTTTGCTATTTAAAAATTCTTGATTGTCGTAAGCTCTTAAAGGTTGTTGTGACTCAAAGTCTTCCATTAAATCATCCTCTATATTTAACTAATGAATATCCACCATCAACATTTACTATTTGACCAGTGATATATTTACTTGCAGTTGAAAAAAAATAAATTAAATCGAACATATCATCTATGTTCCCGTGTCTGCCCATAGGCACTTTGGATTCGGTATTCTGCACTGGCTCAATTGGTTTATCGCCCAAAATAATTGTGCCTGGGCAAATACAATTCACAGAAAATTTAGGAGCCATCTCTCTGGCTAAAACTTCTGTGAGTCGAATTGCAGCAGCTTTTGAAACGTTATAAGGTATTCTTTGATTCCAAATCTCTAAGCCGCCAAGCGAGGAAATATTTATTATTCTTCCCTGCTCTGCTATTTTTTGAAATCCTTGCGATGTGAGATAGTGAGCCTTGAGATTTATATCCATTGTATCGTCCCATATTGCTTCTTCTAAGTCTTGTAAACTTGATTTCTTTGGGAATACTCCTGAATTATTAAGCAGCACATCTGGAATGAGGTTTTCTTCATTCAATTGTGAGAATAAATTATTTATTTCACTTGATGAATTTAGATTACATTTGAATGCTTTTTTGAAGTAATTTTGCTTAAGTGGAATGGTGGTGTTATATGTAATAATAACTTCCCAACCTAAAGAATGGAATTTTTCAGCAATTTCTGCTCCCATTCTTTTGCTACCGCCAGTGATTAGTATTCGTTTCATTGTTTCAGATTAAGATTGTCTTTTATTGAACGATAAGAAGAAAATGATTAAAATTATTTTAATAATTACTTTCCTACTTAATGCTTCTTTATTTTCACAAAATAAAGAATTTCGCATTTACTTTACTGACAAAGGAATAAATATTTCATTGCAAGACTCTGCAATTAGGAATGAAATATTAAGTAAACTTAGTAAAGAGAGTATATCTAGAAGAATTAAAACACTTGGTGTTAATTATTTAGACACTTTAGATATACCAGTTAATTCAAGATACAAAGATTCGATTCTTAAAACTCCAGCCAAACTATTAATTGTAAGTAATTGGTTCAATTATATTGTGGTAAATTGCGACACCAACAAAATAAATCAGTTAAAGCAACTTAGCTTTGTAAGTAAAATTGAGTTTGCAGACAGCAAATTAACTGCTATGAACTGCAATGAAACAATGGAAGAAAAAGAGCTAAATCTTTATGACGATAGTGGCAATTTGATTTATGAAACTGGAGCTTATAATTATGGTAAGTCATTCAATCAGAATAAATTAATCAATTCAATTGACTTTCATAAAATTGGGGTTAATGCCGATAACATCATAATGGGCTTTATTGATACTGGTTTCAAATGGCGAGGTCACGAAGCTTTGTATAGGGCAAATGTTCTTGGCGAATACGATTTTATTAGTAATGATTCTAATACCTATAATCAAGTGCAAGACCATTTACAGCAAGAGAATCATGGAACTCAGGTGCTTTCAACTGTTGTTGGATTAAGGCAAGATACTTTGATAGGTATAGCTAATAAAGCAAAATGCTATTTAGCTAAAACTGAAAATCTAAATTACGAAAGACATATTGAGGAAGATAATTATATTGCTTCAATTGAGTGGCTAGAAAGCAAAGGAGTAGATATTTTGACTTCATCGCTTGGCTATTTGAAGTTCGATGAGCAATTAAGTAGCTATAATTTTTCGGATTTGACTGGAAGCAAAACTCTGATTGCTAAATCATTGAATATTGCTACAGCAAAAGGAGTAGTTTGCATTACTTCTGCTGGAAATAGCGGTGGGGATCCACAAACTATTTTGACTCCAGCCGATGCTGATTCTGTTTTTGCAATTGGCTCTGTGAAAAAAGATGGAGATACCCTTGCCAAAAAATCTTCGCGTGGTCCAGTTAATAGCAAAACGGTGAAACCAAACTTTGTCACTCAGGGCGAAGAAGTTATAACTGTGAATCCTGGGAAATGGGATTCATATTCATCTGTGGCAGGCACTTCATTCTCGGCACCAAGTTTCGCTGGTGGTATCGCACTTTTGCTTTCAGTGCACCCACACCTAAGACCTTGGGAAGTTAGAAAATATTTAGAAAAAGCAAGTGAATTGCCAGATAATCCTAATTTTATGAAAGGATTTGGAAGAGTAGATTTCTTTAAAGCAGCTAAGTTTGCAGGTTCATTTGCTTCGCAACTGAACTCATATCCAATTCAAAAGTTCCAAAGATTTATGACATTTGTGGAAAGTGAGGAATTAGTTGATTTGAAATTATTTGCTAAAATTAGTTCAAATGGTTTTTTCCAAGAATACTCATTCATACCAACAAATAAACAAAATCAGTACGTGGTAGATATTCTTCAAGCTGATATAACAATAGATTCAATAGAATGTTACTTTTTAATGAATACTCCTAGTTTGAATGAAAGATACCCTTTAATCGGTGGCACATACTATAAATTTCCAATTAAAATTGCAACAATAGCAAGCGGAGTAAATCAAGATTTACTTCAAAAATACGTTTACGAAAGAGAAAGTGGTTTTGTGAACGAGCAAAACTACTTGTTCAATCCTACAGAACTTTCTTTTATATTGCAGAATGAAGAAGCAGCAAAAATAGAATTCTTTGATTTAGCAGGAAATATGATAGCAGAACAAGAAATTGCCAAAAGAAAGGCTGGCGTTGTTACCTTGGATTTAAGCACTTTAAATTTCCCTCACGGAATCTATTTTGCAAAAATTTCTAAAACTTTTAGTGTAGAAATTATCAAGTTTATAAGTAGCGAATTGAAATGACGGAAGATGAAGAATTAAATGCCATTGGCAAATCAATGCAAAGCACCGACAAAGCAAAAGATGATTTAGAAAACCCATACAAAACTTCAAAGAGACCAGATCCATATATAAGAAATAGCTTTATTATGCTTGGTGTTGGAATTCAGCTTTTTGTAACAGTTATTGTATTCATATATATAGGTATGTACTTTGATACGAAAATGGAAACTACAAATTTCCTTTCTCTTATTGGTGGAATTATTGGAATTTTAGTTGGCCTATTTAACTTTTTTAAATTGGTCAAAAGATTCGGAGTCGGTGGCACAGAATACGATGATTAGATTATGAATGATTTAATAGCAGCTATTGCAATAACACTTGTAAATTTTTTAGCATCATTTGTTATTATAAAATCTACAATCAAACCAGAAAATAAAAATGGTTTTAAAGTATATTTGCTTTTAACAAGCATAAAGTTTTTCACATTATTATTGATTGCTTTATTACTTCCTAAAGTTATCTACTTTAATCTCAATGAGTTTAGGTTTGGAACTTACCTCTTTCTTTTTTACTTTGTTTTTATGTTTGTTGAAATTTTTTATCTGAATAAACTTAAAAAGTAGTTATATTTGTATCTGTAAATATTTATAAAAACGGAAAACAATGTCGAGTCAATTGAGTAGTGATTCTTTGCAGCACGGTGAATTAAATCATAACGGAGCTGTTCCACAAAATCATTCTATTACTGATTCTGCTTCTCACAATGCCGCAGCTCATACTGAGCATAAGCCAAGCGAGTTAGACGAAATTCTTTCAAGCACACAAGACCATAATGGTTTCACTTGGAGTAATTATCATCTTTTTGATTTGCCTTTTATTTTTGTAGATAATGGATTGCACGTTTTCGGTAGCGAAAATTCATTAGAACAAAGCGGTAAATTCAAATTCATAGAAGAACACGGACACAAAAAAGTAATCAATATTGAAACAGGCAATGCACCAGCATTAGATATGTCTATAACAAATCTTGTTGCTTTTGAATTTATTGCTGTAATTTTAGTTTCTTTCTTTTTCATAAAAGCAGCAAGTGCTGCTAAAAAGAACAAATTAAAAGCACCTACAGGGTTAGCTAATGCAGTTGAAACCGTATTGCTTTACCTTCGTGATGAAGTTGTTCGACCAAATTTACCTTCAAATAGAATCGCAGATAAATACTTACCATTCTTTGTGGTGCTATTTTTCTTTATTGCTACAATGAATTATATTGGTATGTTGCCTGGTGGACACACCGCAACTTCTGCTTTCTGGATAAACGGAGCTATTTCATTTATTTCTATTATAGTAATAAATGTCGTTGGTATCAAAGAAGGGGGGGTTAAACATTATGTAGCCCATTTAGCTACAGGTGGTGCTCCTTGGTATATGTTTCCGATAATGTTTCCATTAGAAGTATTGTCTAACTTTGTAATCAAACCATTTGTTTTGACAATGAGGTTATTTGCAAATATGACTGCTGGTCACTTAATATTGGCAGCACTTACTGGCGTAATAATAGTAAACAAAGCTGTTTTTGCCGCGCTTCCTATAGTTCCGTTCTCAGTTTTTATCTTGTTATTGGAAGTATTAGTTTGCTTTTTACAAGCGTTTGTATTTACAATGTTAACTTGTATCTTTACAGGTTTAGCTATTGGCGATCATTCAGAAGAAGAAGCAGCACATCATTAAATTTGAAATTGAAACAACTTTTTTAAACATAAAAATAATTTTTTATCCTAGGAGAATACAATGAATTTAGCTCATCTTGCAGCAGGTATTGGCGCTGGTATCGCACTTATTGGAGTTGGTATTGGTATTGGAAAATTAGCAGCTTCTGCATTGGAAGCAGCTGGAAGACAACCAGAAGCATTCGGTAAATTACAAACAATGATGATTATTGCAGCTGCCCTAATTGAAGGTGCTGCATTCTTCGCATTATTCATTTGCTTCACTTTAATTAGCAAGTAATTTTTTTAATAAGGGTGGATAGGAATATTCACCCTTTCATTAAGGTTAAAAAAAATGGATGTTTTAGCAGTAAAACCCGGTTTGTTTTTCTGGACATTAGTAAGCTTTTCTGTATTAGCTTTTATAATGATTAAATTTGCTTTGCCAGCTATTTTAGGTAGCTTGAAAGAACGTGAAGATCATATTCAATCTTCTATTGATGCTGCTAACAATGCAAACACGCAATCTCAGCATTTACTTTCACAAGCAAATGATAAATTAGCTCAAGCTCAAATGGAAGTTTCAGCTATGATTGCTAAAGGCAAAGAACAAGCAGAAGTAATCAAACAATCTATTATTGAAGAAGCAGAAAAAGCTAAAGTAGCTAAACTTGCTGATGCAAATAAAGAAATTGAACGTAGCAAAGATCTTGCTATTATTGAATTAAGAAAAGAAGTAGCTGGCTTAGTGCTAGATGCAACTGAAAAGATTTTGAATCAAAAATTAGATAAAGATGCTCATTTGAAAATGATCAATGACTCAATATCTCAAATTTCAAATAATTAATTATGAGCGAGAAACGCGTCTCCATAAGATATGCTAGAGCTTTATTCAATACTGCAAAAGATTTGAATATTGAAGATGTTGTATTAAATGATTGCAACCATGTCTCAAGCACTATTTCGCATTCAAAAGAATTACGTACTTTTTTCAAAAGTCCTGTCATCCGATACGACAAAAAACAAATCGTAATTTCTGAATTGTTTGCTAAAGAAATTAATGTTCTCACTTTAAATTTTTTAAACTTAATAACTAGCAAACATAGAGAATCTTTGATTGTAGATATTATTGTTGAATACAAAAATTTATATAATGAGAAAAAAGGCATCATAAATGTTGAAATAGCTACTGCTATCGATATTGATGCGACAATGAAATCAGAAATTGAAGCAAAGCTTCATAGCATCACAAATAAAAAAGTTATCGCAGCATATTCTGTGAAACCTGAAATTAAAGGTGGCGTTACAGTTCAAATTAATGACTGGGTTTATGATGGATCTGTGGCTAATCAATTGAAACAACTTTATAATGATCTAAAATCTGGAAATTAAACAAAATAAAAGGTAATTAAAAAATGGCTGACGTTAGACCAGAAGAAATATCGGCGATATTACGCCGCCAGCTTGCCGGCTTTGAGAACGAAGCTGACATTTACGAAGTTGGTACTGTTCTTCAAATTGGTGATGGTGTTGCACGTGTTTATGGCTTAACCAAAGTAATGGTTTCTGAATTGGTTGAGTTTCCAAACGGTGTTATCGGTATGGTGTTGAATCTTGAAGAAGACAACGTTGGGGTAATGCTTTTTGGTAGTGATACTTTAGTAAAAGAAGGCGACACAGTAAAACGTACTGGTAAAGTTGCTTCTGTGCCTGTTGGTAATGCATTGCTTGGTCGTGTTGTAAATCCTCTTGGAATTGCAATTGATGGAAAAGGCGATATCAAAGGTGATAAAATGTATCCTATCGAACGTGCTGCTCCTGGTGTTATTGATAGACAACCTGTAACTGAACCACTTCAAACTGGTATTAAAGCTGTAGACGCTTTGATTCCAATTGGTAGAGGACAAAGAGAGCTAATCATTGGCGATAGACAAACTGGTAAAACAGCTGTTGCAATTGATACTATCATTAATCAAAAATATACTCACTCTGAAGAAGCAAAAAGACTTGGTATCGATCCAGTTTTTTGTATTTATGTTGCGATTGGACAAAAAGGTGCAAACGTAGCTCAAGTTGTTAGTATTTTAGAAAAAAGCGGTGCAATGGAATATACAATTATCGTGGCTGCAAATGCTTCCGATCCAGCTCCTTTGCAATTTATTGCTCCATATAGTGGTGCATCAATGGGTGAATTCTTCCGTGATAACGGAAAACACGCTTTAATTATTTATGATGATTTAACTAAACAAGCTGCGGCTTATCGTCAAGTTTCATTATTATTACGTCGTCCACCAGGACGTGAAGCATATCCTGGGGATATCTTCTATCTTCACAGTAGATTGCTTGAAAGAGCTGCTAAGTTCTCCGATGCTAAAGGTGGAGGGTCTTTGACTGCACTTCCAATCATCGAAACTCAAGCTGGAGACGTTTCTGCATATATCCCAACTAACGTGATTTCTATCACTGACGGTCAGATTTACTTAGAAACAAACTTATTCAATCAAGGTGTTAGACCTGCATTGAACGTTGGTATCTCTGTATCTCGTGTTGGTGGTAATGCTCAAATTAAAGCTATGAGAAAAGTTGCTGGTCCATTGAAACTTGAATTAGCTATGTTCCGTGAATTGGAAGCATTTGCTAAATTTGGTTCTGATTTGGATAAAAGCACTCAACAACAACTTACTCGTGGTTCAAGATTGACAGAAATCTTGAAACAAGGACAATATAAACCAATGGAAGTATCTAAACAAGTTCTTCTTGTTTATTGTGCTACCAGTGGAAACTTAGATGCTCTTCCTGTTGAATCACTTCACAGATTCGAATCTGAATTTTTCGAATTAATTGATACTCAACATAAAGAAATCTTAGAAGATTTGAGAATTAAAAAAGAAATGACAAATGAAAATAAAGCTAAGTTAGACGAAGTTTTATCTAAATTTGTTGAAAATTTTAAACGTACTTTAGCTTAAAATGATTGTTATTACTGGCGGTGCTGGTTTCATAGGGTCTTGCTTATTGCATAGATTTAATGAGTTAGGAGTTGACGATATTGTTATTGTTGACAATTTGGGCAGTACCGCTAAGTGGAAGAATCTATTAGGAAAAAAATACGCTGAAATTTTCGGTAAAGAAGAGTTCCTTGAAAAAATAAAACAGAACTATTTTGCAAGAACCATTACAAGTATTTACCACTTGGGTGCTTGTACTGACACTACAGAAATCGACTCTAATTATTTGCTTAGTAATAACTATAACTATAGCAAAACATTAGCTAAATTTGCATTGGATAAAGACATTCCTTTTTTCTATGCTAGTAGTGCCGCCACTTATGGACTTGGTGAATATGGATACGTAGATAATATTTTTGAAGAACTTCGCCCAATCAATGCTTATGGCTTCTCAAAGCATATATTTGATTTGTGGGTACTTAAAAATAGCTACGACCAATATTTTACAGGACTAAAATTCTTTAATGTATTTGGTCCAAACGAATATCATAAAAACTCAATGGCTTCAATGGTTTATAAGTCTTTTCATCAAATTAAGAATGAAAAGAACATTAAGCTATTCAAATCCAATGATGCTGCAATTGCAGATGGTATGCAAAGTAGAGATTTTATATATGTGAAAGATGTAACTAATGTTATAATGAAACTATATAAAAACAAAGCGAAAGGGATTTTCAATGTTGGTACTGGTGTAGCACGCTCTTGGAATGACTTAGCAAATTCTGTTTTTACTTCGCTTGAGATTTCACCTGAAATTGAATATATAGATATGCCTACAAATTTGGCAAATCAATATCAAAATTTTACTCAAGCTGACTTGACAAAATTAACATCAACAATAGGTAACTTTGAATTTACTTCTTTGGAAGATTCAGTTTCCGATTATTTGTTGAACTATTTGAATACAAATTCGCAATACTTATAGCTTTAAATAATGGCTACATTAAGAGACATACGACTTAGAATAAAAGGTGTGAAAAACACCGTTAAAATTACACAAGCTATGAAAATGGTTTCTGCTTCTAAACTTAGAAGAGCTCAGGAAGCTATTGAATCGGCAAGACCATATTTCAATAAATTTGATGAATTAGTTTCAAATCTAATTGCTAATGTTGGCGATAGCTATACAAACCCGATTTTGGAAAACCACAAAGAGGTTAAAAACATTGGGATTATTGTTGTTGCTTCCGATAGAGGTTTGTGTGGTAGTTTTAATTCTAACTTATTGAAATTTGCAAATAATTTCATTAAAGATGAATTGAAAACTCAATTTCCTGGTGCAAATTTTCATTTTGTAGCTGTTGGGAAAAAATCAGTATCTTATTATAATAAAGATGCTTACAGTATGCCTAATTCTTTCCCAGGTGTTTTTGCTGCTTTGAAATTTGAAACTGCTGTTGAAATTGTAGATTCAATGAAATCAAAATTTAATTCTGGTGAAGTAGATTTAGTTTATGTTCTTGGCAATAAATTTGTAAATTTAGTTAGACAAATTCCGAATGCAAAACAACTATTTCCTTTAGTACCAAGCGTAAAGATAGATGAAGTTGCTTCTAAATTCAAATTAGATTATGTTTATGAGCCAGGTGTTGCAGCCATCTTAGATGATTTGCTTCCTAAACTTGTAAATTTGACTGTTTGGAGAGCATTACTTGATTCAAATGCTGCTGAACAAGCTGCTAGGATGATGTCTATGGACAACGCTTCTCGCAATGCAAATGAATTAATTGGCGTATTGAACTTACAATACAACTCAAAACGTCAAGCTGCTATTACAACTGAAATGCTTGAAATAGTTGGTGGGGCAGAAGCTCTTACCAAAGCATAAGAAATTAAAAAAAAATAGATAACTTTTATTTAGCCATCACTTTGTGATGGCTTTTTTTTGAAGTTAAATTAAACCCATCTCAGCAAAGCTAAAATGTCTGTTCCCTGCTATAATTATATGATCCAAGATTTCTATTCCCATAATTTTGCCTGCATCTTGCAATTGCTTAGTAATTTCTTTGTCTTGCACCGAGGGTTGTGGATTGCCACTTGGATGATTATGAATTAGTATAATTCGAGCTGCAGTGTTTAGTATTGCATCTTTGAACACTTCTCTGGGATGAACCAAACTGGCATTGAGTATTCCTTCGCTTACTTTAGTTTCTTTAATTATATGATTTGCTGAATTCAAATAAATAGCATAGAAATGCTCTACTTTTAAATCAATTAATTTTGGAACATACTTTTTCAAAATAATTAGTGTAGAATTTACTTGCACTTTGCTTTTGAAATCAGTGATAATTACTCTTTTTGAGAGTGAATATGCAGCTTTAATTGTTATTGCTTTGGCTACCCCTACTCCCTTTATAGTCATTAGTTCTTCAGGAGGAGCAGTTAGAAACTTCTCTAAATCATTGTCGAAGCGAGCAAGTAACTGTTTTGCCAAATCAAGTGCAGATAATCTTTTGTAACCTGTTGCCAATAATATTGCCAAGAGTTCAGCATCACTTAAATCTTCAGCTGAGCTATTAAGAAGTTTTTCTCTTGGTCTATCCCTTTTGTCCCATTCTTTGATTGAGAGATACTTTAATTCTTCTTTTACAAGTGGCATCTTGTTTGACATAATCTTAACTAATTAGTATTCATAATTTTCAATACTTATTTCACCTTTAAGCATTGAAATCATTAATTCAATAGACTCAATCAAATACCCACCAAAATAATCTCTTAGAGGGAATAAATCTCCATTATCGGCCTGTTGCAGGGCTTTAAAGTAGGCCTTTTTGTCTGTGGTGCGTATTATTATTGGCGGAAATCCAGCTCTCATTAGTATGAAGTTAAGTAGTATTCTACCACTGCGACCATTACCATCATCGAACGGATGAATAGCAATAAATCTGTAGTGCAGTTCAGTTGCTAATTCAATTGGATGTACACTTTCATCTTTTGCTGTTTCTTGAACCCATTTCACAAGTTCTGCCATTTTGGAAGTTGTTTCTTGTGGCGATGCAAAAGTAAATGATCTTCCATTCGATGCAATTACGTGATTTGGCATTGCTTTGTATTGCCCAATCCAAATTTGTCTATGAGTTATGTGTCCAGATTCTGTTCTTAGTTGGATGTCATAGGGCTCTTTGAGAATCATTCTATGGACTTCTTTAATGAAATCTTCAGTAATCGGGTAGTCCATTCTTACTAATAGTTCAATCCATTTGATAGCTTCATTATGTCCTTTAATTTCCAAATGATCTCTATGTGGTTTGCCAGGCACATTCATACCCAATGCTATCAATGCTTTCACTTCGTGGAAACTTAGAGAATTGCCTTCCATATGGTTGGAGTGATAGTTCCAATCAATTCTAAATCTATGTTTAATTTTGGTTTCTTTTTCCTTGTTAAAGGGCTTTAGTGAATCCAAAACAGATTTTAAGCTATCTATTTTCTCAAATATTTCCATCACGCCAAATTAGCTTATTTTATTAGGTAGTTATCAAATTTATTTTCTTTTCAATTTCATCTTTATGTCTTTTCATTTCAGACATAACAAGTAATTCAATTTCTTCGTCTTTTAGATTCTCTGTATAGTACTTTTCAAAAACAATGTCTTTATTGCCATTATAAACTTTATAGATGGTTGGCTGAAAAGAAAAGTAGATAGAACTAATGAAATAAAGCTCTATTTGAGCAGTTTTGAATTTTCTATATTCGCATTTCATTACGAAATATTCATTTTTAACATCTATCATTTTTCTGCCAGTTTCTATAGAATCTTCTAAAGATATGAATTTATTGATATTGTTACTTGTTGGTGAAATTTTAATATCTAAATAAAACTTATTATACTTTAAACTGCTATTTATAAACTTTGTTAATAGTGGAGCTACAGTAAAGTCATATACTTTAAGCATTATTTCTTTGTTTTTAGGTTTTGCTTTTGGTGGAAGTGCTACTAAAACAAGCTTTTGTTCTAGCCGAGCAATTTCCAAATCTAAGTCATTAAATTCTTCAATTTCACCACCCTTGGCGGCACGCAAATAAAACTCTAACGATTTAATAAGATTAGAGCAAACAAAATCCAGTAGGGCTTGAAAATGCCCTCCATCTGCTTGTTGGATAGCAAGGAGATAGTTAATTCTTTCTTCTCTTTTGAAGATAATTGGAGGATAGCCAGCTTTCATTAAAATAAAGTTCATTAAAAGTCGGGCTGTTCTACCATTGCCATCATCGAATGGGTGGATGCAAAGTAACTTATAATGAAATTCGGCTGCTAGTAGAATTACATTGTACTTTTTCTTTAATGCTTTTTCTTTATACCAAGCTACAAGTTCTTGCATTCTTTGTGGTGTTTCATCGGGAGAAGAAAAGTGAAAAGTTTCTCCAGTTCGAGTTTTCACTCTATTTGGAACTGCTTTATATTTACCAATTTGAACTTTTCTTTTAATTGGAAATCCTTCACTAGTTAATGCTTCAACTTCATAAGATTCTTTTAGTAAATATGTATGCAGTTTAGTTATCATTTCTTCGGAAATATCTTCATTTTCCAATACTAATTTTTCAATCCATTTGATTGCTTTGTTGTGTCCACGCACTTCATAGTGCAATCTTAATGGTTTGCCTGATGCTGTTAAGCTATGCAAAATAAGTGCTTTGACTTCGCTATAAGAAAGTGCATCTTCTCTTTTATTGTTTGAGTGGAAATTCCAATCTAATCGGAATTTTTGCATTATTCTCTTTTCTTGTTCCGAGCTTATTGGGCGGAGCGAATCAAGCTCTTTGCGTAGTCTTTCTATTTTGTATATGTTGTTCATTTGGACTTAAACAAATTTAGTATGTCTTTTTTGCAGCAATTTTTCTCTTTATTTCAATTTCGTGTCTATTCATTTCAGCTAGTACAAGTTTATTGATTTCAACATCTGTTAAGTTTTCACTTAGTTGTTTTTCAAAATGTACTTCTTTTGGACCAGTGAAAACTTGATATGACATTCCGCCGAAATGAAATGAAATAACGGCAGTGAAATGAACTTCTATTCCGCTAATTTTGATTTTCTTAAAATCAAATTTCAAGTTGAAATATTCTCTTTTCACATCAATTGAACGTCTAGCTATAATTATTGTGTCATTGATAGATACAAATCTTGAATGAGGGTCGCTTGTGTGCGAGATGTGTATTTCGTCATAATATTTGAAGAATTTTTGGCAACCATTGACAAATTTATTGATCAATGGAGAGATACAAAAATCGAATAAATAAAGCAATGAATCAGTAGATCTATATATAATTTTATTTGCCATCACTGGATGTAATGCGTGATTTATAACATCTTCAATAGGTAATATTTCACTTATATCTTGTTCGCTAATAGCCCCTTTAACTATACCTTTAAGGAAAAGCTCTAAAGATTTTACTAAATTATTGCCAAGAAATTCAATCAGTGGGTAAATCGAACCTCTATCGGATTGCTGAATAGCAAGCAAGTAGTTTATTTTTTCTTCTTTTCTTAGAATAACTGGTGGAAAACCATCTTTCATTAGAATATAATTCATTAAAAGTCGAGCTGTTCTTCCATTGCCATCATCGAATGGGTGGATACATAAAAACTTATAATGGAAATTCACAGCCAAAAAAAATTTACTGAACTTTTCTAATTTATCTACTTCGTTGTACCATTTGAGTAATTCTTCCATCCTGTGAGGAGTTTCCACTGGTAAAGCAAAATTAAAGGTGTCGCCTGTTCTAGTTTTAACTAAGTTTTTGATAGTTTTGTACTTGCCAGCATAGATTTTCAACTTCTTATCTTTATTGATTGGAAGAGACATTAAGTAGTCATTTGCTTCTTTTATAACAGCAACGTGCAATTTTTTAATTAATTCTTCTGTCAAAGGTGTATTATCTTTGACAGCATGTTCAATTATTTTTATTCCTTCGTTATGTCCACGCTGAGAATAGAATTTATGGAATTCTTTTGGGTTTGATACTTTGCCAGTGAGAGTGAAATCTCTTGATTCTTCAAAATTTAATGGACTTTCTTCTGGATTATTTGAGTTATAATTCCAGAATACTTTATAGCTTGTCATCAGTTTTTGCTCAAGCTCTGGTTTGAGCGGTCGCAAAGAATCTAATTGTGCTTTTAATTTTACTATATTAATGAGAAAGTCCACTTTCTATCAAATGTTAGTTTCAAAAACTTAATATACTTCAAAACTTATTAAATAAAAACCAAATAATGTTTCAATGCTTAGTTTATAGCAAATATCTTGCCTATTGAAGTTTAAATATTCACTTTTGTTAATCTATTATTGAAATATTCTACTTTAAAATGATTAATTTTGAGATTATTTTTATTACAATTTAAAAGTTAAAAATGTCTGTTAGAGTTAGATTTGCTCCATCGCCAACTGGATTTCTACACGTAGGTGGTCTGCGTACTGCACTTTACAATTATCTTTTCGCTAAACACCACAATGGGAAGTTCATTCTTCGTATTGAAGATACCGACAGAACAAGACTTGTAGAAGATGCACAAGAGAATTTGATTAAATCTTTAAATTGGGCTGGGCTTGAATTTGATGAAGGACCACACGTTGGTGGCGATTACGGACCATACATACAATCTGAGCGTTTCGATTTATATAAAAAATATGCTTATGAATTAATTGATAATGGCTCTGCATATTTTGCATTCGACACTTCTGAAGAAATTGAAGCTATGCGTGAAAGACAAAAAAACTCTGGTCTTTCACCAAAATATGACAGAACTACAATGAAGAACTTCTTCACTCTTGGAGCTGAGGAAACTAAAAAGCTTATTGAAGCAGGCACTGAATATGTAATTCGATTAAAAGTAGATTACAATGAAGAAGTGAAATTCGCAGATGTAATCCGTGGCGAAGTTAAAGTGCTTGGAAAAGATATTGACGACCAAATTTTATTAAAGTCCGATGGATTCCCTACCTACCATTTAGCAAACGTAGTTGACGACCACTTTATGGAAATTACCCACGTTATCAGAGGTGAAGAATGGCTTCCTTCTACTCCTAAACACGTTTTGCTTTATAAAGCATTTAATTGGACTGCACCTACATTTGCACATTTGCCTTTGCTTTTGAACGAAGATAAATCAAAATTATCAAAAAGAACAGGCTCAGTTTCAGTAGAAGAATTTAATTCAGCTGGCTTTTTGAAAGAAGCTTTTGTTAATTTCATAGCATTGCTTGGATGGAATCCAACAAATAATAGAGAAATATTTACAATTGATGAACTAATAGCTGAATTTAATCTGGAAAAAGTAAATAAAGCAGGTGCTGTATTCGATAGAGAAAAATTGCTTTGGGTGCAAGGACAATATTTCCGCTCAATGGATGTGAACTATTTAGCAAAGCTTTATATAGAAAGCACAGCAGTTGAATTCGAACAGGATTACATTGCTAAAGTAATAAAATTGCTTAGAGAAAGAATTCACTTTTTGCATGAATTACCAGTGTTTGGTGATTATATGTTTGGAAAACCAAACTACGACAAAGAATATTTTGCAAAATGTTGGAAAGAAACGACTAGTGAAACTGCTAAAGAATTGTTTTATGCTTTGTTTGCTTTGGAAGAATTCACACACGACCCAATTGAAAATGCTGTAAAAACTTTCATAAATGATAAGAAATTAAAATTCGGCGAAATTATGAACCCGTTAAGATTGGTGCTGACTGGAAAAGCAGTAGGAGCTAGTCTTTATGAAACTATGGCGTTGTTAGGCAAGGCAGAATGTGAAGCAAGAATGAATGAATTTTTTGTAAAACTTGATTCAGGTTATTTCAATTGAAAAAATCAATCTTTAATTTTTTGATTGTCCCCTTTGTATTGATAATAATTGCAGCTTCTTGCACCAACACTGCAACTAAAGAAGCTATAATAGTGAACTATCCAATCACAAAATGTGTTGATTCCATGAATACTAAGACAACTCTAAAGTGGGGTAGCTTAATCAGGAAAACAGAGAAAATTTTCAATAGTTATATTCTCAAAACAAATGGTGTTGTAGAATCAATCACTTCAATTACTGACACATCTGGTGTTTTTGTTACAAAAATACCAGATTCTCTCTATTGCTCTGTTTTGCCAGACTTTACAAAGTTAATTTTACGTAATGAAACTCTCAATGTCACAGCAGATACAATGACTTACATTATTTTTGAGAATCCGACTAATGATTTTGTGAAAAGATATATCTGGAATAACAAGTTCGATAGACCAGATTTACTGAATAGAGATTACAGAATTTTTTATATTCGTTTAGAATCTCTGAAAGATTTATATAAATAAAAATTTTATTTGTATATTCTAATTATTAAAATTAAATAATTAAAAACTTACAAATGAAAATACTAGTTGTTGATGACAATGTGGACTTTTGTACCACTATTGCAGAGATTGTAACTTCCCTTGGATTTGAAACACACACACTTCATTTGCCAACAGATGCCATTAATTATATTGATAGGCACGCATCTGAAATAAATCTAATATTGCTCGATATTGAGTTTGGGACTGGCGTAAAGCTTACTGGACTAGATGTGCTTGAGCATAGCCGCAGAAGATTTCCACAAATTCCTGTCGTAATGATTTCTGGGAAAGGCTCAATTGAAACAGCAGTACGTGCAACAAAATTAGGTGCAATCAATTTCATTGAAAAAAGTATTGTTTCTAAAGATAAAATCAAATCTGTTTTAGATTCTGCAATTGAAAAACTTGGAACTGATGGCGAAAGCAAAGAAATACTTAAGTTTTTAAATTCTAATGGAATTATTGGCAAAAGCAAAGTGTTAATTGAAATTGGTGATAGTATTATCCGATATGGAAGGACGGACTTAAATATATTAATTACTGGTGAAACTGGTACTGGAAAGCGTCTTGTAGCTAAAGCAATTCATAATGTAAGCCGCAGAGTGAAAGGTCAGTTTGTAACTGTAGATATTCCAAACATTCCCAAAGAACTTTTCCAAAGTGAGTTATTCGGGCACACAAAAGGTGCTTTCTCTGGTGCAACAGAAACCAAAACTGGGCTTTTCCAAAAAGCAAACAGAGGAACACTTTTCTTAGATGAAATTGGTGATATGTCTCTTGATTTGCAGTCGAATTTATTTATTCCTTTAGAGGAAAAGTATGTTAGAAAAATTGGTTCAATAGAAAATGAAGCTGTAGATATTAGATTTCTTTCTGCTACGGATAGGGATTTGATTGTGGCTATGAAGGAAAATAAATTCCGTGAGCCACTTTATCATAGATTGAGAGAATGTGAAATATTTCTTCCACCTTTGAGAGAGCGTGCAGAAGACATTGTGGAAATTGTTAACTATTACACCAAATATCACAATGAACAATATTCTGAGTTCAAAGTATTTTCTCCATCTGCTTTAGAATTTTTGAGCGAACAAAAATGGTATGGCAATGTTAGAGAGCTGTCTAGTGTTGTGAGAGTAATCTTGCAAACTGTGAAAGGTAATGAAATTGAAGTACGTGAACTTCATAAAATGATTAAACCTAACATTGGTAGTTTGGATTCTGATACTAAACCATACAATGTGCTTTCGGAAGATAGAACTTTGAAAGAGGATTTGGCACAGGTTGACAAAAAGAAAATTGAATCCACATTGGATAGAGTAAACGGAAACGTGAGTAAAGCAGCTGCATTACTAGCGATAAGTAGGGAGACATTACATAATAAGATTAGAAAATACGAAATTGAAGTAAGTAATTTCAGAGTTAAGAAATAACTATTTCAATTCCCAATAAATCTCATTTTTCAATTCAGCAATATACTTTTGAATTTCATTGTTACGTTTGTAATTTGTAGCATTAATTTCTAAAAGTTTATAGTCTAATTCTAAAGTTGGCTTATGTTCTTTAATTATTTCTTTTTTCCAAAACAACTGATAACCTTGCTTTGAAGGGTCATTACCGTAGATAAGTGGTTCGCTTATTTCACCTACGTTGATTTTTTCAATTGCAATTCTAACATCTTGCGGAAAATCTGCCAAACTAAGAGTACCAATAAATCCACCAAAACCTTTTGATTCTTTTTCATCGGAATATTCTTTAGCTAATTCCTCAAAATTTGCACCAGCTTTGAATTTTTCTGAAATTGTTTTAAGTTCTGCAATTGTTTTATCTTTATCATCGTTGGACTGACCTAATTTAAAAAGAATATGGCGTGTGCTTATTGCTTCAGGTTTTTTATCCAGTGTTTGAATAATATGAAAACCAAATGGTGTTTCAATTGGAAGAGATGTCTCCCCTTTTTGCAAAGCAAAAGCAGCTTTTTCAAATTCTTTTACTAACTTTCCTTTATCGAACCAACCAAGATTTCCGTTATCTTTTGCAGACATATAATCGCCACTATATCTTTTCGCAAATTCGCCGAAGTCCCCACCATTAATTATTGAGTCTCTAACTCTTTTAGCAAGGTTATATACTTCTTCTTTAGCATTTTTACTCGTACTGACAAATTTCACAATATGATGTAGAGTAACTCTATCAGGAATAAATTCCAAAGAATCTTTATAGATTTTATAGAACTCTTGCACTTCAGTCGGAGTAACGGCTAATGTTTGGAATTTAGTACCAATTAGCTTATCTGAAAGAAGTCTTTTCCTTATTTGATCAAGATATTCATATTTCAATCTGCTTAATGATTTGCCAACAACTTCTTCAACTCTTTTTTCTGAGCCAAATTGATTTATCATTCTCGATAGCACTTCATTCCATCGCTGGTTCACATCGTCATCTGTAACTTCAATCGAGTCTTCCAATGCTCTAGTAATAATTAGCTTTTCGCTGATTAACCTTTCTAAAATTTGCTCTCTAAGTTTTGCATCGTTGAAGTTTACTTTTGGATTTTGCTGCTGCATTTGTGCAATAGAGCCATCTACTTCTGATTTCAATATGATTTCTTTTCCAACAACTGCAACAATTTTATCCAAAGATTGGCCTGAACTCATTTGTGCAAATGAGCTAAGATTAGCTAATAAAAATATTGAGATAACAAATTTTATGATTGTCATTTAAATTACTTCTTTTGATCTAATAGTTTAACAATTAACTCTTTGTCAATTTGTACGTTGTGTTTTGTTTTCACTCGCTCTAACCAGTTTTTCAAAAGTAACTTTTGTTGCTGATCTTGGAAAGCAGGAGCAAAATCTGTGATTGCTTCTGGGAATGTTTTAATGCGAATTGGTAATACTTTGTTTATTTTCAAAATTGCAAAACCATTTTCTAATTTTTTTGGACCAACCAACATTCCTGCTTTAATTTCAGTCGGCAAGATATTAGAAAACTTGTTTCTTTTAGAATCCAATTCTCCATGGTTTCCTTTTTTCTCTCTCAATCCTGTGCGGACAGTATTATTCGCAGCTAAATCATCGAAATTTGCTCCGCCATCTAATTGCAATTTTAAGTTGTTTACAAGTGAATCAGATAGTACAAATATTTCACTAATGTCATACATTATGTTTGTTTTATAACGAGAGCTAGTTGAATCCCAATAAACTTTTGCTTTTGTGGAATCGAATTTAAGTTTTTCCCAAACTTCCACCGATTCTACTTTGAAAAGCAACATTCCGTCTTGGAATTCTTTAACTAATGAACCGAAATCTAGATTTTGTTTTTCAAGATTTCTAGTCGCATCATCAATCACCAAAGGTTCAATTAACGCTTTAATAGTTTTTCTAAATCCTTCGTCGGTATTGGCAGTGCCACGGAATTTAGGATTAGTTTTATTTATTTCGATAAAATCGCCAACTGTATTGCTCATTTTGCCATATTTGAAAAGGACTTTTCTTTTCAAATCGCTTTCAATATTTTTAGCCCACGCAGTATCTAAATTAGTTTTATTAACTTCAAATTTAGATTTAAATTCAGTAAATACGTTTTCCTCAATTGCAAAACCATACTTAGTTGAAATTTTTTCCATAAATTTCTTTTTATCATCTTCAAAGTATAATCTTCTATAGAACTTTTTAATGTCTTCTTGTTCTAATTCTTGATTGTAGTATTTGGAAGAATCTCTTCTAATTATGTGATATCCATAAGGAGTTTCAACTACACCAGTCATTTCGCCATTTTTCAATTTCATCAAAGGATTTACAAATTCATCAACTAATTGCGAACCGCTTTTTTCAAAGCCAGAAGTTCTACCATAATATTCTGTCATTCTTCCACCATTGATAGCAGAAGATGATTCATCGGATATTTTTTCTGCCAAAGTTACAAATTTATCGCCAGCTTTAAGTCTTGCATAAACTGAATCAATTGTTTTCTTAGTTTGCAATTTATCATCTTTTTCATTCGATAAAAGTATGTGGCTTGCTAAAACTAAAACTCTTGGTTCTTCTTCTATCATTTTCATTAAGAAATAGCCATAGCTTGTTTTGATTACTTCTGGAAAATATTCACCTGGCTTTAAAGTGAATAGTGCATTGTCAATTTCTCTTTGCAATTTACCAATTGTAACGAAGTTATTTACAATTCCACCCTTTTCAGCAGTTTCTTTGTCATTGGAATATTTCTTAGCTAATTCAGAAAAGTCTTCACCTTTTTTTAATTTTTTAAGGACATCGTTGGCAACAATCCAAGCAGAATCATTTGGCATTGCCATTTTGGAATTAAAGTGTTCCTGAGCCATCAACGGGTTATAAGTAAATAACATATAAGCAAATTTTACAGCTCTTTTTCTTTGTGCCAAATAATTATCTATGTTTGGCTGCATCACATTCATATCGAAAAAGTAATTTTCTGCCAAAGTTTTTCTATTATTTTTAATGTCAGCCATTACAACTGAATCTTTATCATATCCTCTATCTAAGGCATCTTGCACTTTCAATCTATAATTTGTGTAAAGCTCAACAAAATTTAAAACACTATCTTTGGAGACATTTTTCAATAAATCGTTTTTACGATTCATATTTTTTTGAAATGCTTTTTCCAATTGTTTATAAGTGATTTCTTCTTTGCCTACTTTAGCAATTACTGTTTCTGAATTATCTTCTTTGCTAATCAAATTGCTAGATAATACAGCAATAGCAAAGATTGCAGCAACTATATTTCTTTTAAAATTCACTGAATTCCTCATTTTTTATTATTTTTTATTTACTAAGTCATTTGCAACTTTATAGATGCTACCAGCACCCAAAGTCAAGATTATATCATTTTCTTCTGCAATTTTTTCAACTATTGGAAGAATATCGTCGAAATTTTCTACATATATCACATTTTTGTGACCATATTTTTTAGCAGAATTTGCAATCAATTCTCCTGTTATTCCTTCAATTGGAGTTTCTCTTGCTGCATAAACATCAGTTATGATAATTATATCAGCATCATCGAAACATTGACCAAACTCTTTATATAAATCTCTTGTTCTAGTGTAGGTATGGGGTTGGAAAACACCAATTACTCTCCTGTTCCAGCCATTTCTTGCTGCTTGAAGAGTTACTGCTACTTCCGATGGATGATGTGCATAATCATCAACTACCATTGCACCTTTATAATTACCTTTAAATTCAAATCTACGCTGAACGCCATTGAATTCACCAAGTGCTAACTTAATTGTTTCAAAGTCAATACCCAAGCCCAAAGCGACTGTAATAGCACCCAAAGCATTTTTAACATTGTGAGTGCCTGGTATGTTTATTAACATTCTGCCAAGTAATATTCCATTTTGGTAAACATCGAAATCAGTTCTTTTTTCATCGTAAACTATTTTATCGGCTCTCACATCGCAATGGCGAGAAAGTCCATAAGTAACTACTTTTTTATTGATTACAGACATAATCTCTCTATTGCGCGCATCGTCCAAGCCCAAAGCAACAAAACCATAGAAAGGAACTTTATTTGCAAATTCAAGGAACGTATCTTTCAAATCTTCGATATCTTTATAAATATCCAAATGCTCTGCTTCTATATTATTTAATATGGCAACAGTTGGGAAAAGCTGAAGAAAAGACCTATCGAATTCATCTGCTTCCAATATTGTCCATTTCCCTTTTCCTAATCGAGCATTTGTGCCACCAAAATCTTTCAATCTGCCACCAACTATAACAGTTGGGTCGAAATTAGCTCTAATTAAAATCAATGAAACCATTGAAGTAGTTGTTGTTTTTCCGTGTGTACCAGAAACAGCCAAACAATAATTTAATCGAGCAACTTCCGAAAGCATTTCTGCTCTACGTATAAGGGGTATGTTATGTTGCAAAGCAAAAGCAGTCTCTGGATTTTCAAGTGGTTTAACGGCACTCGAATAAACAACCACTTCTGCACTTTGTACGTTGTCTTCATTGTGCCCAATGAATATTTTTGCACCATGTTTTTCTAAATAATCTGTATTTTCGGATTTTGCCATATCCGAACCTGTAATGATAAAGCCCTCTTTAAGGAGAATCTCAGCAATACCACTCATTCCGATACCACCAATTCCAACAAAATGAATATTTTTTACTGTTGCGAACATTTGCAAAGCCATTGTTGTATATTTTACAAAAGATTAATCCGCAAATTAAGGTTTTATAAGGTTTTAAACAATTATAAAACGCTTTTGTGGATAGAATTTTTGGTAATTATAAGTTTTTTGCACTTTTTTTTAAATTCTTAAAATAGAATTTTAGTTAATGCGTTAACTAATCCAGAAATGATAACAATATTTATTTTTTTTTAATCATTAAATAAGGTACAATTATGAAAAACCTATTATCTCTGATAGTTGTTTGTGCAATCTTGTTTGCAACTTCAATTAACTCTTTCGCTGGAAATACTTTTAACGCTAATTCTTCTACTTCTAAAGTGGAATGGGTAGCTAAAAAAGTTGTAGGCGAACATAATGGCATCGTAAACGTGAAAGATGGTAGCATCACTCTTGATGGCAACAATCTTACAGCTGCTTCTTTCAATGTTGATATGACATCTATTCAAGTTTTAGATTTAAAATCGGACAATGAAGGTCTTGGTAAATTGACTGGACATTTAAAGTCTGATGACTTTTTCTCTGTTGAAAAACACAATACAGCAAATTTCAAAATGAAATCTGCAAAATTGAAAAGCAACAAGATGGAAAGTGGTACAAAAGTATTAAGATATACTGTTAATGGCGATTTGACAATTAAAGGAATTACTAAACCAACTACTTTCGATGTACAAGTTAAAGATTTAGGCGATAAAGCTGAAGTTTATGCTTTTATAAAAGTTGACCGTACTAACTATGAAATTAAATATGGTTCAAAAAACTTCTTTGAAGGACTTGGAGATAAAGCTATTGACAATGAATTCACATTAAACGTTTCGTTACAATTAGCTAAATAATTTTAAATTATTTTTAATTTTAAAAAGCTCAACTAAATTTAAGATTAGTTGAGCTTTTTTTATAAGTACATATCTGGTCTTCTATCCAAAAATATATCATTTTCAGAATTAAAAGCTTTATTTCGTGTTTCAAATGGTTCAATTGCACAAGATATCATAGCCTTTTCATCTGCACTTGCAATTGCTAACGTATCACCTTTAGGGCTAAATATTACAGATTGCCCTTTAAATTTGAGAGTTTCAATTTCCCCATTTATCTCTCTAGTTTCAGTTCCTATTCTATTTGCTACTGCAATAAAAACATTATTCTCTATTGCTCTTGCTTTCATTACGTCAAACCATAAGTCGGTAACTAAGTTGCTTGGACATAATATTAAATCAACTCCTTGCAAAGCTAAGCTTCGGGCTGCTTCGGGGAATCGCCAGTCATAGCAAATCATTACACCTATTTTTACATCCAATGGCTTATATTCAAATACATTGAATCCAGTATCGCCCTGACTAAATACATATTTCTCTTTATAGAATAAATGAGTTTTTCTATAGTTATGGAAACTACCATTTGGGAAAATCAAAGCAGCAGAGTTAAATATATTATTTTCTGATTTCTCAGCATAGCCCAAACAAATAATTAATTGATTAGTAATTGCAATTTCTTTTAATTTATTGAAGAAATCATCGTTTTGTGAAATGGCATTATTTCCAATCTCCTTGACTGAAAGATAGAAATAACCTGAAGTAGTGAGTTCAGGAAAAACAATTATACTATTGCTTTCATTAGAGCAAACTCGTAATATATTATTTGTATTTTCGATTTTAGATTCGAAAATTGGATTGTTTTGTACTAATGTAATTTTCATTTGAAAATAAATAAATTATTCTTTTCTATTAATTAATAATTCCAATATTTGATCCATTCTAACTTTTGCTTTGTTTGCTATATCTGTAGCTTCTAAAGTAGTTTCTTGTTTGAATTTTTCATCTGTTACTAGTTCTAAATTTATTAATACGTTTTGATATGCACCCCAAATTCCTAATTCTATTGCTCTTGCTCCCACCATTACATCGGATTTGCTTGCTATATTTCCGTGTTTGGCTGCGGATTCAACTTCTTTCCAAGCTTGCGAAGCTATTTTCATTACTGATAGTGGTGTTAGTACAGCTTTTTTAAGCCCAGCTTGCAAAACAGTATCTCTATATGCTTGTTGCTCTGGAGTATCTTTTGGCAAACGCACTGCATCTATATAATCATTGAAAGCATTTGTATCTTCGTCTATTTTAGGAATTAGTGCATAAGTTGTTTCTTGCAAATTTGGAATGATAGCTCGCATTTCAGAATCCAAATGCTCGAATTTTCTTACTCCATAAGTTAGCCAAGCCACCATTGATGCAAGTCCCATACCCATACTCGCTATTGCTGCCGCTACCGAACCACCGCCAGGTGCTGCTGTGCGGGCTGCCACTTCTTCTATAAAACCACGTAGAGTCATATTTGCCAAAGGTTCATTTCTTTCTTCGGCTATCAAATATTCTATAATGCGTTTTTTAGGGTCGAAGTTGGAAATAGAGTTCAAACCTAATCTTTCCACTACTAATCGAATTTTTTGAGCTTCATCTATTATGAATAATTTCTCTTTTTCAATATAATAGTCAGCTGCTATTAAAAGTGCTTTCAATGGAATCAAACCTACTAATTCCGAACCAGCTACTCCAACATTTAATTTTCTTGCCTCATTTGCACAACTTTCAAATGCAATGTGGGGTGGAGTTATTACATAGTCTGTCAAATTCATAGAAACTTGTGCCATTTTGTATTCATCAACAAACCAGCCAATTGCTTTAGTTTCTTTTAGCATTCCAATATCGCCATCGCCTCTACCTGCTTCTCGCAAATTCAATGCTATGCGGTGGGCTTGGTTATTTGTGCCAAGTACATTCACATTATAAGCGATTAAATAATTTCTCGCGCCAGTAACTGTTGCTCCCCATTCAGGTATAAACTTTGCTTCGCCGAAATCTGGTTTCCATTCGGGTTTTGTGATTTTTTCAGCAAATGCCTCATATTCACCTTTGCGAATGTCCGACAAACTGCGTCTGTAATCCTGCTTTGCCGATTGCTCGTATAAATAAATTGGAATGCCTATTTCTTCCGCTGCTCTTCTACCGAATTCCAAAGAACAATCTATACAGTCCTGCTGAGTAGCACCAGAAACTGGAATGAAAGGACAAACATCTAATGCACCCATTCTTGGGTGTTCGCCAGTCTGTGTTCGCATATCAATTAGCTCACGAGCTACTTTTGCCCCATTCAATGCACCTTCCACGACTGCTTTTTTATCGCCCACAAAAGTGTAAACTGTGCGGTTTGTCGAATAGCCTGGGTCAACATCTAAAAGATTAACACCTTGAGTATTGCGAATAGCCGAAGCTATTGCTTCAATAGTTTCTTTATCTCTTCCTTCAGAAAAATTAGGTACGCATTCAATTAATTGTTTCATTTTTATATTTCATTACTAAATTAAATTTTTGGTTGATTTGCGAATTGCTCCCAAATACTTTCTTTTTTTATATTGCCAAATTGCATTTGCTTTTCTATATATTTGCCAATTAGGTCAAATTCAAGATTAACAATATCACCAGTTTTTAAATTACCAATTGTGGTTACATCCCAAGTGTGTGGTATAATAGCGACAGTAAATTTTGTTCCTTCCACTCTTGCGGCAGTTAAACTTACTCCATTTATACAAATCGAACCAACAGGAATAATATATTTCTGAAATTCATTTGGGAATTTAATAGAAACCAAGTAACTTGTTCCTTCTTTCACTACCGAATCAACAGTACCAATGCAGTCCACGTGTCCTTGCACCAAATGTCCACCAAGTCTAGTGTTTAAAGTCAATGCTCGTTCCAAATTTACTTTAGAATTGGCTTTCAGTTTCGCAAAATTAGTTTTCCGCATAGTTTCTTCTATTGCCACAACATCGAATGAATTGCTATTGCACGCAACAACTGTCTGGCAAACCCCTTCAATAGCGATTGAATCATCAATTTTTACATCGTTCATGATTAAATCAGCTATAACGGTTATTTTTAGTCCACCATTTAGCTTGGTGATTGCCTTGATTTTTCCTATTTCTTCAATTAATCCAGTAAACATATCAATCCATTAAATAATCGGCAAGTGGTGCCCAATAGTAATCTTCCCAACCTTTCCTGAATGTTTCAGCATATTCCAAAGGAATACCTTCGTGGGAAAATTTCACAACTGTTCCTTCCACAGGAGGCATAAATTCAAATGTAACCTTTGAATACAAATCCTTGGGCCAATTTGGTTCGTCGGCTCGCCAAAGTTGAACTATTTTTTTGTTTGGAACTAACTCTACATTCTGCCCGTTTATATACCCATCGTAAGCAGAGAAAAAACCGCCAACTTCTTGCGATATTATGCACTCCGATTTTGTGAAATAGGAATGTTTTTCACTATCCATTAGTGCTTCATAAATTTCTTCTGGTATCGAATTGAATACCACTTCCAAGTGTAAGTCTTTTGTTTTCATAATATTATCTATTAACTATAAACTTCAATGTTACTTTTTCATTGCCCACAAAATAGACGATAAAGTAAGTGCCATTATTTAGTTTTTGTGTGTTGTAACTAATTGTATTTTCAAAATTAAGAAAATCTAATTCTTTTCCATTAACATCAGTAACAATTGCATTTGTTTTTTGGTAAGTATTTAAAATCAATAAATCATTAACTGGGTTTGGATAAATTTCAAACTTAGGGGATTTATTAGATTCTTCTATGTTAGTCATAGGCGAGCCACATAAAGTAAATTCTGCATTCTGCTGAATTCTTCGTTTAATTGGAAATTCATTTTTATTGCCAACATTCGGATAGCCAAAGCTTGGAAATGTTGTAAATCCACTATTGAAGAAATATGGATTACTATTATAGAATAACGATTTGATTTCCATCACATTAGTATTTGCTGGGGTGATAGTCCCTTTGATGTTATTGGAATATTCAATATGATTTGAACCTGCAAGTACATAAAGTCCGAAAAATAGTTGCGTATTGGTAACTTCATTCCCAACAAAGATTTGTCCATTGGAAGCAGGGGAACTATTCATAAAAATTCCATAAAGCTCAGCTCTATTTCTCAAAAAAGTATTGTCAGGTCCGTTAAGCCCATGTGAATTATCAATCACAATATTTTGGCATAAATTCCCTTCGAATAAATTTGCAAATGGATAATTCCCATGTAAAACTAAATCGCCTGATGAATTACTTGGCAAACTAGTTTCTGTCCAAAATGGTTCTGTAGAATAATTATAAGCAAAAACATTTCCATTTGCACCTGATTGCAAAAGCATAGAATGTCGTAATTTTTTGAAAAAATTATTTTCTACTAAACACTCGCCAGATGTAAATTGAAGCACTACCCCATAGCCCTCTCCACCTCCGCCAAATCCCACAGGATCGTGGAAATAAGAGCCAGTAACAGACACATTGCTTGAATTAGAAATTGTTACATTGCCGAAATTTGCATTTATGCTTTCCACACATTCCACCCAGCAATTCACAGCATAGTTTATAGCTATATTCGATGTTTGAAATGATTTGGTGCTTGGTCGAGTAATTGTCATATTTTCAATTCCAACACATTGAACAGGTTTTAATATAGTAGCCACTAAAGTATCTTTTTCATCAAAATTCATTCTAAAGTTTTGATTTATATATATCAAAGAATCAGCTGCTATACTTTTAACTTTAATAATTTGACCAATAGAATTTTTTGCCCAATCGGAAGTAAGATTAGTAAATGATTTTTGATAAATTTTAATCCAAAAAGGAGGTGCTAAATTGAATTTATCTTTGATAGCAAATTTATCGAAATGTTTATTTACATTCCCTGCTATTGAATATTCTTTACTTTCAATTGAGCCATTAATACTAATGCAATCATTACCAAAATCTGGATTCATTCGAAAAAAAGTTCCCTGAATTCCATCTCCAACCAATACTGTTGAATCTGGCAAAACAATGGTTTTATCGAAATTATAAATTCCAGCGGGGAAATAAATTCTAGCTGCCTGAATACCTTTAGACTTTATAGCACTATTGAGTGCTTCATTGTTGGACTTTCCACCATTAGCATCGCCACCGAAATCCATTATGTTTAATGTTTTGGAAATGACGGGCTTCTGTCCCCTACCAAAACCAGCAGACTTGAAATCATAAGTACGATTAGCAGGAATAATTTGAGCAAAGCAATTAATAGAAATTAGTGCTAAAGTTAAAATAAGTGTTTTCATTGCATTTTATGTGTTTTATTGAACATTAAATTAATCTATTGCAAATATAAGAAAAGAAACAGAGTTATGAGTTATGAGTTATGAGTTGTGAATTATGAGTTGTGAATTATGAGTTGTGAATTATGATTGAAAAATATTTATGTGTTATTCTGAACAAAGTGAAGAATCCAAAGGACTGCCAAACAATACACTAATTGACTCAACAAGATTACAGGATTAAATGAATAACAGAATAAATGTTTTCTAATCCCAGAGATGTCTGGTTTCCAATTCTCCAAAACCGAAACCTTACGAAGGTTTGTAAGCTTCGTAAGGTTTAATAAATCAAAACCACACAAAACCAATAGCTCCGAATGTGCTCACTCTGACTAACTAATTTTATATGTGATTTAAATCAATCTTTTCTGAAAAATTAGATTATAAATATAAGAACAATTTTGCTAAATTGAGTTATCAAATTTCTATCATAAGGATATTTATCGTATGGCTCTTAATTCCCCCGCATACTCAATTGCAAATGCAAATCAATGTAATTTTGGTTTAGATAATCACGGATTGTACAATCTTGGTACAGTTTATTGGAACTTGCCTGTGCCAGCTCTCTATGAAGAAGCTGTTTTCCGTGGCGAGGCAAATATTGCTAAGGGTGGTGCTTTGCAAGTCACTACTGGTAAGCATACAGCTCGCTCAGCCGATGATAAATTTATTGTTAGAGAAAGCTCAAGCCAAGAACACATTTGGTGGGACAATAACAAAGCATTAACAGAGGATAATTTCGATACTTTGATGAAGCGTGCTCAAGCTTTCTGCCAAGGTAGGGATTTATTTGTTGTAGATGCATTTGTGGGAGCAGACATTCGTTATCAAATTCCAATTCGAATCATTACTGATTCTGCTTGGCAAAGTCTTTTTGTGTATAATATGTTTATCAATCCAAAAAATCAAGATGAATATAAGAAACATAAACCTGAATTCACATTAATTGCAATTCCAGGTTTCTCTGCAAATCCAGAGATTGATGGCACTCGCACTGAAACTGTAATCACTTTGAATTTTGCTAAGAAAATGGCATTAGTGGCTGGCACAAACTATGCTGGCGAAACTAAGAAAACTTTCTTCACTTTGATGAATTATTTCAAACCACTCGAAAAAGTAATGTCTATGCACTGCTCTGCAAATGTGGGCAAAGATGGCGATGCAGCACTTTTCTTTGGGCTTTCGGGTACAGGCAAAACTACTCTTTCTGCCGATCCAAATCGCTTTTTAATTGGTGACGATGAGCATGGCTGGAGCGATGACGGTATCTTTAACTATGAAGGAGGGTGCTATGCAAAGGTTATTAATTTATCGAAAGAAAGCGAACCAGAAATTTATGCTACAACCCAAATGTTTGGTACTGTGCTGGAAAATGTGGTATTGAATCCTATCACGAGAGAAACAGATTTATTCGATGGAAGTTTGACTGAGAACACAAGAGCTTCATACAAATTGGAAACTATTCCAAATTCCTTACCAGAGAAAATGGTGAATTCACATCCAAAAAATGTAATATTCTTAACTTGCGATGCCACAGGAGTTTTGCCACCAATTTCAAAACTAGACCAATATCAAGCTCAGTATCAATTCATCACTGGCTATACATCAAAGATAGCAGGCACAGAGAAAGGTTTGGGCAATGAACCTAAAATGGCATTTTCGGCATGCTTTGGAGCTCCTTTTATGGTGCATCACCCATTTGTTTATTCTAACTTACTGAAAGAAAAAATTGAAAAATTTGGCTCAAATGTTTGGCTTGTAAATACTGGCTGGATAGGTGGCAAATTTGGAGTTGGGAAAAGAATAAGCATTAAGCATACTCGTGCAGTTTTGAATGCTGCTCTTTCAGGTGCTTTAGATAATGTTGAATTCAAACGTGATGAAATCTTTGGATTTATGATTCCGCAAAGCTGTCCAGATGTGCCAAGTGAAGTTTTAAATCCAGCTACTGCTTGGGCAAACCAAGATGAATACTGGGCAACTTATAGAAACTTAGCAGAAAAGTTTGCTGCAAACTTCAAAAAATATGAAAGTGGAGTTTCGGTAGAAGTGATAGCCGCAGGGCCGAAGATATAAGAGTTATTTAAAAGAAAGTCCGGTGAATTATTTCATCGGACTTTTTTTGGGAAAGATTTAATTAATTTGTTTTTGAAAATTTAGAAGAATAAACTATCGACTGATTGTCAGTAATTTCTAAGAAATAAATTCCTGAAAGTAGAGATAAAATGTTAATTGTGATTGTGTTAGTAGTAATATCTAACTGGTGTGGCAAGATTTGCTTCTGTATTTTTCCATCTAAACTAATTATTCTAAATTTTAAATTCGGTGATATTTCTTTTTGAGTAGATAACATAATATTATTCTCCAAAACTTGAATTTGGAAATCAACTTTGTCCTGATAAGAATTAACAGAAGAAGTTTGTTGAAAATTAAATTTCATTATAAATGCAGAAGCATTACAATACAAACTTGAATTTGTTGAATTCAGCTTCATCCATGTAAAACCATTGCCACCATGTAACCAAATTCTTTTTTTATCAATTAAATCTAAAAATGTAACTCCTCCAGCTATTAACATAAATTTATCGTTATTGCTTAGTTCAATACAATTTGGATCATCACCATACCCTGTTACAGCACTTGTTATTCCTTCTTTTAACTTCATTGTTTCTAAATCCAACAATTGAGTTCCATTCGGGTCGAAATAAACCAAAGTCTTACCATCGTTTGTAATCGTAAATTTGGTGCTACTTGTTGAATCAATCTTTTTGAGTACATTACCTTCCATATCTATGATTCTTATGTAATTGATTATGCCTTGAGTTCTATCTTGTTTCCTGTATGATGTCCAGTATGAGTAAATTATATTTTTCCCATCGTCTGTAATATTGGCCTGTTCTATGAATAAGTCACTAAATTTAAAGTAAGAAGAAGTAAATTCTTTAACTATTTCTTTTGTATTTAAATCATAAACCCTTATCAAACTTGCACTACTATTTGCAACAATTTTGTTTTGTTTTTCGTTATATGTAAAAAATCTATAATTTGGTACTTTCGACCAAAAAGTTATTTCAAAAGTTTTAGGGTCTACTATTCCAATTGAAGAAGCATTTGTAGTGCCTACAGCGATTAAACTACCATCTTTTTTGGCATACATAGGGTAATAAGCAAAATCACTTGCAAATTTATCTATAATCGTTCCATCTTTTGAATTTAGAATATAGTTTGTAAATGGACCTTCTGTTCCTTCACCACCTGAGGTATATAGTAAACTATCATTGTCAGATTTTGTAAGTGAAGAAATGAAATAACCATTAGCAATTGTCTTCTGCCACTCAAGTTCAAGTTTGTATTGGGCGTGAAGATTATGGCTCATAAAGAGCAAGAAAGTAGCTAAAAGCACTACTTTAAATTTGTTTGTAAGATTGAAGTTTCTCATAGATGCCCCATTATTTTAATATAGTTTTATTTCAATCAACTAATAATTTGAATTTTAGTACTGCCGATGCAATTGATGGAGTCGCATCGGAATATGCTAAAATAGCTAAATCTTGCTTTACTTCTTCAACTAAGTATGGATTGCCAAAATAAAATACTACATTTGGGTTGTAGTTGCTAAGTTTTGCCACTCTACTTTTTAAACTTTCGTGGTTCCCAATGTCGCCATGGTATGCCCTGCTTCTATAAAACAAAGCAATCACTACTAAATCGGCATCTTTAGTGTTCACTAAGAAGTTAGATATTTGGTCGTCATCTGCATTGTCGTTTATATAAGCAAAGTCAATATCCTGATGGATAGCTTGCTGCAAGAAATTGAAGAATTCCGAAGCTTTATCGAAATCCGAATCTTTTTGCAAAAAAGCAAACGCTGCAATTTTAGTATTTTCTTTCAAACGCAATTCAGTTGGGTCGCCAATAGAGTCTATTGTTTGCTTGCCAATTTCAAATGCGGCTTCTTCCTGCACATTCAATTTGAATTGAGCTGGTCGCAAATAAGCAGCAGTATCAAATAAATTAAGTTTATCTTTATAATAGATAATTTTTTCAACTGCTTTATGAACTTTTTCTTTGAAATCTATATTTGAATATTCGTCAGACAAAGCATTAAGAGCTAAATTATTATCCTCTGGCATAAGCAAGGCATCAACTCCAGCATTTACTGCAAGTTTCACAGCTTCATCTGATTTCCAAGTGTTGGAAATTGCTTTCATTTCAAGTGCATCGGTAACGACAATTCCTTCAAAACATAGTTCATTTTTAAGCAAATCTGTAATTATTTTTGCAGAAAGCGAAGCAGGCAAACCACTTCTATCTAACTCTGGTACAGCCAAATGTGCAACCATTATTGAAGCAACTTTTTTTTCAATAGCAATTTGAAATGGCTTTAATTCAAGTTCGTAAAGCTCGGCTTTTGTTTTATTGAGTGTTGGCAAAGTTAAATGTGAATCCTGACTTGTATCGCCGTGTCCAGGGAAATGCTTTGCACAAGCTAATACACCAGCTGCATCGAATGTAGTAACGACTGTTTGAATTGATGTGGAAACTGAATTACTATCTTCGCCGTAAGCTCTGATGTTGATGATAGGATTTAATTTATTGGAATTAATATCGCAAACTGGCGAAAATATCCATTTTGTGCCAATGGCAATAGACTCATCGGCAATTATTTTAGCAGCTTCTGCTAAAATTTCAGGGTTATTTGTTTTGCCAAGAGCCATTGCGTGGGGCAGTTCAGTGCCTCCCGAATGCCTCATAGTCACACCATTTTCGTAATCGCCAGAAAACAGCAATGGAATAGTGGCAAGTGGCTTTAGTTCTTTAATTACTTTAAATGTTTCTTCCACATTGCCTTTGAACAAACAAAATCCTCCAACTCCCGCTTTCACAAGGTTTTGAATGTCTTCTTTATAATCAACGTCTGTTAAATAGTCGTTAATATTTAATCTTGGGAAAAGTAGCTGAGCCACAATTTTGTCATCATTTTCTAATAATTTAGAAAATGCTTTTTCTGCTTTATCTGAAATTTTCATCCCCCGTACCTTCAAATTCAGATACTAAATTTCTAATTAAATCTGGCATACGTTGAGGTACTTTACTTTCGAAGTCCACATATACTAAAACTGATTTTGCATAAAGCACAATATTTGCTTCTTTATTTTGTGTTTTGCGAATAATATTCTCAAAAACTATAGAAGATTCACCTATTTTTGGTACTTTAGTCAGCACTTCATAGTTATCTGGGAAATTCAATGAACTGAAATAATTCACTGTGTGGTGTACTGTCATTATTGGTAATTCTCTTTTGAAAAAATCAATCTTCTTTTCTAATCCAAGAGAGAATAAATAATCAGTCCTAGCCCATTCCAGCCAATAAAGATAAGTCAAATTATGCACTACAGAAAATGAATCTACATCGCTAAACTCTACTCTACCATTGAACTTATGTTTGAATTCATTAAGTCGCCCAGCTAAAATTTCTATCTCATTCATTCTCTTTTAATTTCTCTATTTGTGCATCAATCACTGATTTGAATTTTTCGATGAAAGCTTTATTGCGTTCGGAAAAATTAATTCTATCTTCCTGTTTGCCAAGAAGAACATATTTTTTCAAAATAATATTCATATCCTTCAGCTCAGTATTCATTTCTTTCAGGCGAGTGAACCAAAGTTGATTATTTTCATTGTCCAATGGCTTTTCAGTTTCTTTTGCAACAAGTTTTTTTAATAATCTTTCAGAATCATTCAAACTAATTGATAGCATTTTGTGGTACTTTTCAATATCAGAATATTCTTTCTTGTTGTATCCATCGTAAATAATATTCAATTGCGAATAGCAAAGGAATAAATTCGAGTTAATCAATCTTAGCTCAGCGGTCAAATCATCTGCAAAGCAATTGAAACTAAAAGTCAATAATAATGTCAGAATGAATTTTTTCATATTCTTTACCTTTTTTAATTAAGAGTAGAAATTAGAATTACTGCTGCTTTTGTAATTGTGTTTTTGTCCATTTGGCTATGGAAAACAGCTCTGAATTTTTTACCACCAAATGAAGAGATTTTTAATCCATTTAATTGGCAATCGTTTTGAAATTTATTCAAATCAATTTCATTTGTAATTTCAAAAAGCACTATATTGGTTTGCACTCTGCTCAAATCCAAACTAATCTTTGGCTCATTGGCAATTAAAGAAGCAAACAAAGTAGCATTGGCATTATCAAGTTCTAATTTGGGCAAATTATTTTCAAAAGCAAAATCGCACATAGCAGCGAAAACGCCTGTCTGACGCATTCCTCCACCCAAGATTTTTCTCCATTTAAGTGCTTTTGCTATTTGAACTTCAGTGCCTAAAATCATAGATAAAGCAGGAGTGCCTAAGCCCTTAGAAAAGCAAACATTTATAGTATCGAAACATTTACCATAATCTTGAGCTAAAGATTTATTTGTAAGTATTGCATTCCAAACTCTAGCCCCATCTAAATGAGTTGCTATTCCTTTTGCTTTCGCTAATTTTGAAACTGATTGGCAATAATCTAAGCTGATAATAGTGCCACCGTGGCGATTATGTGTGTTTTCCAAACAAATCAAACTAGTGCGTGGCATATAGTAAATATCTTCACGAATAGCAGACTCAATTTTATTCAAATCAGGTTCGCCCTTTTCAGATTCAATTGGACGCATTTGCACACGAGAAATAATGGAAGGTCCAGCTGTTTCATAGTAGTAGATATGTGCATTGCTTTCGCAAATCACTTCGTCGCCAGTGGCAGTATGCACAGCCACTCCTATTTGATTTGCCATAGTGCCAGAAGGAACGATAAGCCCTGCTTCTTTGCCAAAGAAATTTGCAATTTTCTTTTGAAATAAATTTGTTGTCACATCTTCTGCATAGACATCATCGCCAAGCTGAGCCGAATAAATCGAATCAAGCATTTCTTTCGATGGCATTGTGAGTGTGTCGCTTCTTAAATCTATCATTTTATTAATTATTTTATCAAATCTAAATAAGGCATATTAATGGACTGTGCATAGAATGCACCCAACCAAAGAATCAACCCTATTGAAAGTGGAATGGAAAGATTATCGTCAATATTCAAAACTTTAGAGCCAGCTTCCACAAAACCACCAATTACTGCCCCCAATATTCCAAAGGCAAAGAATGTGATTGGTGCAGAAAAAGCAAAGCCAAAAGAGAGTACAACTCCAATAGCTGAAACTATAAAAGCAATAGTTCCTTCCCAAGATTTATCAAATAATGGGGTTTTCCCGAATTTTCTTCCTACCAATGCAGCAAGCATATCCGAAATGATTAATATTGTAAAAGCTGGTATCATCACTACTTTAGGGAAAATCAGTATGCACAAACTTGCTGAAATCAAAACCCAAGAAGCACCATTGAGAACAAATTTTTTGTTCTCTTTTTCGTGTTCCCTAAGCAAAGCACCCATATAGCCAAAAATAATTTTATTTACAAAAGCAACTCTAGTGCTTAGTATATCAGCCAATAACATTATTATAGTTATTGGTAGAATTATTAGCAATGCTTTTTGGTGCGAAGTGAAAATATAGGCAATTGGAATCGTCAGAGAGCAAAGGTGAATTCCCTTTCTGTATAATTCATTTTTGTAAGTTATCGAATTGTCCATACTTTTGTAAATCTAAATAAACTCAAAAATAATGAATTCTATCAAAAAACTATCATTTGCCAAAATAAACCTTGGCTTGCAAGTGCTAAATAAAAGAGCAGACGGATACCATAACATCAATACTGTCTTCTATTTAACTAAGCTTGCGGACATTTTAACATTTAAAAAAACTTCCATAAAAGATTTGAACATTTCTAGCAATGTCGATTTTGGAATACCCAAAGAAGATAATTTGATCTATAAAGCTATCGAAAAATTCGCTAAAAAATTTCCATTAGACTTTGGAGTTGACGTACACATTGAAAAAAACATTCCAATGGGCGGTGGACTTGGCGGCGGAAGTAGCAATGCTGCAATAACACTCAATGCAATCAATGAACTTTCTGGCTCGAGAGCTAGCTATAACGATTTGTTAATTATAGCTCAATCACTTGGTTCGGACATTCCATACTTTCTTAAATATGGAACTGCTGTAGCAGGAAGCCGAGGCGAAAGTTTGGCCTATTTTGATTATGAATTGCCTTACTCAATTGTGATTGTCAATCCCAATATTCACATTGGCACTCCAGAAGCATACAGAAAGCTAAGCAGGACTGAAAAAGAACGCCCAAAAATACATTTGCCAATGGTGCTTATCAATGCAGATGGCAACGCAACGCTTTTTAAAGAATTTCTGATAAATGATTTTGAAGAAGTAGTACTTAAAGATTATCCAGAAATTGAAGAAATAAAAGCAAAACTATATAGTTTAGGGGCAGATTTCACACTGCTCTCAGGAAGTGGGGCAAGTGTTTTTGGTTTATTTCCAAAAGACTATAAAAAAGAAGAAATCAAATCAATATTTCCAAACTACTTTGTTTGGTGCCAATAATTTAGAAGTAAACACCGACACCAAATATAACTTCATTTCTTGACTTAAATGGAATGATTGAATTAATTGTGTTATTATAATTCATAAATCTATCCTCTAATCTGATGTAGGCATTTTTCATTGGTTTGTATTCTAAGCCAATAGTATAGGCAAGAGCTTTGCTGTTAAATGTTTCTGCTACTTTCAAAAATGTGTTATACATTTCTATTCTGCTATTCAAAGATATTGACTCTGAGAATAAATACTTAAAAGCAATAGATGAAGCTACGATTCTTGAAAAACCTTTGGATATATTATTATTCAAATCTGTTACATCAATTTCTTGACTGCTTAAATCAATCAATGATTTAATTTTAAATGAATTACTACAATCCCATTCAATTAGTAAACTATTTAATATTTTATTACCTTGGCTATATTTAAATTTTGGATTTACTAATCCTAAATAAGCTTCATTACCTATTATTCCAGTTAGACTTAGATTTAAATTTTCTAATAACTTGTAAGAAACCAAATATCCAATTGACTTATTTTTATTATTATCTTCAAACAAATTATAGCCATTGAGCAATTGAATTTGTAATTTTAATAAATTATTTGGCTCATAAGTTAGTTTTGCACCAGCTTGATAAAATGGTTCATTTTGGGCTAAAAGTGATAAAGTTGAAAGCCAATTATCTTTTGGATTCACACTTTCTATTCCAATATGGGTTAGATAATTTCCAACATCAAACCAAAACTTATCACTTAATTTTACTCCAATATAAGCTTCTTGGATAAAGTTTAATTTAGTCTGCCAGGCTACATTTGGCATATCTCCAAAATGAAAAGTAGCGATTGCTCTAAGTGATTCTGAATTGTAATTCACTCTAAATAGAACTACATTCAAATTGATACTCTCTTTGGTTGGATTTAAAATGCTTAGTAATTTTCTATTGCTTTCATTTGCATCGTTATCTATTGCATAATAAGAATCAATGTAACCATTAAATGTTAATGAATCATTTGCACTTGAATCGTTTGTAATAATTACAAAACACAGCAAAATATATTTAATTAATTTTGTAATTCGCATTTTAATTATTTTGCATGATTGGCAAAGTTATTTCACAAAAGTTTCACAACTGATTTACATCATTCTAAAAAGCTCATCAATAGCTTGTTTGGCATTATCGTAAACTTGTGAAATTGATACTTCCATCATATAACAAGGAGCAGTAATTATTTTATTTTTCTTATCTATTGTGATTTCAGTAATTTTATTTTCTTTAGTTGAAAAACCAAGCTTCTTGATTTCTCCTTGCACTTCTGCAATATCATAAGGTGATTGGTCAGTATTATTGCCCACTGTTAAAACTCCACCATCCAGTTTGCCTTCAAGAGCTTTTGCAATAACTGTAGGGCCCATGCAAAGTCCCACAATAGGTTTACAATCCGCCAGCATTTCATTAATAATTCTTTTCACATCAGAATTAATCTCACCATTAGCACCAGAAAAAGCCCATTTTGTTAAATTTTTAGCATCTCCAAAGCCACCTGGTATAACCAAAGCATCAAAATCGTTTGAGCTAATTTTAGCTAAATCTTGAATATTTCCTCTCGCAATTCTAGCTGCTTCGGTTAAAACATTGCGATTTTCCGACATTTCATCGCCATTTATGTGGTTCACAACGTGATGTTGGTTAATGTTTGGTGCTACACATACAGCTTTACCACCATTTTGGTCAATAGCTAGCAATGTAAAAACAGACTCTTGTATTTCTGCACCATCGAAAACACCACAGCCAGAAAGTAAAACTCCAATTCTTTTCATAACTCATCAAACTTTAAATATTTAACAATTATAAATGAATACGATTGACATTCAACAATATTACTTTGAACTAAATTTATCTTCTTCGTTATAGAATAAAAAATTAAACGAGGTCATAGAGCCATAGCATTTGGTGATATAGCTTTGCAATTTAACTTTTTCTGAGTCGCTAATTTCTTTATTGCTATTAATTTGCATTTCCAAAACTCGTAGATTATCTCTTAACATAACTACTTTATGTAGCAGCTTTTCAATGGGCATTTCATGCTCTTTCATTGATTTATCCGAAGGAACAAACTTCAATGTAGCATTGTCCCATTTTGGAGCTAAATCTGCATTATGCCGAGAGTCCATTTCGTCCACTAACATTTTGGCAAGTTGTCTTATTTCAGAAATTTCCATTTATTACTCCAAGTAGTAATTATTCTTTCAAAGCTCCAGCAGTGAGTCCTTTTATAATACTGTTTTGAAAGAAAATAAATAAAATAATTATTGGTAAAGCAGAAATTGTAGCTCCTGCCATTAAATTCCCCCAATCAATTGATTGCTTTCCGAAATAGAATGCTAAACCAACTGGAAGGGTTCTTAAATTTTCTGAGTTAGTAAGCAAATATGGGTAAAGGAATGAATTCCAATTGCTCAAAAATGTATAAATAGCTAGCACAGTTAGAATTGGTTTGCAAAGCGGCATTATAATTTGGAATACTATTTTGAAATCACTTGCACCATCAATCTTGGCAGCATCTTCTATTTCAAATGGAATACCTTTCATATACTGATAAACTAAATACACTCCAAATGGTGATACCAACCAAGGCAGAATCAAAGACCAATAAGTATCAATCCACCCAAAATCAACCATCAAGCTAAATACAGGAATCATAGTAACAAAAGCAGGAACTAATAATAGTCCCATTATCATTGTGATAGTAAAATTTCTACCAATAAAATCTCGGCGAACTAAGGCATAAGCAGTCATAAAGCAAAAAAGGACGTTGCCTAAAGTAACTATTGTAGCTATTAATGCTGAATTAAAAATATATAAATAGAATTTATCGCTATTTATAGTCTCTTGAAAATTCTGCAATGTGAATTGAGAAAAAACTAATTCACTGAAAGAAGAGAACTTTTCGGGATTTGATTTGAATGATAGCAAGACCATCCAAGCTAATGGATAAAGAACAGCCAATGTAAAAATAAATAATATGGCGTTGAGAGCTATTTTATTTAACTTACTTTTCATAGTTGAAATTAGCTAATGCAACACCAATTTGATTTTCCAATTGTTTGTAAGCCCCTACGTTCGGTCCATTGAAAATGAAAGTGAATGCAATTTTATTTCCATCAAGATTCTTTACATAGCCAGATAAAGCACTAACATTGCGAAGTGTCCCTGTTTTCCCATGCAAGTTTGCTTGAGCTTTCGTGCCAATCATTCTATTGCGAAGAGTACCATCTACCCCAGCTATAGCAAGAGTAGAGTCGAATTTCAATTGCTGATTTGAATTTGCTATTTGCAATAATCTAATTTCAGAAGATGGAGTAACTAAATTTCTTCTCGAAAGTCCAGATCCATCATTCAATCGGCAGTTGGCAAATGGAATTTGTAAACTATCACAGAATTTACCTAAGCTTAATCTTGCACCTTCTGCATTATTCATTTTATTGATGTTCGCTCCATTGAACTTAAATAAATGCTCAGCAACATAGTTATCACTATATTTATTAATGATTTTTGCTATATCTTGAGTTGGACGTTTCACTTCTGCTAAAATGTTATAACCAGAAACTGGAAGATTTCCTAAAATTGTTGTTCCTGTGAAATTTACTCCTCGCTTTCTCAAACTAGTTAGAATTGTACCTGCTATAGCGAATTCAGGTTTTTTAATTACATAATATTGCGAAATTCTTTTGTTCGGAGCTAAACTGCCAACCACATTGAATACTTGTTTCCCACTTGGGTCAATAAGAGAGCTAACTCTAATTCCAGTAGGAGCAGAAACAACTTTTGTTTCATAATCTCCTAAATTTTCATTAGTGACCCTATTTCTTTTGCCATTTTTGCCTTTCTTACCTTTCACGGCAAAATTACGAGATTTACTTTTTTTGCGTAGCTGCTTTCTGACCACTGTTTGTTTCACAGTAGCTGTTACATTTGCAGAAAATCTATCGGAAGGAGGATCCATTGATACAATTACTTTATCCCCAAAATTACCACTCGAAGATATATGTAAAGCTAAAGAGTTTTTGTTTAATATAAATGGTTTAATTTCGGGTAAAGGTTGCACAATTTCAAAGTCGCCACTATAAACACTACGATTAGACTGTTTATCGAAGAAACTATCATCAATGATGAAATTTCCTTCAATTTTTGTAATCCCTTTATTCGCTATTTCTTGTGCTAATAAGTCTAAATCATTTGAATTAAGCAAAGCATCGCCTCTGCCAAATAAATATAAATTGCCTTTTAACATTCCGTTCTGTATAATTCCATCGTGATAGATAGATGTACGAATAGTTGGCTGAGTGGCAATAGCATAGAATGTAGTGTAAAGTTTGGTGGTGGAAGCTGGAGTAAGAGGCAATTCAACATTGCGTCCGTAGATATATTTAGCTTCTTCCAAATCTAATATAGCAATTCCGTAGTTTGTTTTTTTAAGTATGTTTGCGTTTTTTTCAAGTATGTTATCAATTACTATTTTTAGCTTAACTGCCGTAGAATCAATATTATAGATTGACTTATGGATATTGTAATACTCTTTTGGCTGAGTATTATTCCTTGATATACCCAGAAAAGTAAAGTTCAATAACAGCAATGCTATCGTTATTGCTAACAATTTTATATTTTTCATTTTTGGTGGGGTTTTTATTATACTGCAAAAGCAATTTAACTCATTTATTTTTACTAAGCAATAATTTATTTACGTAGTTATTAAGAATTTGCAAAGAATTAGTATTTTGCTCATAATTATACTTATTTTCTATCCTTCTGAACCAAGTAATTTGCCTTTTTGCATAGTTTCTTGTTACTTTCTTGAACTTTTCAATCGCCTCATTTTCTGTCAATTCTTTCTCGAAAAATTGAATTACTTCCTTATATCCAACAGTATTCATAGAATTCAACTCTTTTCCATACCCAATATCAAGTAACTTTTGTGTTTCTTCAAGTAGTCCATTCTGCCACATTTGGTCGCATCTATTGTTTATATCCAAATAAAGTTTATCTCTTGGTTTATCAACGAATATATAAATTGGATTGATTAAACTCGAATTCTCACTTTCTTCTATATTCTCAGAAAATTTCTTTCCATACGTCAAATAGTACTCCAATGCCCTAATCACACGCCTTGGATTTTTTGATTTGTAAAGCTCAGCTGAATCATTATCTACTTTTTGCAATTCTTTAAAAAGAATTTCAATTCCTTCAATTGCTAATCTATTATTTAGTAATTCTCTATTGGTAAGAGTTGTAGCATCTGTGATTTCTTTTTGTATTCCTTCCACTAAAGCTTGAATGTAAAGACCAGAGCCGCCAACAACTACTGGCAATTTCTCTTTAGAATTTATTTCTTTTACTTTAGCAAGAGCTTCCCTACCAAACTGTCCAGCCGAATAAAACTCATCAGGATTTTTCCAATCAATAAACCAATGAGGAGCTAAAGCCAATTCTTCTTTACTTGGTTTGGCAGTGCCAATATTCATATATCTGAAAAGCTGTCGAGAGTCTGCCGAAATTAATTCAATATCGAAAAGATTTGATAAATCAAGTGAAAGTTGTGTTTTGCCAGAAGCAGTAGCCCCACAAATAACTAAAGTATCTATTTTATCTTTAATCATCTATCTATTATTGTCGAATAATCTTGCTTTCAGTTCAGATTGCAATTTTTCAATAGAAAGTTTGCTCATCAATTGTCCGCTATCTGCAAGAGAAATCCACCCAGTTTCTTCGGAAACGACAATAACCACAGCATCTACTTGCTCTGTCAAGCCAAGTGCTGCTCTATGCCGAGTACCTAAGTTTCTATTATTTAACTTTACTTCGCCAGACAATGGTAAAACGCATCTTGCAGCAAGTATAGTTTGATTTTCAATTACAATAGCACCATCGTGAAGGGGCGATTTGGTAGAGAAAATAGACATAATCAACTCTTTGGTAACCACAGCTTGCAGAGGAATACCAGTGTCAATTGTCATTTGAACATTTTGGGAATTTGGGAAAACTATCAATGCACCAGTTCTTTTCTCGGCCAGCTCTTCTACAGCTTCAATTACATCATAGATAGTGCCAGGTATTCTATTGCGAACAAAGAGTTGGAATAATCTTGATTTGGTAATCAAAAGTAATAATTTTCTTAACTCTGGCTGGAATAGAATAATAAATGCTAAAAGCCAAATTTCGAGTATTGTGTTGAGTATCCAATTTATTGATTTCAAATTGATAGCTTCGGTAATGAACTTTAAGCCAATCAATATAACTAAGCCAAACAAAATTTGCACAGCAATAGTATCTTTCAATGCTCTATATAAACCATAGAAGATTAAAGTAACTAAAGAAATGTCTAACACATCCACTAAAGTTATAGAAAGAAATCCTATTTTAAATAATTCAAACAAATTATGCTATGCCTTTGGTTTTCTGAGTTTTGGTTTTGTATTCACTTCTGGTTTTTGTAATTCATCGCTATTAGATTGATTATCTTCCATTGCTCTTTTTTTCTCATAAGCTCTAATTATATCAGCAACTAATCTATGTCGAACCACATCGCCTGCATCGAAATAGACATAATCTATTCCTTTAATACCTTTGAACAAGCGAGCAGCTTCTATAAGACCAGAATCGCTTGAGTATTTCAAATCTATCTGAGTAACGTCACCAGTAACGACAACTTTAGATCCCTCGCCTAATCTAGTCAAGAACATTTTCATTTGGGTGCGAGTTGCATTCTGAGCTTCATCCAAAATAATGAATGAGTTGCTTAAAGTTCTACCTCTCATATATGCCAAAGGGCTGATTTCAAGCACATTCTTTTCTTTAAGCGATTTATATTTATCTGGACTCATCATACTTTGCAATGCATCATTGAGTGGTCGTAAGTATGGATCTATTTTGTCCACCAAATCTCCAGGTAAGTAGCCCAATGATTCACCTGCTTCAATTGCAGGTCGAGCTAATATAATTTTACTAACTTCATTTTTCTTTAAAGCAGCAAGTGCCATAGCCACAGCAAGGAAAGTTTTACCAGTACCAGCAGGCCCAATAGAAAACACTATATCGTTATGATTAACTTTCTGCCAATACTCCATTTGTCTATCAGTTCTAGCACGGATTATTTCCTTGTTGCCTTGATAGATTACATTTCCAGCATTCTTTAATGAGAAAGTTTGATTGTGATTGTGGTTAATTTCCACTAAGCTAATCGTAGTCCTAACATCTCTTTCGCTAATATTACCATTTTTTTCAATAATATAGGTAAGTTCTTTCAGAATAGATTCAATAGCAGTTACTTCTTCAGGGTTTCCTTTAAGAGTAACAAGATTACCACGCACTATAATTGATGCATTGAAGTGATTTTCAATCAAATTCAAAATGTCGTCGTTAGCACCAAAAAGGTTTATTAAATACTTATTTTCTAAAACTAATTTCTTTTCTGCAAATTCCATTTCAACTCTTAAATAAAAAGCCTCAGCAATTTAATTGCTGAGGCTTTAATATTAAAAATTACTTTTAAACATTTTAAATTATTTTCCAGTTTGTGCTGTTTTTTCTTCGGAAGTTTTTTCCATTGCAGCACGTTTTGTTCTAAAGTATTTTCTCTCAGCTTTCATTTCATCGCTAGTTTTTTCAGCTTTCACAGGCAAAGTTAAAACTTGACCTGGGTGGATGATATCTGGATTTCTGATGATGTCTTTATTTTGTTGCCAAATTTTTGGCCATAAGAAAGGATCTCCATAAATTTCAGTTCTTCCAGCGATATTCCATAGACAGTCTTTGTTTTCTTCCCAAGTACCAACTGTGTATGTTTTTATTAATTTTTCTCTGTAAAGACCATTGATGTCAGTTCCTAATTTAACTACTCTATCATAGAATTCTGGCAATACAGCAATTTTTGTATCTCTGAATTTCAAGTAGTCAGATTGTAACAATTCAACATCAGCTCTTTTGTCCGCTAATTCATCGTTGCTAAGTTTTTGCAACTCACGAACTCTACCTTCCAATTTACCTAAATCTTCTCTGAATTTATTGATGTCTGCTTCAGTAGCACCAATCAAATTGCTATAAGCATCTTTGCAATCTTTTAAAGATTGCACTGCATCTTGCAATTGAGTTCTAATTTTATTTTGATCATTTTTAACAGAAGCAAGTTTGTCTTCCAAAGATTTGATTCTTCCTTCCCAATCTAAAACACGAAGCTCTGCTTCTTTTTTAGTAAGTTCAGCATCTGGTTTGCTATCTGGAGCTACTTGAGCAAATGTAACTGTAGAAATTAAGGCAATGCCTAACATTATATTTTTGATTTTCATTTTCTTTTATTCCTCAATTATTTTTTGTTAGTACCTTCGGGCCAAACATTTGGCCAGTTAGCAAGTTTCTTTGTTAAGTAATCTTTTTTATCGTTGCAATCTTTAAGTTCAGACATTCTACCATTCAATTCAATTTGAACTTTTTGAATATCTCTATTAATTGATGAAATTTCATCATTAATAACAACTTCTCTTTTTCTCAATTCTTGCAACTTAGCAAGTTGCTCAGGTGTAATCATTGGAGTGCAACTTGAAGCCAAGCCCACTATCAATAATGCTCCTAGCATATATTTTGATTTTAATTTATTCAACACTTTTCACCTTTATTGAATTTTGTTTGATATTAAGTGCAAATATCGAATTTTCTGAGCAAATAAACAAGTTTTATCTTTATGAGTTATGAATTAATGTTGCTGCTTTCTAATTCATTTTAAGATTTTTACTAGTTGGGATTCAATATTTGTTTATAAAAGGAACACAGAAATTTGAAGATTAATTCGTTTTTGCGATTCTTATTTTTATTATAGCTCTCAGACGTAAAACAACTCTCTAGTATTGTATATATTTAACGTAAGTCGTTGGAATATATGAAATAGATTTTGTGTTACATAATTTCATATTTAACTTAGATAATTATAAGTCCTTTAGCAATTTGCTGGATTTAATCTCTCATTTTATATTTAATTAGTTGTAATAATAGCAAGCAATAAAATCTAAATGAGATTTTATTGCTGAAAAATTTGCGAACCTAACTTAAGTCATAATTTTTATTATTTGTAATTATTAACTTACATTCTTTTCCCATACAAATAGAAATAACACAATGGCTGATGACGAAATCGTAGTTAAAGATGCAAATGGTAAAACACTTGCAAGTGGAGATACTGTTCAATTGATTAAAGATTTGAAAGTGAAAGGTTCGTCACTAAATTTGAAGCAAGGCACAGTAGTTAAGAAAATTAGATTGACAGACAATCCCGATGAGATTGATTGCAAAATTGAAGGACAATCTTTGGTTTTGAGAACTGAATTTGTCAAAAAGAAATAAGCAAAAAAAAGGTTGGCTCAATGCCAACCCTTTTAATTTCAAAATAAATACTACATAAATAGTCTTTCAAATTCTTCCATTGAATCTATTAAGCATTGTCTTGGTTTTGTGCCATTTGCAGGGCTAACAATACCAGCTCTTTCCAAATCGTCCATTAGTCTGCCTGCTCTTGAAAAACCAAGTGATAGCTTACGCTGGAAGTTAGATACTGTAGCTTGTTGCTCACGGATGACCATTCGCACTACATCCATAAATAATGGATCTGCATTTGATATATCAAACAATCCATCTTCGGTTGCTTTATTTATAGAAGGCAACATATAAGGAGATGAATATCCAGGTTGTGAACCAATAAAGCTAGCCAAATCTTCCGATTCATCGCTAGAAATATAAGCATTTTGCAAGCGTATTGGAGTTGATGAGCCATTTGGAACTATAAGCATATCACCATTTCCAAGAAGTTGCTCTGCTCCGTTCATATCTAAAATAGTTTTTGAATCCACTTTCTGAGTAACCATATAAGCCATACGAGTTGGGAAGTTCGCTTTTATAATACCTGTGATAACGTCAACCGAAGGTCTTTGAGTTGCCAAAACTATATGAATTCCAATAGCTCTTGCTTTCTGAGCTAACATTTGCACAGGTTCTTCCACTTCTTTGGCTGTTAATATCAAATCTGCAAACTCATCGATTATTACAACCAAATATGGCATTTTTTTGTGAAGATACTTCTCTGTATCTTTCACTCTTCCGTTGTCAATTTTCTCGTTGTATTCAGTTAAATTTTTGCAGAAAACATCAGCAAGTAAGTCATAGCGTAATTCCATTTCAAGCACAAGAGATTTCAAAATACTAACTGCCTCATGCGATTGAGTAACAATTAAATCTTTTACATCTGGCGATGTCGCCAAATAATGTTTATCTAAAGTGCGATATTGAGCAAGTTCTACTTTCTTAGGGTCAATTATTACGAATTTCAGTTCTTCGGGTCGTTTCTTATAAAGCAATGATGCCATAATTGTATTAATACCAACTGACTTACCAGAGCCAGTAGCACCAGCAACCAATACGTGTGGCATTTTAGCTAAATCCGAAACAAATACTTTCCCATCAGTCATTTTGCCAAGTGCTAATGGTAATTGCATATTTGTTTGGCGAAACTCTAAAGAATCTACCAATGCACTGAAAAGAACCATTTGCGGTTTATTATTTGGAATTTCAACCCCAACTCTATCTTTTCCTGGCACTGGAGCTAATATCCTAATTCCTCGAGCTTTCAAAGCCATTGCTATATCATCTTGAAGTGCTTCCACTCGGCTAACTTTAATTCCATCGGCAAGTGCAAACTCATATTGAGTAACTACAGGACCAGGGATTATATTGATATCCGAAATATTGATTTTGAATTGCAATAGCTTGTTTTGTAATATTGTTGCTTTTTCTCTAAGCTCAACTTCATCAACAGTAATTTTGACTTCTTGTTTGCGAAGCAAATTCATACCAGGCATCACATAAAGGAATTTCTCGTCGAGCAAAGCAGTAGAAATTGGTGCAACAGCTAATGGTGCAGCAGCTTTGCTAGCTCCATAATCTGTAATCTTAGCTTGTGGTATAAATTTATTTTCAATAGCTTCAAGTTGAGCTTTACTTGTTATACTTATTGGTTCGCTATTATCGAATGTGATAGCGTTCAAATTATTAGCAGGTCTTTCTATCGGAATAGAAATTTTAGATAAATCAATTATTTCCCCACCAATTTCCTTGTTGTGCTGAGTGAGTAAAGTTTTTTCGATATTTGTAAGTAAGTTATCAAGTTCAATATGTTCTTCAATCTTAGCTGACTGACCACTAAGTTCATTAGCTATCTGATTAAATTCCAACATGAATTCATCTAATATTTCTGGTTCTTGTGGTTTTACTTCTTCACCTAAAATTGGAGTTTCCATATCAACAACAGGCATATCTTTTGGCACAATATGAGTTTCTACGTATTCATCACGCATTTCGCCGTATTCCACATCGGCATATTCTATTTGTGATGGATTTACATAATTATTAATTTCTACTTTATTATAATTTACAACTACATTATTTTCAATACTGTTATTGATTTGCTGATTTTGAGCATTATAAGTGTTGTTTGTATTTTGATTTTGAGTTTCTGGTTCTTCATCGAAAATATCTTCAATTAAATTATCTTCCATTTCATTGAAACTATTGAATGGCAAATCAGTTGTGCCGTTTGAATAATTATTCACACCATTTATTGGCAATTCTGGTTCTTTATCGTTGTAATTATTATAGTAACCAAAGTCATTTTTATTACTGTTTGCTCCACCGCCAAAGCCAACTCTATTTTCAATAGTATTTGATTCTTCACCTGCAATTGCAAGTTCATTATGCTGTGGCACAAGTGCTGAATTATAATCAATAGTTTCTTCGCCAAAATATCTTTCGAAGCCAGTGGCAACATTATTATTTCTAATAGTAATTGATAAACTTCGGCGAGCTGGTTGCTCAATAGCTTCTTGTCGAGAAACATTTTTCAATGTATTCAAATTTGAGAATTTGTTTTTAAGGATTTGCTCTTCTGTGAAACTATCGGCTGCTTTATCTGTGGCTAATTGCAAAATATTGGCAGTTTCATTGAGAACAGCTTGATTATTAATCACAAAGTTAGGAGTGTAATTACTTTCTGATGCTTCCAATACTTCTGCTTCATCAAAGTTATCTTCATCAATATTTAGTTCATTATTGATTGAATCTAAACTTTCTTCTTTTGCATATTCTTCTCTTTCGCCTCTGGTTTCAACCACTTTGAAACTGATGAAATAACCATGTTTTTTTAACCAAATCAAGAAATTGCGAACCGCTGTTACTGGTTTCAAACTGAAAGCATATACAGCTGCCACAAACATTGTGAATCCAAAAATACTAAAAGTACCAATTATTCCGAACACATTGCGGCATAAATCTGCAATGAAATAACCAACACTTCCGCTTAGTTCTTTTGGCAAAGCAGCAAATGTTTCTGTTTGTCTTAAAACTCCAGAAAGAGTTGCGATTGTAATAATTGAGAACAAGTAGAAAATACTGTATTTGACTGTTTTCTTTTCTAAAGTGAGGTTTTTAAAGATTTCATAGAACCATACCATTGCAAATACAGGCAATAGAATTAACGACAATCCAAACGTTCCATTATAGATTTTATCGGCAAGAAAAGCACCGAAGATACCAAGCCAATTGTGAGTGCTTAAAGCTTTGATTTTTATAATTTCATCGCCAGTGAATAAGCCAAACAAATCAAACAAAGATATTTGAGCGTTTGCTTCGTCCTGCCTTGTGTAAGAAATTAAAGCTATCAAAGTTAGCATAGAAGCTAGTATGCAGAAAATAGCAAGAGCTTTGAGTCTGCCTTTGTATTCGTTTCTGTTTGTAAAAAACAAAAAATTAGAATTAGTAGATACATCTTCCATTTGCTTCCCCCCGGAATTATTGGTTTTTCTTCTTCTTTATGTTTCGTAAACTGAAATTTTATTATCAGTTATTTTCAAGATTAAATCTGTGTAATTTTTTTCTAATGCAAAAGTTAAATCCTTTTCAAATCCTATACTTATGAGCTTACTGCCGTGAGCTGATTCAAACAAGAATTCTTGTTCAATTGAATTATAGTTTTTAAAAGTAAATCTAGCAATTCCTGTGTTATAATCTGGTTCTAAATCAATTTTTTTCATTAGCTCAGTTGCCAAATACCCTGCAAAGTAAGTATCTTCTTCGCTAACTTTACCTTCATTGCCAGCACAAACAATTACTATTTTTTCAATTTTTTGCTTTTTAGTTAAATCTACAGCCAAATCAATATTTGCTTTTGTGTTACCAAATGCAACTATAAATCTATTCTGACTTTCTGGAAAACTTTTAAAAGCTTTTGTTCCATTAGTTGAACTAAAAAAAAGTATCTTTTCAGCTATATTCTCTTTGGTATATTCCAAAGGAGAATTGCCAAAATGGAATCCTTGTACTTTTATTCCAGCTCTTTCTCCTCCAAATTTAATTTTGTCGGAATTTTCATAGAAAAATCGCTCAAAATCTGTTTTTGCAGAGTCAAAACTTGAAATTTGCTTTAAATTTAGTATTTCTTCAAAGTCCACAAATGTATATGCTGAATGTAAACCATTGGCAAAAGCCCGCACTATACTAGTGCTTGCTCTAAAAACATCCAACGAAAATACAATTGTGTATTCCTGTTTTTTAGCCGAAATTGATGCTGCTCTTTCGGCTGTAAGAATAGTTTCTAAAATCATTTTATCAAAAATAATGATAAGTCTTATAAAATACAAATTGAATTACTTAAGTTTGTGAAATTATTGTAATTATTTTTTCGGAAAATGAATTGAAAGACTTTTTTGTAATTGCTGGCCCTTGTGTTGTGGAAAACTATGAAATGCTTGAAACAGTTGCAGAAACTATGATTCCTGTTTGTAAAAATGCAAATGTGAAGTATTATTTCAAAGCTTCATATAGAAAAGCAAATCGCACTTCAGCAAAATCTTTTAGTGGGTTGGGCGATGAAATTGCATTGGACTATCTTAAGCAAATCAAAACCAAGTTTAATTTAGAGGTTCTTACAGATATTCATAGTGTAGAAGAAGCAAAACTCGCAGCTAAATATGTTGATGTTTTGCAAATTCCTGCATTTCTTGCTCGCCAAAGCGATTTGCTTTATGCCGCTGGTGAAACAGGAAAAATAGTGAACATAAAAAAAGCACAATTTATGGCTCCTCAGGATATGCAAAAAGCAGCAGAAAAAGTAGCTTCCACAGGAAACAAGAATATTTGGCTCACTGAAAGAGGCACATTCTTTGGATATAACAATTTGGTAGTTGATTTCCGAAGCTTGGTTATTATGAGGGAGTTTGGCTATCCAGTTGTCTACGATGCTACTCACTCAGTGCAGCAACCATCTATTGGAGCAGAATCAGGCGGACAACCTCAATTTATCAATGCTTTAGCAAGTGCAGCAGCCGCTGTTGGAATTGATGGGCTTTTCTTTGAAACTCACCCCAATCCCAAAGACGCAAAAAGCGATGCAGCTACTCAAATGGAGCTTGCAAAAGCAGAAAGTTTCTTGAATAAGATAATGAAAATTGTAGAGGCGAGAAAATAAAGAAATTTATTTTATGATTTTTCTCTACTCCCTATTGGATTTAATGCTAAATTCAATAAATTGAGTTTTATATATTAACAAAATTTAAAAAGTTTTCGGAGAAAAAATGAATTTTCCATCGGAATTGAAATACACAAGCGACCACGAATGGGTTCGTGTTGAAGGTAATATTGGAATAATTGGCGTTACAGACCACGCACAAGGTGAACTTGGAGACGTTGTTTATGTGGAAATTAATGGAAACTTAGGCGATGTGAACCAAGGTGATGTAATTGGAACTATTGAAGCTGTGAAAACAGTAGCTGATATGTTTGCACCAATTTCTGGTAAAATTGTTGAAATCAATAATGCTTTGAACGACAACCCAGATGTAGTTAATAAAGATCCTTATGGCGATGGCTGGATGGTTAAAATGGAATTATCTAACCCAAGTGAAATTGATGCATTAATGAATGTTGATGCCTATAAAGCTAGTGTAGGTCAATAAATTTACTTTGAAAAAGTTATTTTAAGAAAAGACTCAATCCGTAACGATTGAGTCTTTTTGTTTTAAATCATTTCTTATTTTGTAAAATGTAAACAAAGAGTATTTAAGAAAGTATGTTTTCAAAATTTATATTTCTATTCAGACTTTTCTTCCCATCTTGGAAATTCTTCGATGAGAGTAGCTATTTGTATTATCTCAAATATAGATTTGCTTGCGAGAATGAAGATATATCACAAATAGAATGGCAGTTATGCCCTCCGAAACTGAATCGTAATTTTATGCAAATTGTTCTTAATCCCGATGGAAATATTGCTTTAGCTTGCGAATCCACCTTACAGCATTTCTATAGCGATTTATACGAAAGCCAAAGTAGTAATAATTCAATTGTTTTGGTTGAGCTGACTTCTTATAAAAACTTACAAAATCTAGTTAAATTCTATGCAGATAAATTTGATAAAGACTTTTGTTATTATCAATTCAAAATAGCAATAATGAATGGGATTGAAGAAGAAGACATTATGGTTTCAAAAGTACATTCCAGAGATTTATATGTCGCTTAATTTAGAATCAACTATTCTTCTTATTAAGTACTTACTAGCGATAGCTATGACATTGCAATCAATTGAATTTCTATTGATTCGTAAAACTTTTAATGACTTTGGAATTTGGCAAAGTTTTATTCTAAAAACAGATTTTGAGATATTCCCAAAATCAATTCAAACATTTATAGAGAAACTACTTTCTTATGATAAGTTTATTTATTTAATTTGGTTGCGTTTGTTGCTTGGATTACTGTTAATTAACTTTTCTAGTTCATTGATTTTTGGTGTACTTATTGTCATTTCACTTTTGATTTCAATACGTTGGCGAGGTACTTTCAATGGCGGTAGCGATTATATGACCTTGATTGTGTTAATATCTTTATTTATATCGAGTTTATCTATTCATCCTAAATTCCAATATGCAGCTATTTATTATTTGTGTTTTCAAGTTGCAAGTTCATATTTTTTAGCTGGCTTAGTGAAAGTGAAAAATAAAGATTGGCGAAATGGCAAAGCTCTTAAAGCATTTCTGGGGAATACTATTTATAAACAGAATTCAATTTCTGAAGTTATTGTTGATAGTCCTTTAATTTTAAGGATTTTATCTATAATCACAATTATTTGGGAATTGAGCTTTCCTTTGGCTTTTTTAAGTCCGAATTTTGCAATCATTTTTCTTACAATTGGTTTCCTTTTCCATTTGGCAAATGCTTATTTATTGGGATTGAATAGATTCTTGTTTATATGGGTTGCTACTTACCCCGCTGTTTTATTTATTGCAAATAAATAAAAAGTGCCTTTTTATCGCTATGAAGAAAAGGCACTTTGTAAATCTAAATAAACTGGTGTGTTTTAATTAGAAATGATAGCTTAAGCCAAAAATTATTGAATTCTTGTTTAATGAATTCCAATTTCTGCTATTTGTATAATAAAGAAAGCCGTTTTCATAGCCAAGGAACATCGAGGTTCTACTTTCTGGTGTGAATTCAACTCCTATCTGTGCTTTAGCTAAAAAGCCAACTGTAGCTCCCCCAACTTTAATATCGCTTATTAAGTAAAGAGAGTTATTAAACAATGAAAAATAATTTTGGGTGTTGAATCTGTTAGAAATATCAAAATAAAGTACATCTTTTTTCTCAAATCCAACAGCAGCGTCCGATGAAGCTAAACTGAAATTTTCATTCCCAATATCACCACCAAAAGAATAATAATCAGTTATTCTATTCATCCAGCCAATAGAAATATTGCTCAAACTAGAAACTAAATTAGCACCAGTCATATTTGTCATACCAGTATATCTAAGCAGCATTGAACTATTTTCTTGATGTGCAGGACTGATTGGATTCAAAGGAATTTGAATAGGTAAATTATTATTATTAGCCATAACAACTTGATTTGTCATCATATTCGCATTTGTAATTACTGCCTGAGCTACTTCTTTTTCAGCTTCTTGCTTTTGCAATTCTGCCAAAAATGAGCTTTTTTCATTAGTCAAAGTTTCAATTACTTTTGTTTTTTCTTCATCGCTTAGCTTTTGCAGTTCAGAAATTAAGGTAGCTCTGTCGTTTGTAATAATAGTACGAACTAATTCTTTTTTGAATTCATTTCTTTCAGTTTCGCTCGATGAAGAAATAGGAATGATTTTCATTTTTCTTTCTTTTTTGCCACTAGCTTTCTTATCAGTTTGCTTCTTATTATCAAAATTGCTAACAATTGCCAAACTTGATTGCTGATTGTTATTGTTTTGAATTGGTTGTGAAACTTGATTTTGCTGATTTTGATTTGCTATTGCAGGTTTAACACTTTCTTTCAAATTTGCATTAGAATTATTATTTAATCCTAACATTACCGCTACAGCCAAACTAGTCCCAACTACAAAGGATATAATTGCAGGGAAATAATCTTTGAAAAAAGTCGTAAATGCAATTGCCATAGTGGACCAAACAGATTCATTAACTCTGCTAGCTGTCCCAACAATTGCAGCAGTAGGAATGGCAAAACCAAGCGTATTGAATATTTGGTTTGTAATCATAATTGGTGGTGCAATCACTTTCGATTCGGAAGCAACTGCTTTCATCATTTTGATTTCGTTGTAAAATTCACGTCTCATTTCTTCGGAATCAGTCAGCCCATTAAAGAGTTGCATTTCTCCTTGATGGTTCAGCCCAGTATCGAGATAATCATGAATTAATTTTGAGTAGTCAGTCATTATTTTTTACTTTTAATTATTTTACTTTCTGTGTTGTAATTCCCTTCCAAAAATGGAGTTAGGATTTTTTTAAGTTTTTCTTTTGCTCGCCAGTATTTAGTTTTGACACCATTTTCAGTTTGGTTTGTCATTTTGGCAATTTCTTCATAGGTTAAACCTTGATATTGCCTTAGCACTATCAAATCCCTATATTCAAAATCAAGCAAATCAACAGCTTTTGCTATTAATTCACCTAATTCTTTTCCTTCATAATCAGGAACTGATGATTGTCCATGTTCAAATTCAGTATAATGAGTGTATTTTTTCAAATCTCTTTGAAAATTCAAGCAAAGGTTTCTTGCAGTGGATAAAAGTAAAGGGAAAATATTCCCAATAAATTTTCCTTCCTTAGCCCCGCTATAAAACCTTACAAAAACTTCTTGAAAAATATCATTAGCATCATCGCCATCGCCCAAAACTTTTAAGCAATAAGCATAAATCCTCGTAGAATATTTTGCATAAATATCTGCGAATGCTTGCTCTTTCTGGCTATGGCTACCTTTTAGCATTTCCAGAAGTTCTAAATCATTATATGAATTTTTAGTTTGAATAATCTTTAAAAAACTTTTTTATAAATTGTTATTCCCTAGATAAACACTTGAGGAGGGAAAAGGTCACGCAAAAATCAATAATTGTGGAAAAAAAGTGGAAAAAAAATTAGTTGGTTAATTTTTTAAAAGCAACTAAAATATTTTTGGTTTGAGTAATATTTTTCACATTATGGACTCGAATATAATCAATATTCGATTGCAATAGCATTGTATGAATTATGTTTGTGGGCAAATCTCTTTCTTCTGGATTTTCTATTCCAAGTAAGCTTTTTAGGAATGATTTTCTTGACAAACCAAGCAGAACTGGAAAACCAGTTTCTTTCAATTGCCCAGAGTGAGCAATTAATGTCAAGTTGTGTTCAAGATTTTTACCAAAACCAATACCTGGGTCTATAATAACTTCTTTGACACCGCCTTTTTTAGCTTTTAGTGCTTGAGTTTTTAAAAAACCAAACACTTCTCTAAATACATCATTATATTGTGGGTTCTGCTGCATAGTTCGTGGCTCACCCTTAATGTGCATAAGGAATAGTCCTGCATTGAATTGCACAGCCAAATCAATAAATCTTTCTTCAAATGTCAAACCGCTAATATCGTTAATATATTTAGCCCCTGCTTCTAGTGCCGATTTAGCCACTTCGTATTTGGTTGTGTCTATTGATATGATTGCGTTTGGCTTTAGTTTCATTATTCCTTCAATCACTGGAATAACTCTTTTCAATTCTTCTTTTGAACTTACACTTTCCGCACCTGGTCTTGTGCTTTCGCCACCTATATCAATTATATCGGCTCCATCTTCAAGCATTTCAATAGCGTGTTCAATAGATTTATTAACAGATGAAAATCTACCACCATCGGAAAATGAATCAGGTGTTACATTTAGTATACCTAATACTTTAGGAAATTTTATTTGTTTAAATAAATTAGACATTGGATTTATTCTTTAAAATTTGGTTTGATATAACCATCTAATCGTATAATTCTATTTGTTACTTCGGCTTGCTCCACAACAGGTGCTATTCGTTTCAAATGCTTGAGCATAAACTCCAATCTTTTATTTTCATTATTGATTTCTAACAAGTTTTGTTTCTGCTCGGGAGTCAGACCAGCTTTCTGAGCTATAAAATATGATGGAAGTTTAGTATGTAGCCCGCCAATTTTAATTTTTTCTAAATGAAAACCTTGTATTCTTTCAACAATTTTGTTGTAAAATTCCACACAATCCATAAACAACTGATAATCAAGCACTGTGCTTTCATCTTCATCAATCAATTCAATTTCGCCTGTATAGAAACTTCTTTCTTCTTCGGAAAAACTAATAAGTTTATATTTCCTAACACCTTCGATTGTTATATCTAATTTTCCATCGTCGTACTTTTTGAAAACATCTACAACTTTGGCAGTGCAGCCAATTTCAAAGAATTTAGAATTTGAAACAAGATTAACTCCAAATTCTAATTCATTATCTATACATTCTTTAATCAATTCCTTATAACGCTCTTCAAAAATATGAAGAGGATAAAGAGATTGGGGAAACAAAACAAGATTAAGCGGAAATATACCAAGTTTCATACAAATTCATAATTAGATTGATTTTTGAATGTAAAAATATCTATTTCTTACCTCAATAAAAAACCCATTTGTCTATAAAGTCAAATGGGTCAATTAAATTTTGAAAACTAAATAGTGAATTATTTAGTTCTAATAAAGTCAATTCTTCTATTTTTAGCTCTATTAACAGGAGAATCATTTGAAAGTAATGGTTTAGTTGAACCAGAACCACTTGCAGATATTCTACTTGGCGAAATTCCTTTATCAACAAGCCATTTTTTTACAACTTCAGCTCTTTCAATCGATAAATTCATATTCATTTGTGAATCTCCAACATCATCGGTATGACCTTCGATTTTAACTTCAATAGTTTGGTTATCGTTCATAGTAACAAAAGCTCTTCGCAAGATTTTATTAGATTCTTTATCTAATTTGCTGCTACCAGTTTCAAAAGTAACTGTTTCCAAATTCAAACTTGTTCCCATTATGAAATTTGGAAATGGAGTATCTTCTTCATCGTTGTTATCGCCGAAGATATTCCCAAAGTTATAGTTTATTGTTAGTAATCCAGACCAAAAAGCATCTTTAACACCGTCTGCATAAGGATTAATTTCATCGCTATTTGTGAAATAATTATAAATAGCAAGATTTACATTAAAATCTCTTGAAACTTGATAAGTAACCCCACCACCAATAGGAATTAAAAGTACAGTACCTTTAGATGCACCATCCAATGAAGTTCTATCGCCATTAACATAGAATGCATCTCTTCCACCAGCTTTGCTCAAAATGTCAGTTCTCATTTCGTTATAGTTTTCGCCACGCAAAACTGTTTCATTTGGATTGCCATAAGCAGTACCATTTGCCTTATCTAAGTCTGCACCATCTTTTGTAATGAATTCAGAATGCCAATAGTTATATTTGCTATTGAATGAACCAACACCAATACCACCGTAAATATATGGTTTAAAATCACCTAACTCTATAAAATACCAACGCAATCCCAAATCAATATTTGCAATTGAAGTTTTAAAAACACTTGATTCTTTAGAGCTTAAGCTTAAAAAGTTTACTCCTAGTTCTGGCGATAAAAATGAACCAAAAGCATTTGTAAGCACAGCATTGAATCTAATAGCACCATTCAAATCTCTTTTTGGAGATTCGTTTACGCCATAAACCAACCCTCCACCAGCACCAACTATTAAATTATTCTGAGCATTTGCACTCATAAACAAAGTAAGTACAACGAAGATAGATAATACAAATTTTTTCATAAGTTTACAGAATTCCTTAATTTTTTTGCAAAATTACAATAGTTACAATTACAAAATTAAAAATAATCAATTATAAAAACGTTAGATTTTCAAGTAAGTTTCCAAACTAATCAATTTTTTCTTGCCAAAGTGTTTCCAACCTTTCTTTAAGCTTTTTCTCAAAACCATTCGAACTTGGCTCATAATATTTTTTCCTTTTCATTCCTTTTGGGAAATAATCCTGTTTTATGAAATTATATGGAAAAGAATGTGGATATTGATATTCCACACCATAATTCATTTCTTTCATTAATTTCGTAGGTGCATTTCTTAAGTGCAATGGTACAGTTGTATCAATTCCTTTTTGAATCTCACCACTAGCTTTTTCTATTGCCATATATGCAGCATTGGATTTGTTTGTAGAAGCCAAATAAGTAACTCCTTGTGCTAAGTTAATCCTACACTCAGGTAAGCCAATTAATTGACAAGCTTGGAAAACACTTATCGCCACTTGAATAGCTTGAGGGTCGGAATTTCCAATATCTTCACTTGCGAACACCACCATTCTACGAGCAATAAAGATTGCATCTTCTCCAGCATCCAGCATTTTTGCTAACCAAAATATTGCAGCATCGGGGTCGCTGCCTCTCATCGACTTAATAAAAGCAGAAATTGTGTCGTAGTGGTTTTCGCCTTTTTTATCGTATTTGGAAATACTTTTATTGATTACGCTTTTCACTAACTTATTTGAAATATATATTTCATCTTTATCGCTCATTTGAGAAATGATATTTTCCAAATAAACCAAAGCTCTTCTAGCGTCTCCTCCACATAAATCAATCATTATTTCAATGTCTTCAAATTCAATTTTCTTTGTTTTCAACAAAGAATCTTTTGCAATTGCATTTTGAAGGATTTGCCTAATGTCATCATTAGTGAGAGAGTTAAGTTTGAAAACAGTGCTTCTACTCAATAAAGCCGAATTCACTTCAAACGAAGGATTCTCTGTGGTAGCTCCGATTAAAACTACAAAACCTTTTTCCACAGCTGATAGCAAACCATCTTGTTGGGATTTATTGAATCTATGAATCTCATCAATAAAAAGTAAAGTGCGTTTGCCTCGTTTGAAGTTAGCTTCACCTTTGCTAATAGCAAGCCGCAATTCTTTCACACCCGAATCCAAAGCAGAAAGTGAAAGAAATTCCAAGTCCAAGCTATTTGCAATAATGTTTGCCAAAGTAGTTTTGCCTGTTCCAGGTTCTCCCCAAAGAATCATTGAATGAATTTTGCCTTGTTTGATTTGCTTTGAAATTACTCCATTCTCCCCTATTAAGTGGGATTGGCCTATGATATCATCAAGCACCAAAGGTCTAACTCTTTCGGGTAAAGGTTTATTTTGCAAATTTTTTTCATATATTTGCAATAGCTTTTCATCTTTTTCGTTAAATAAACTAGTCATGTTTTTCTAATTAGGGTTGTCATTATTGAGCTTTTTTACAGTTTAGTAAATATTCTACTTGAATTTTACAACAAAATTAAATAATTTTGTATTCGTAAACTAAAAGTCTATCAATTATGAAGAACTTTAAAATAATAATATTGCTATTTATAGCTAGCGTTTTTGCTTTTGCTGGAAATTTAAACTTCGATTTATTTACTGCAAAATCAACAGGAAGTGCTATAAACATAGAATGGAAATTCGCTGGTGATGCCGCTGTCAACTACTACGAAATTGAAAGATCTAACGATAACTATACTTTCCGAAAAATTTCAACACATAAATCAAAGAATGACGGATCTATTTATAAGTATGCCGATCAAGATGCTTTTTTACAAGCAAACAACGGCGGTGCTTCTGTAGAAGGTAATCTTTACACTTACAGAATCAAGACAGTCAATTTTGATAACTCTTCCAATTACTCCGATGTGACATTTGTTACTCACAATGTGAATAGCATCAAGAGAACTTGGGGTATGTTAAAAGAAATTTTTAAATAATCAATTCTTCAATAATCAATTCAAATTAAGCTATGTTTAATGCTTTACGTTCATTAGTTTTATTAGTATTAATGAACTCCTTATTGCTGTGCTTAAACACTCAATCTCTTCCAAAGAAGTGTGCTACTTATTTGAATCTACCTTCAAAATCTAATAATCTTCAAGTTCAATCTATACAAGATTTGGCATTTCGCGGCAATATGGATTTTTTAGAAAAAAGGCATGAAACTTCAAATAAAAACTTTCTAATCCATTATACAGAAACTGGTTTAAATAGCATAATCACTATTGATGAAAATTCAAATGGAGTTCCTGACTATATTGACTCTATGGACTTTTATTTAGAATATGTTTATCAAGTAGAAGTACTTGAAATTGGTTATAACTCCCCTATTCCAGACTCTGGCTTGGGTGGGAGCAAAGCTTACGATATTTACTTAGTTGATTTGGGTGTTACTTATGGTGGTTATTACGGAGTTACTTTTCCAGATGACAACTCTGGCAGTGCAGACTTCAAAAAAGTTTATTCTTATATAATTTTGGACAACAATTATAGTGAAACGGATTCAAGTCTAATAGAATTTGGAAAAAATGCAAAAACTTATTTTGAAGAACCAATTACTTGCTTAAAAATTACGATTGCACATGAGTTTCACCACGCAATTCAATTCCGATATGCATGGCAAAACGAGAATAGAAATATTCCTGAAATGTCTAGCTCTCACATGGAAAATAGACTTTTCCCAGAATCGCTTGATTTCACTTCGTATATGAATTACTTAATGAAAAATTCAACTTCTATCTCATTGGCAGATGGTGATTTCATTTCAGGTTATTCATTGGCTACCTTTGGGACGATGATGTACGAATTGCTTGGCGATAATTTCTTAAAACTTACTTGGGAAATATCTTCAAATAAAATCCCTTTATTTATCAGTATGGATTCTGCTGCTTATTCGATTAGCGGGAAACGATTGGACTACTATTGGTGCAAATATACTGAATGGATTTACCATACTGGAAAACAAAGCATTAAAGGTAACTATTTTGCCAATGCTGATTTGATGCCAGCAATGAGATACGATAATTTGCTCGATACTGCTAATTACAATAACAACATATTCTTCGCACCCCCAATTGAAAATTACTCTCGCAAACTTATGCCAATGTCTTTTTTTGCATATAGAAAGATTGTTATCAGTAACAACACTAATACTAATGATACTATAGATATTGTTATCTCTAATTCTGATTTAGCAAAAGCAAAGTTAGGAAACATTTCCTCAGATATGACTCAAAGACCTGGCTATCCAGCAACTAAGGTTATACTACAAAACTTCGATCAAAATGGCTTTAGTAAGGTCAAAAACTTAAATTATTACTGTAATATTGAAAGTTCGGACAATACTTGTTTTGAAAGTTATAGTAGAACAGGAGTAAAAAGTGATTGTTTTTCATATTCTTTTCCAAGCCCAATCAAATTGAATTTAGATAATTCAATCTATTTTTCAGCTCCTTGCAACTATAAACCTTTCGATTTTGAAATGCCAACTCTCAAAATTATGAACTTGGACTTTTCTGTTGCTTTTTCTGGAATTGGTGAAACGTTATTAATAGATGGCAAAAAAGTGATTAGGCTGTCAAACCCAGAAAAATATTTAAATTCTGGTGTTTACTATTACACCGTTGCATTTAAAGATGATGTTGTTTCAGGTAAGCTTTCAGTGATTGAAAAGTAATTATGCAATTTAGTAGTCAAGAATATATATCTTTAACTGAATTAAACTGTTCTAATTTCAGCTCCAATAACATTAGTGAAAGTTATTCGTTTTGCGAAAAAATTGCAACATCTCACTATGAGAATTTCCCTGTCGCAAGTGTGCTTATACCCCAAAAAGAAAGAAAACATTTCTATGCAATTTATTCATTTGCTAGAATAGCAGATGATATTTCAGATGAATTGAAAGAAATAAGCTCAAGCGATAAAATAGATTGTTTGAATAATTTCGTTAATAATTTAGAGAAGGTCTATTTAGGTAATCAAAGTAACAATCCAATCTTCAATGCATTAGCTGATACAATACATAAAAAACTGATTGATATTAACTTATTCAAAAAACTAATAGTTGCTTTTATTTGGGATATAGAAAGAGAAAATGGGAATGCTGATTTCCAAGCTAATATTTATGACGATTTATTAGATTACTGCGATAATTCTGCCAATCCTATAGGTGAATTAGTCCTCAGTTTATTCGGTGAAAATTTATTATCCAACATAGCTTTTTCCAATAAGATTTGTACCGCCTTGCAACTAATTAACTTTTGGCAAGATTTAAGCATTGATTTAAGAAACAAACGACTCTTCATTCCTAAGCAAATAATGAATGAATACAATATTCAAATAGCAATGACTGATGACTTGTTTGTTTTGACTGACGAAGAAAACAATTCCGAAGCAATGCTCGATGAACTTTATAATTATACTGAGTCTTTGCTATTAGATGGTACTCAATTAGTTAAGAATTTAAAAAGCTATCGTTTGAAACTGGAAATTGCTATAATTATAGAAAGTGGCTTTTTAATGATTAAAAAGCTAAGAAAAACTAAAAATATATTTGAAATAAGACCTAAATTAGTTAAATTTGACTTAATCATAATTATTACTAACGTTTTATTGCATCAAAAAATTCTATCGAGATGATATCTAAATGAATCAAGTAGTTACTCAAATAGAATTAGCATCCTACGAAAATGTCTCTCCGCCACAGTTGGAGAGTTCTAACTTTTTGTATTCGTTTTCATTTCTCCCACTCGAAGAAAAAAGAGCTATCACTTCTATCTATGCTTTTTGTAGCTATATTGATAATATTGTAGATAGCACTCCTACACCCGATACAACAGTATTAGAAAAAAAACTTGCTCGATTAGCTTGGTGGGAAAGAGAAATTGATAAGATATATCTATTTAAGGATAACAATCCAATCATACTAAAACTTGCTAATGTTATTGAACGCTTTGTTATTCCAAAGCAGTATTTTCTTAACTTAATTGATGGTTGCAGAAGAGATTTGGTTCAAAATAGATACAACACTTTTGGTGAATTGAAAGAATATTGCTATAATGTTGCTTCAGTTGTTGGTCTTATGGCAATTGAAATTTTTGGGTATAAGTATGAAGAAACAAAGAACTATGCAATCAACTTGGGTTATGCTTTGCAACTAACAAATATTCTTCGTGATATAAAAGTTGATAAAGATAGAGGTTATATATATTTGCCTAAAGAAGATTTGGAAAGATTTCATTATTCAGAAGAAGACCTAATCTCAGAACTTTACAATGATAATTTTATAAATCTTATGAAATTTGAATGTCAAAGAGTAAGAGATTACTACCATAAAGCAAGGACTTCACTACGACCAGATGAGAAATATAGATTATTTCCTGCTGAAATTATGGATTCGATTTACTATAGATTATTAGAAAAGATTGAGTTAAACAACTATAATGTTTTCGAAAAGAAAATTAAAGTGAATGGTTTCCACAAAATACTTATTGCATTGAAGCATTGGCTATCAATAAAATTATTCATTAATAGATTCGGGCTAAACCGTTAAATGAAATTCCTATTCTTAATAAGACACGCCAAATCGGATTGGGGCGATATTCAATTAAAAGATTTTGAAAGAACACTTAGCAAAAGAGGTTTGAGAGATGCACCTTTTATGGCAGCTAAATTCAAAGAATTATTTGAAATTCCACAAAAAATTATTTCTAGCCCTGCCGTTAGAGCTATGACAACAGCCAACTTTTTTGCTGATGAATTTGGTATTGATTCCAACGAAATCACTTTCAATAGAGATATCTATTCCAATGGGCAAAAGGAAATTCCTACAATCATTTCACAACTCGATGATTCAATAGATTCAGTAGCAGTTTTTGGTCATAATCCAGATATTACCCTTTTAGCTAATGATCTTATTCAAGATATAGTTGGGCATGTGCCTACTTGTACAATTATTAAAATTTCATTTGATACTGAGTTTTGGTCTGAAATTTCAAATTCAATTGGACAACTTGAAGCAATTGAATTTCCTAAAAAATATTTTTCTGATGCAAACGATGATTAATTGTAGTGTTAATAAATAAGCTAATTATACGGTTTATTTTTTAAAATTTTAAATTAATTTAGTAAACATTTTTTCAACTAATTACTACAATTTTTATGTCAATTCGTAGCGACAGTCTTAAAAGGGTAAATGCCGACCGCTCTGATTCACGTTTTATTTCTAACTTCCAAGGGAAACCAATCTCTGAATACTTTGGTAAAAATGTATTCGGGCCAGAAGCAATTAAAAAATACTTAATGAGAGAAGCATACGATTCATTAATGAACTCAATAGAAACAGGTGAACAAATAGACCCTAAAACTGCTGACTTTGTGGCAGTTGGTATGAAAAATTGGGCTATGGATAATGGTGCTACCCACTTCACGCATTGGTTTCAGCCATTGACTGGTAAAACTGCTGAAAAACATGACTCTTTTTTCACTTTCGATACAAAAGGAAACGTAGTTGAATCTTTCAATGGATCTGATTTAATTAAGCAAGAAACTGATGGCTCTAGTTTTCCTTCTGGTGGACTTAGAGGAACAGCAACTGCACGTGGCTACACAATTTGGGATCCCTCAAGTTATGCTTTTATTTCGGAATCTGCTCACGGCAAAACACTATGTATTCCCGCTATTTTTATTTCATATACTGGCGAATCATTAGATTTAAAAACGCCTTTATTGAAATCAATAAATGCAGTTGATAAAGCAGCAACCGATGTTTGTCGTTATTTTGATTCTACTGTAAAAAAAGTGTCGCCAACTCTTGGTTGGGAACAAGAATATTTCCTTGTTGATGAAGCACTTTTCAATGCACGACCAGATTTAATGCTTTGTGGCAGAACTCTTTTCGGTAGCAATGCTGCTCGTGGGCAACAGTTGGACGATCACTATTTTGCTTCTATCCCTGAACGTGTACAAGACTTTATGCACGACTTTGAAGACGATTGCTTAATGATGGGGATTCCAGTTCGTACACGACACAATGAAGTAGCTCCTACTCAATTTGAATGCGCTCCAATGTTTGAAACAGTAAATGTCGCTGCCGACCACAATCAACTTTTGATGGATATTATTGATAAAATTGCAAAAAGACATAGATTGAGAGTTTTACTCCATGAAAAACCTTATGCTGGTATCAATGGTTCTGGAAAGCATAATAACTGGTCTATTGCCACAGATAAACAAGAAAACTTACTTTCACCTGGCGACAACCCAAGTCAAAATCTTAGATTTTTAACTTTCTTTATAAACACTATTAAAGCAGTTCAAAATCATAGCGATTTACTTAGAGCAAGTATTGCTACTGTCGGCAATGAACATAGACTTGGTGCAAATGAAGCTCCTCCTGCTATTATTTCTGTTTATACAGGTGAATCACTTCAAAAAGTTATTGATGATTTCAGAAACGGTATTGAAAATACTGAAAATGAAATTGCAAGTTTGGATATGAATTTAAGCAAAATTGCTTCATTTAGCATTGACACAACTGACAGAAATAGAACTTCTCCATTTCCATTCACTGGAAATAGATTTGAGTTCCGTGCTGTTGGCTCTTCTGTGAATGTATCTAACCCAATGACTATTTTGAATACTATGGTGGCAGACCAATTGGTTAAATTCAAAAAAGAAGTTGAAGTATTAATCGAATCTGGCGAAGAAACTAACTCTGCAATTAAAATAGTGCTAAAAAAATTAGCTTCCGATCTTGATAATATCATTTTCAATGGCAATAACTATAGCGAAGAGTGGGTAGATGAAGCTGCTAGCCGTGGATTGAAAAACATCAAATCTACACCAGAAGCTTTAGAAATCTATTTGACTGAAGAATCGAAAAAACTCTTTATAGATAATGGTATTTATAATGAATCTGAAATCATAGCTAGATACAATGTTTATGTAGAAGAATACATCAAAAAATTAGACATTGAATCTCGAATAATTTCAGAAATGGCAACAACTCAAATTATTCCAGCTGTTATAGAATACCAAAGTAAATTGATTCACAATGTGCAAGACTTGATTTCAATTGGTATGGACGAAGAAGCGAACATCATTAAGCCAATGATTAAATCTATTTCTCATAGCTTAAAAGAAATGCAAAGATTAATTGAAGAAATGAAACATGAAAAACATATTGCTCACCACTTACCAAAAGAATCGGACACTGCAAAAGCGTTCTTTGAAAAAGTGAAGCCATATTTCGATTTAATAAGAAAGCACGCAGATGAATTAGAAAAAACTACTGACGATGCAACTTGGCCATTACCTAAATACAGGGAATTATTATTCTTAAATTAATGAAAAAATACTATTTATTTGTTCTTGCTTTGTTTGTCACAATTTCTTTAAGCTCTTGTGTTAGCCAATCAACTTATGATGAAATGGTTGCAAAAAGAGATTCACTTCAAAGAGTTGCTGATTCTTATCTTTTGAATTATAAAAATTCAGAAGATAAAGTGTTCGCACAAAATATTGAAGCTCAAACTTTGAAGAATGATTTAGTAAAACAAAAACAAATAGTTGAAAGTTTGAAGTCTCAATTAGAATCTTTAAAACAAAATTCTAACAAAGAGAATTCGGAATTGATTGATAAAATCTCTCAGCTTGAATCGGATAAATTAAAATTACAATCTCAAATTCAAAAAAATGAATTGAAATTAAACGATATCAATGAGAAGCTGAAAGCTAGAGAACGTGCTATGAATTCTCTAAAAGAAAGATTGAATAAAGCATTGCTTGGCTTTACTGAAAGTGGCTTAACTGTGTCTATTAAAGATGGCAAAGTCTATGTCTCACTTTCAAGCCAATTACTTTTCAAATCTGGCAGCACTGCAATTGATAAAACAGGACAAGAAGCCCTGATTGAACTTGCAAAAGTACTTAATCAACAGCAAGATTTGAATATTTTGGTGGAAGGTCATACGGATAATCAACCAGTTTCTGGTGGTGGTAAATTCGACGACAATTGGGATTTGAGCGTTTTGCGTTCCACTGAAGTAGTTCGATTTCTTTCTCTAAAAGGAGCTGTAGAACCAACAAGAATAACAGCATCTGGGAAAAGTGAATACTACCCAATTAGCAGCAATGAAACCAAAGAAACTCGCTCATCAAACAGACGAACAGATATTATCATTACTCCTAAACTTGACGAAGTAATGAATATGTTGAAATCTGAATAATTAAGAAGACATAATTAAAGTATTTACAAAAAGCCCATAACTTAAGTTATGGGCTTTACTTATTTATATAAGATTTATTTTTATTTCGGGGTTGGATACCAGACCTATGTTGAATGAAAATTCTTTTAATACTTTTCAGAATATTTTTGCTTAGTTTGGAATGGCTTTGTTTACTTTCCAATTGGCAGACTAACCTTCTTCTTTGAAATTCCAAAGTAACGTTAGACCTATCACAAAGAATATAATTAACGATACTATTGCTATTCTATAGCTTTGAGTGAATTGCAATGAAAAACTAAATAAAAATGTGCCGAGCCAACTCGTGCCTCTATCTGATATTTCATATAAACTAAAGTATTCTGCTTCCTTATTCTTAGGAATTAATCTTGAATACAAGGAACGAGACAAAGCTTGTGTGCCACCCAGCACAATTGCTATAACAATTGCTAAGTAATAAAAATGGCTTCCATTTTGCACAAAGAAATAGCAAGAAATTAATGCACTAATCCAAATGAGAAGTGAATATATCAATGCCCTTTTTGCTCCAATCCTATTTGCAATCTTTCCGAAGAGCAATGCTCCAAAAAAAGCAACAAATTGCACAAGCAAAATTGCAGTTATCAAATCACTTTGTTCCATTTTTAATTCAATTGCAGCAAAAATAGATGAAAATGTAATAACTGCTTGAATTCCATCGTTATAAAAAAGGAAAGCAATTAAAAATTTCATTGCTTTTGGGTGTTCTTTAATGTGCTTAATTGTATCTTTAAGTTGCAAGTAGCTTTTTTTGTAAAGATTTACATTATTACTTACTTTAAAAGATAGTTTTTTGGAAAGTGCTAACGAAAATGCTGTGAAAACTGCCCACCAAACTCCAGTAGTAACAAATGCAATTCGCACCGCTTCGGATTCAGTAATTCCAAAACTACTTGCATTTGAAAAAACAATTAAATTCAAGGCAAGTGCCAATCCCCCACCTATATAACCAATTGCCCATCCAATTGAGCTTACGCTGTCTGAATTCTCTTTAGAAGAAACATCATTGAGCATTGAGTTATATATTACAATAGAAGCACCAAAGCTAAGGTTAGCTATGATTAATATAGCTGCACCAAATAGATAATTCGTACCATTTAAGAAATACAAACTACAAGTAGCAAATGAGCCGAGATATGCAAATATTCCCAAATAGAGTTTTTTATTATGCGAAGTGTCTGCTAATGCACCAAGATAAGGCAAAAGAAATATTTGTAGAAAGACAGAAAATGAAACTGCATAGCCAAAGATAGAGCCATAGAATATACTGACTCCAAAAGGATGTACAAAACCAGAACTATCTGCTGCTGCTTTTGTGATTGATGTTAAGTATGGACCAAGGAAAACAGTAATTACTGTGGTAACAAATGCAGAATTTGCCCAATCGTATAGATACCAACCAATTCTTTCTTTGCGAGTTGAAATCATTTGATTATGATTAACCGTTTTTCAGAATTTCAGTAATTACATTTGGATAATCAATATCTTTGAAAATAAAGTCTTTAGCACCCATTCCAATTATTCGGCGAGGAAGTTCTTTTTCATCTTGCGAAGTCATTACAATTATCGGAATATTAGGATAGAGTTTGTAAATAATTTCAAAAGTTTCGTTGCTATATGAATCTGGCAAATTCATATCAGTTATAATGACATCATATTTTTCATTTGTCAGTTTCAATAATGCATCTTTCAATAAAGTAGCTCTATCAACTTTGATTTTATCAAGTTTTGCATACTTCATTTTTAACTTTATTAGATTGAAGTCAAGATCACTATCTTCTATAATTAGTATATTCATACTTATTCCACTATGTTAAATTTATAATCTAGTTCAATTTCTGGCAATAGACTGCGAGTAACAGGGCAAGTTTTAACAACATTTGCCAAAATGTCAAATTCCTTTTGTTCCAATTTTTTTGCAAAAGTTATCTCAAGCGAAAGCTTACTAACTCTTCTGAATGGGTCGTTAATCATTTCTTTTATAGCTGATATTTTCAATCCAGTAATATCAATATTGTTAGCATTAGCTTTAATGCCCATAATAGTTGCCACACAAGAAGCTATTGAACCTGCAAGCATATCGGTAGGAGAAATAAACCTAGCTTGACCGTTATTATCAAGCGGAGCATCTGTATAAAACTTATTGCCCGAAGGAGTGTGTATCACTTCGCATTGCAAATCACCCAGATAATTGACATCAATTCTAACTGACATTGAATTTACTCATTTGAAAAGTAAAGTAAAAGAAAACAAATATAAACATTTTTCTTTAGAAATGTTTCACAAGCTACTTTGTTTCTTGGTATTAATGATTCAGACAGAGAGAGAAAACAAAATTTCAAAAATTAAATCAGTGTTGATATAGAATTTTTCATACTATAATTGTAAAGTAAATTATTTTTCTTATTTTGCATTTATTATTTTCTTTTTGGTTTACTTTGGAAAGAAGCAGTAATTATATTTTTAAAGCCAAACAAAAAGATTTATTTGAGATACTATTAATTAATTGAAATGTTGCTTTTGATGTTTAACTTAAGGGAGACCAAGTAAATTGGAACAAAACGCAATAGTTGTTACAACTTTAATAAATGCTACTTTGCAAACTGTTTGGGCAAAGTGGACAAACCCCACTGATATAATGAATTGGAACAATGCTTCCGATGATTGGCATACTCCAAAAGCTGAAAATGATTTGCAAGTTGGCGGTAGGTTTACATTCACAATGGCTGCTAAAGATGGCAGTTTCATCTTTGATTTCGTAGGAACTTATACTAAAGTTATCGAAAATGAATTGATTGAATATACTTTGGAAGACAATAGAAAAGTAAGTATTAGTTTTTATGTTGAGAATGGGAATACTAAAATTACTGAAATATTCGAACCAGAGCAAACCAATCCTCTCGATATGCAGCAAGCTGGGTGGTAAGCAATTTTAGATAACTTCAGAAAGTACTCTGAAAATTCTATATAAATTAGAAATAAATTAAAGAATTTAACTTTTTATAAGTTTTGAACGTATCTATAGTGTGGAGATTAGAATATTTTTCTTATTTTCACGTTATTGTTTTTTTATGGAAATGAAAAATGAAATCCAAATCTAAAGTAAATATAGTTTTTGTCCTCTCTCTTTTAATGACTTTTTGTGTGACAGACACACTGAAAGCACAGGAAGTGGCACCGACTATTAATATCAATATGGAGCCACTCGCTCCAGAAGCTAAGATATTTGTATCTACTTTGGAAAGAGATTTAACTAATTATCTTAAAACTCAGCGTTTTATTGATAAAGACTGGATTGGGCCAAAAATCCCGATCAACATTTCTATTTACTTGAGCGGTGGTTCAAATGGTAGATTCTCAGCTAAATTAATCTTCGTATCAAGCAGATACATAAAAGGTAGTGAAGGTGGTGTTTCTACTTCAACTAAGTTTTTCTTAGAAAATTGGTCTTTTGAATACAACCAAGGTGGTAATTTCGCTTTCAATCCATTGCGTTGCGATAAGTTTTTATCGTTAATTGATTTCTATACACTATTGGCAATTGGTTATGATTGCGACACTTACGAAGAATTAAGTGGTGCAAAATATTACGATATGGCAAGACAAGTTGCAAGCAATTGTAGAGATGTGGCTGATGGATGGCAAACTTATTCTCGACCTGGCGAATTCACAAGACATAATTTAATTACAGAATTGCTCGATCCAAAATTTGAGCAGTTACGTTCGTTACTTTTTTCATACCACGTAGATGGTCTGGATATGTTAGCGAGCGACTCAGAAACAGGCGGAAAAAATATTGAGAATTTCGTCAATGATTTAGCAGATTTTAAACAAAAAAGACTTTCAGGAATAAGTGTATTACTTCAAGCATTTTTCGATGCAAAAGCTCAAGAGCTGGCTAATACTTTAATACCTAGGAAGAATCCCGAAGTTATTAAAAATCTTAAATATCTTGACCCTTCCAATACTATGATTTATGATGGAATGAGATAATACCTCTTTCTTTACAAACTATACCCTGTTTCATTAATTTTAAGTAATACACAATTCAGTAAATGAATTGGTGTTATTTTCGTATTTTTGCAAATATTTTTTGAATAACTACTAAAAACAATGTTAAAATTTATCTCTAAACTTTTTGGCGGAACTAAATCCGATAAAGAAGTAAAAAAAGCCCAAGAAATTGTAGAAGAAATCAATAGTATCTTTGATACTTTATCGGAAATGAGCGATGAAGAATTAAGAGCTAAAACTAATGAATTCAAAGTATTAATTCAGAATTCTACTGTTGATTTGGAATCTGAAAAGCTTGAGCTTGAAAATAAACTTGTCAATGATATACTTGATATAGATGAAATTCACGAAACAAACACTAGATTAAAAGAAATTGGCAAAGAGCTTTATTCAGAAGTGCAAGAAGTGTTAGATGGCTTATTGCCAGAAGCTTATGCTGTTGTGAAAGAAGTTTGCAACAGATTGACTGAACGCAAGCATTCCTATAAATATGTTGGCAATGAGTCTGTTTGGGCAATGGTTCCATTCGATGTTCAGCTTATTGGTGGCATTATGCTACACAATGGTAAGATTTCCGAAATGCAAACTGGTGAAGGTAAAACCTTAGTTGCCATTATGCCACTTTATTTGAATTCACTTGCCGGCAAAGGTGTGCATCTTGTTACTGTAAATGATTACTTAGCCCGCCGTGACTGCGAATGGATGAAACCAGTATTTGATTTCTTAGGAATAAATGTTGGCTATATTACTTCAAATATGGACAACGAAGATAGAAAAGATATTTATAATCAAGACATTACTTATGGAACTAACAATGAGTTTGGCTTCGATTATCTTCGTGATAATATGGTTACTGACATTGATGATATGGTGCAACAACGAGGTCACTGGTATGCAGTTGTTGATGAGGTTGACTCAGTTTTAATAGACGAAGCACGTACACCATTAATCATATCTGGCCCAGTTTCACATAGTGCTCAAAAGTTCGACGAAATTAAGCCAAGAGTGAAACGCCTTGTGGACTCACAAATACAATTGGTCAACAAAATAGTGGCAGAAGCAGCTAGTTTATTGGCTGAAAATAAAAAAGAAAATAAAGAAACAATCGGTTTGGCTTTACTTAGAGCAACACACGGATTGCCTAAGCATAAACGTTTGATGAAATTAATGCAAGATGCCGATGCTATTCGTTTGAAAATGGATTCGGAAAGTTTCTATATGAGAGACCAAAGCCGACACATGCACGAAGTGGACGATGAGCTTTACTACACAATTGATGAGAAATCTCACCATATAGACATTACTGAAAAAGGAAGGGACTTGCTTTGCAATGACCAAGAGGATTCAGAAATGTTCTTATTGCCAGATATTGCCTCTGAATTAAGTTTTATCGAAGGTGTGAATGATATGACACCTGAAGAAAAACAAATGAAAAAAGATGATATCCACGTGCTTTATTCAGAAAGAAGTGATAGAATTCACACAATTTCACAGATTTTAAGAGCATATTCTCTTTATGAAAAAGATGTGGAATATGTTGTGCAAGAAGGCAAGGTAATGATTGTTGATGAGCATACTGGTAGGATATTGGACGGAAGAAGATATTCAGACGGTTTGCACCAAGCAATTGAAGCAAAAGAAAATGTGATGGTTGAAAAAGATACTCAAACTATGGCAACTATTACATTGCAAAATTACTTCCGCCTGTATAATAAGCTGTCGGGTATGACTGGTACAGCTGAAACTGAAGCACCTGAATTTGAAAAAATTTATAATTTAGAAGTGGTAACTATTCCGACAAATAGACCTTTGACACGCCAAGATTTGAACGATGTGATGTACAAAACAAAGCGAGCTAAATATAACGCAATTGTTGAAGAGACTAATGAATTATTGCAATCTGGCAGAGCAGTGTTAGTTGGTACTGCCACAGTAGAAGTTTCAGAAGTGTTAAGCAGAATGTTCCGCTCTAAAGGTATTCCACATAACGTTTTGAACGCAAAGCAACATGCAAAAGAAGCAGAAATAGTAGCTGAAGCTGGAAGAAAAGGTGCTGTAACTATTGCAACAAATATGGCAGGTCGTGGTACGGACATCAAAATTGATGAAGTGGTTCGACAAGCTGGTGGTTTGGCAATTATTGGTACTGAAAGACACGACTCACGAAGAATAGATAGACAGCTTAGAGGACGTTCTGGTCGCCAAGGTGATCCAGGTAGTTCAAAATTCTATATTTCATTGGAAGATAATTTAATCAGGTTATTTGGTAACGCTGGCGATAAACTGGCTAAACGATTCGAGATGTTAGGAATTTCGGAAGAAGAAAGAATTGAGCATAGCTTGGTTACAGGTTTAATCGAGAATGCACAAAAGAAAGTGGAAGAAAATAATTTTGGTATTAGAAAAAGATTGATTGATTACGATGATGTAATGAATCAGCAACGTGAAGTAATTTACACACGCAGAAGACATGCTTTAAAAGGCGAAAGATTGCGTGGAGAAATCCTTGGCTATGTTGAAGATATTGCTGTGGGTTGGTATCAAGAGTTTCATAATGCTACAGATATTAATTATACTGAAATGATAAATACTGTTCGAGCTTCAATTTTAGTAGAAATTGAAATGACAGCAGAGCAATTCCACACATCAACAATAGAACAATTCATTGAAGCTGTTCTTAAAGCTGCTAACGATTTTTACGACAGAAAAGAATCCTCTCTATCGGAAGAATTTATGCGTCAGTTAGAAAAAGTGGCTGTATTGCAAACAATTGACGACAAATGGAAAGAGCATTTGCGTGAGATGGACGATCTAAAAGAAGGTATTTATCTTCGCTCTTATGGGCAGAAAGATCCATTATTGGAATATAAACAAGAAGCATTCAACTTATTTGAGAACTTAGTTTACGAGATAAATAAAGATTCTATAAATTTTGTTTTCAAATATTTCCCTCAAGTGATTGAAAGAGAAGTACCAACTAAAGAGCAAAAGCAAGCAGCTATAAAGCAAGCTCCTGTTCTTACTAATACAAACGTAACTCGTGGATTGCAATTCCAACACTCTGAAATGTCGCAGTTCCAATATGCAAGCAACGAACCAGAGCAAGAAAGACCAGCACAAAAAGCAGAAAGACAGGAACAAGCTATTCCAACTTTCAAAAGAGAAGAAAGTAAAATAGGAAGAAACGATGTTGTTTCTGTTCGCTATGCAAATGGCGAAGTGAAAAAAGACAAGTATAAAAAACTTGAAAAAGATGTTCAAGATGGTAAGTGCATAATTTTATAATTAATGATTAATATGCAAGATTTAATTGAAAAAATATCTAATGGCGAATTAACAGATTTATCTGTTATCAAAAAAGTACAACAAGATTTACTAGATGGTTTAAATTCAGGAGCTATTCGCTCTGCTGAACCAGATGGCAATGGCAATTGGAAAGTTAATCTTTGGGTGAAAAAAGGTATATTGTTGCTATTCAAGTATAGCACAATCGTAGATTTAAGCAAAGATGATAACTTTAAATTTTTTGATAAAGACACTTTGACAACTAAGCCAATTTCTTTGGAAGATGGAATTCGTATTGTGCCAGGTGGCTCTACAATTAGAAATGGTTGCTATGTTGCTAAATCAGTTATTTGCATGCCTCCAATGTATATAAACATTGGCTCTTATATTGATGAAGGAAGTATGGTAGATTCCCATGCTTTAGTTGGCACTTGTGCTCAAGTTGGTAAAAGAGTGCATATTAGTGCAGCAGCTCAAATAGGTGGAGTTCTTGAGCCAGCAGGGGCAAGACCTGTCATTATTGAAGACGATGTGATGATTGGTGGGAATTGCGGGATTTATGAAGGTGTGCGAGTGCAAGCAAAAGCTGTCTTGGCATCTGGAGTAATTTTAACAGCTTCAACAAAACTTTACGACACTGTAAATAATCGTATAATTACTTCTACAAAAGACGAACCATTGACAGTGCCTGCTGGTGCTGTAATTGTACCTGGCAGTAGAAGAATAGAATCTGAGTTTGCAAAAGATAATGGTTTATCTATCTATACTCCAATTATCATTAAGTATAGAGACGATAAAACTGACTCTCGCACTGCACTTGAAGAAGCTTTGAGATAAACAGAAATGACAAACGAACAAGAAATAATACAAGTGGAAGAATTCGAATACAAAGCCGATAAAAACACTAAATTTACTGGGTTCTTATTGGCTGTAAGTAAGTTTATAGCTGGAGTAGTATTCTTTGTAATTTATGTTTTTACTATGAATTTACTATTCTTAGCATTTGCTGTTGTAATGTTGATTGGTGGCATAGGATTTCTAGTAATACTTCGTAGATTCAATAAAATTGTCCATTCTTTGTCTGAAAAAGAAAACAATTCACAAAGCGTAAAATGACTTTCGATATTTTATATCCCGTTCGCCAAGATATAGAGGTAAAAATAGTTTACTCTGGCAATGAAAAAGTATATTTATTTAAAGATCCACTTAGCTTAGTTACCCCAGAGCTAACCATACCATTGGATTTGATCGAGCTAATTAAATCCTTCGACATTGAGCAAACTCTTGCTAGTTTGGAATCCAAGCTATTTAATAAAAACTTAAATTTCAGCCAATTGATTATTCAGAATATTTATTCTCAATTGGTTTACTTTGGCTTTATAGAAACTTTAGAAATCAAAGAGCTTAGAAACAAACTAAAAGATTACCTTAATAGCAATATCAGGCCGCCAGTTTGTGCGGGTAATTCCTACTCGGCAAATGGAAAAACTCTTAGCATTGAAATGAATGATATTCTTAATTTCAATAAAAAAGGCAATCCAACAAATGCAATAGCTTTGATAGCTCCACATATTGACTTTAAGTTAGGAGGTATTTCCGCAAAAGTTTATTCCCCTGCTTTTGAATCTATATCTACATCTGATTTTGATTTGATTGTCTTGCTTGGCACAGCTCATTATAAGTCAAGCAATTATTTTATGTATACTCGAAAAAATTTCAATACTCCATTTGGCGATTTACAAACTGATACTGATTTACTTGATGAATTAGAAAAATATTGCGATGTAACTTATGATGATTTGGCACATTTCCCAGAGCATTCTCTTGAATTTCATTTAGTATTAGCTCAGGAGCTATTCAAAAATAAAAAGTTTAAAATATTGCCAATTTTAACTGGAACAATCCAAGGGCTGTTTTCAAAGAATTCTACACCCGATGAGGATTTCGATTATCAAAAGCAAATCACTGCTTTGAAAACAGTATTAGCTAATTCAGGCAAAAAGATATTATACCTTGCCAGTGGTGATTTATCACATGTAGGCAAAAAGTTTGAAGATAAATTCGATGCCAATACAAAGTTGAACGATATTCATATCAACGACCATAGACTAATTGAATCACTCGAAAAAGCTAATGTCAATAATTTCTATTATCAAATTGCAAATAGGAACGACAAATTCAGAATATGCGGATTATCTCCATTCTATGCTTTGCTTAGTTTGATTGGTGAAAAACGTGGTAAATTCTTGGATTATAATCAATGGTATGAGAAAGAAACGGAATCAGCTGTAAGTTTTTGTAGCATTGCTTACTATTGATTTTTAAGTATTTTAATTTCTTCAATTTTAGCTAAATAATATTCAGCTTTTTCTGGTTCTTGGTCAATAAGTTTTGTGTACATTTTGATAGAATTCGTATAAGCACCTTGTTCCGCAAAAATTTCTGCTATTGTTTCCGAAGCAAAATCACTATAGTTTTCTTCATCTTCTTCTTCAACCTCTTCAACTCCAAAGTTATTTAATTGATTTCCAATTTGCTCTATAGATAAATTGCGAGGAGTATTGTCAGTTATTATTTTTCCGATAATATCGCCAACTATATCCCCAATTTCTTCAGATTCATCATCTGTATCAATTTCATAATTAGCTTCTAATTCTTCTACAGGAAGTTGAACTTCTTCTTCTA
>CAZYXG010000002.1:72264-77079 GCA_964650885.1 uncultured Hyphomicrobiales bacterium | reverse complement strand
TCTTCTAATTCTTCAATTACTTCTTCTAAGTCATCGCCATAAAATTTAGAATCAACTAATTCTTCAACTTGTTGAATATTATCCAAAGTAGAACTGTCTACATTTTCAATTTCAATAGATTCAGTTTCAATAGATTCAGTATTTTGCTCTTGTTTTGCTTTTAGTTCTTCAAGTTCTTCACTCTCATTATTCATAGAAAGTGAAGTGTTGAAAGTAGCAATAGCGTCATCGAAAAACATCTCTCTTTCGACATCATCTATTACCCCAAGAGAATTAGTGAAAGTAGGACTTTCAATTTTTTCTGGATTGAACTTAATATCAAAAAAAAGTGGTGGGAACATAAAGTTATCGTGAGAGAAATGAGCTTCTCGTTTCTTCTTATCAATAAAATTTGCTTTGAATGGCAACACATAAGCATCAATTTTATCGCTTGTGAATATTAGCTTCAAATCGCTAACTTCTGCTTGAGTATAAATTGTTTCTTGATAGACTTTCTTTTCAATTCTGTCGTATGCTATATCTGCTATTAACTCATTAATTACATCGGACTCTTTAGCAACTTCTTCAGATTTTTCAAACTTTTTGCTTTGGGATTTTTTCTTTTTAGTTTGTTTTTTTGCTTGATTTTCTTTTTCTAATTTAGCTTCAAATTCATGCAAAATTTGATTAATATCGCCAGAGTGCGATAAATCAACAATTTTACGAATGGTTTTGCTACGAGGAAAACTTTGGGCAGCACTTTCCAACACACTTTCTGCCACAGCTGAATCGCCGATTGCGGAGTGTGCTCTAGCCAATATACCGTAAGCTATTGTGTAGTTAGGGAATGCTTCTATTCCCTGTTTACATAAATCAATTGCTTCTTGAGCCCTACCTGAATTAAGTAGTTCTTCGGCTTCGACTGCAAATAATGGTGAAATGTTGCTCATATATAAAAAAGGCTGAGCAAAAACTCAGCCAAACTATTAATTTTAAACTTGTTAGTTTATTTTCTGTTGCCAAGTAATCTTAGCAAAAATAAGAAAAGGTTGATGAAATCCAAGTAAAGATCTAAAGCAAAGAAAATGTAAAGTTTTTTCAAAGTAACTTCATCGTGATTTTCAGCAAGCACTTCTTTAATTTTCTGTGAGTCATAAGCAGTAAGTCCTGCAAATATTAATACACCAATAATTGATATTGAAGTGTACATAATAGAACTATTAAGGAATAAATTTATTAGTGAAGCTATGATTATTCCAAATAATCCCATAATCATAAAAGAGCCAACACCAGTTAAATCTTTTTTGGTAACCCTACCATAGATGCTTAAAGCTGTGAAAGCAAGTGCTGTAAATGAGAAAACTCCCATTATTGACTCGCCCGTATAGGACATAAGAATCAATGAAAAAGTTACGCCATTGAGTGCCGAATATGCCAAAAAGCTACCAAGCAATGTGCTATAGCTCATTGATTCTACTCTTGCTGAAATAAACCAGACTAAGCCCAATGTGGCAAAAAAGAATAGCAAATAAAACCCACCAATTTCATAAACTAATCCAGTGGAATTTACAAAATAAGCAACTGCCGAAGTAAGTCCCAAACCTCCAATCATCCAGTTGTAAACTTTGGTCATTTTCAAAGCAATTGGTAATTCTGTTTGCTGCGATATAATTTGATCTATGTTTGACATTTTTAATTTTTCCTTTTTTGTTTTAAGAACTTCTTGAAATTACGAAATCTGCAAATTCAAATAAAGATTTTTTTGCATCAGATTCAGGAAAGTGTTCAATTTGTAGTTTTGCTTTTTTTGAATATTCCAATGCTTGAGCTTGAGCATAGATAATCCCGTCATATTTTCTTATAAAATTGATGACGTCTTCTATGTCTTTAGTTTTCAAATTGCCATTTTTGATAATCTTCTGTACTGTTTTGCCTTCCGATTTGCTCGCTTTACTGAAAGCATAAATCAAAGGCAAAGTAATTTTCTTTTCTTTTATGTCGTTTGCAACTGGCTTCCCAAGTATAGATGATTTCGATTCAAAATCTAGTATGTCGTCTTTTAATTGGAATGCAATGCCCACATATTCTCCATACATTTTCAACGCAAGATGTTTTTCTTTGTCGTCTGTTGCCGAAATTGCACCAACTTCGCAACAAGATGAAAGTAAAGAAGCAGTCTTATCGCCTATAATTTGATAATACTCTTCTTCGGTAATTTCTACACTCTTACTTTTTTCAATTGAGAGTAACTCCCCTTCACTCATACGTTTTACTGAGTTGGAAGTTACTTTTAGAAATTCAAATTCATTGTTATTGACTGCATTGAGCAAACCACGAGAAAGCAAATAATCACCAACTAACACAGCAATTTTATTATTCCATTCTGCATTGATAGAAGCTACTCCTCTGCGTTCGCTAGCTTTATCCACCACATCATCGTGGACAAGAGTAGCAGTATGCAATAGCTCTATCATAGAAGCACCAATGCTCGAGCGAGGATTGATTTCTCCAACAAGTTTAGCTGAAAGGAAAACTAAAGCAGGTCGCACTTGCTTTCCCTTACGTTTAGTTATATAGCGAAGTACTAAGTTCAATAGTGAAACTTTGGTTTGCATTAGCGATTTGAAGTAATCATTGAATTCTTCAAGATTACTTTTCACAGGTAGGCAAATATCGTTTAATGTCATTTTAATTTGTTTTTGTTAACTAATTTATTGACGAAAGATATATACTTTCATTCTTATTTATTTCTACAATACTTTTTAGTCTGTAGATTCTTGCAATTCTGTTATTTTTTTTACTGAAAATTGAGATACAATTATACTAATTTCATAAAGCACATAAATTGGTACTGCCACCATTAGCTGATTGAATGGGTCTGGAGTTGGGGTAATAATGGCAGCTGCAATAAATATAATTACCACTGCATGTCTTCTATATTTTCTTAAAAATCTTGGCGTTAACATTCCCACTCTTGATAGCACAAATGACACCATAGGCATTTCAAAAAATATTCCAGCCGAAAGTATCATTAGCATTAGAAAACTCCAATACTCATTAACATCTATCATATTTTTGATATTAGAAGAGCCAAAGCCAGCAGAAAACTGTAGCATAGATGGTATCATTACCATATATGAAAAGAAAACGCCACAAGCGAAGCAAAGAGTTGTAAAGAAGGTAATTTTCTTTGCCCAACCTTTCTCATTGTTGTAAAGTGCTGGTTCTACAAATTTCCAAAGCTGATAGAGAATAAAAGGGAATGCTATTACTGTACCTGCCAAAACAATAACTTTGAAATATAGAATTGGTTTCCCAAAAACTTTTAAATTTTGAAGAGTTAAATTTGCTTTCACAGCGGGTCGTAATAAAAGTCCATCCATTAGTGGGTCTATATAGTACCCAGCAACAGCACAACCACCCATTAGCCAAAGAAAAGCGTAAATTATACGTTGCCTTAGCTCTCGCAAATGTTCTAAAAAGCCAACCTCTTGGGTTTCTGTTTCTTCTTTTTCGTTAGTAGTATCAGACATTAAAAAATAAAATCGTAATTTTGTGAATTGTAATATTATTAGACTCAAAAATAATAATTAATCTTCTTAAAAATTTATAAAAACTCTACTTATGAACTATTTAGGTGAAATTGCAGCAATACTAGTTACAATTATGTGGTCGGGTACTTCTTTTGCATTTACTGCTTTAGCAAGAAAACATGGAGCTATTCAGCTAAATGTGGATAGAATGCTAGTGGCAAGCATTTACATTTTAGCAACTTGCTTTCTATGGAACATTAATCTTGGGCTTAGTCAAGAACAATTGGTGTTGCTTACAATAAGCGGTATAATTGGCTTAGTCATAGGTGATTCATTCTATTTTAAAGCATTTTCGCTAATTGGTCCTCGGCTAAGTGTACTAATTATGGCATCAAGCCCATTTTTCTCTGCAATTTTATCCTACTTTTTACTTGGCGAAATTTTGCCAAGCATAGCCATACTGGGAATGATTATCACAATAGTTGGAATTGGAGTAGTCATTTACTTCAGAGATACCGAGAATACAGTTTTTGAATTTAGCAGAAAAGGATTTATCTATGCAATGATTGGCTCTATTTGCCAAGCCGTTGGAATTGTAATAACCAAGCAAGCGTTTCTACTTGGAGAACTCAATCCAATAATTGGTACACTTTATAGACTGTTAACTGCGTTTATAATCTTGCTTCCAATCTCTATTTACGCTAAGAAATATTTGCACCCGAAAGAAGTATATTTCAAGAACAAATCTTCAATGATTGCAATTTTACTAGGTTCAATGTTTGGACCCTTTTTAGGAATTTCATTAAGCTTTTACGCAATTCAGCATACTAAGATTGGAATTGCATCTACACTTATGTCCACATCGCCAATAATTATGCTACCAATTTCAAAATTTATTTATAAAGAAAAGATAAACTTTTGGACAATAGTGGGCTCAATTTTAACAATAGCTGGAGTGAGTTTGTTATTTGTGAGATGATAATGAACTTAGTTAGTTCCTCAGAAACTTCTTAAAATGAATGGGAACTATTACTAGATTAAATGACAAGTAACTATTTCCTCTAAAGTTTATATCAAAAATTGTGATTGTATTAGTTACAAATTCATAGTCAAAAATAACTCTAATATTTCCAACTCTTAATCGTTTCTTAGGAAACAAGTTCCTTTTGAGTATTTTAATATCTAGTTCATTGGATTTTATAAATCCAAAATTATCGAGCTCGAAATCAAGCTTACTAAGTTTTTGTCTAATTACTTCTACAATATCTTTATCAATTTTAGCAAGGAACTTTTTTGAATTTTT
>CAZYXG010000002.1:0-72164 GCA_964650885.1 uncultured Hyphomicrobiales bacterium | reverse complement strand
TTTGAATTTTTATCAATTACAAAATTCACTTTGCTTTAACCCAGTCAGTGATGTCTTAGTATTCATTCGAATTCAAAATAGTCGGATTAAAATCATTAAGAATTTCTTCCATTTCTATATCTGAAACAAACTCAAAATTTTGGTCTATCTTTTTCTTTTTTTGTTCTGCCAAAATTTAAACAAGCATTGCTTTTAATTCAATTTTATTAGCAATGAGTTCTATGTTTTAGCTCTCCTAAAAATAAAATGACTGATAAATTAAAAACGAAATTGTAATAGTAGAAAAAATAATTTACTTCTTAATAAATCCAGGAAGAATTGCATTCATTATTTCTGGGACAGTTAGATATAAATCTTTTTCATCTTTAAATAAGTCACGAATTTGATTTGTGGGGTCGGCTAGTTTCATTTTTACATCGTAGATGTAAAAATTCATAAGAAATTTCTCTCCTTTCAAATTGAAATTTCCTAAAACAACTTTTTTGATTTTCAGATTTGCAAGTGCTTTCCAAACATCTGATTTGTATTGTGGGTTAGCAGGGTCGAGGTTTAATTTAGCTAATTCATCTTCAATTGAATCTGGCGGCACAACAATATAAAATTTATGCTCAGGGTCAGCTTTGAGCAACTCTTTATATAAAGTATCTTGCATATTATAGCACCAAACATTCTTATCTAATTTGCCATCCATATTATCCAAAGGCATAACGGCAATTCTTGTTTGAGAGAAACAAGATAAGGACAAAAAACAGATTGCAATAAAATGTTTTAGCATACTACTTATTTAAATTTTCTTCAATAAATTTCTTTGTTTCAGCAAATTTTTGCTTTAATGGTGCTTCGTAACTAGCAACTTTGTCCCATTCGTGAGCTCTCACAAGTGCCATAATTTCCACACCCATTCTTCCAATTTCATCAATTCCGAATTGAAAACAAGACCCCTTAAGAGTATGTGCCAATCGGTAAGTGTCATTTTCATTTTTTGCAGCAACCAATGTAGCAAATTGCGTATCCATATCGGCTATCCAGCTATCTAAGAATTCTGGAAGCAGCTCAATTATAAACGGATCGTCTGGAATATTCATATTTTTTCCTTTAGTACAAATTTAATTTAACTAAAATTCAATAAACAATGAAATTTTATTTTCAATATTGATGATTTTTTCATCATAAAAAAACAATGAACTTAAGAATTATCTTCAACATTAGATCAATTTAATTGCTTAGCTATCCAATTTGCATAAGCCATTATTTCTTCATCTTTGCCATAAGCTGCTTGAATTTGCATACCATAAGGTAGTTTTTCAGATTCTGTAAAGCCAGCTGGAACATTGATTGCTGGGATACCTGCCAGATTTGCCGAGGCAGTGAAGAAATCCGACAAATACATTGAAAGTGGGTTACTTTTTTTAGCTTTGAAATCAAATGCGTGCGAGGGTGTGGTAGGCATTAATATAAAATCTACTTCACTAAATGCAGCAGCATAGTTATTGAAAATAATTCTACGAACTTGTTGGGCTTTCTTATAATAAGCATCGTAATAACCACCCGATAACACATAAGTGCCAGTCATAATGCGGCGTTTTACTTCTTCGCCAAAGCCATTGCTACGAGTTTTTTTAAATAAGCTATCCCCTTCTGCTAGCTCTGGTCTAGTACCAAAACGAACACCATCGAATCGAGATAAGTTAGATGAACATTCTGCTGTTGCTAACACATAATATGTAGGAATCCAAGCATCTGTATGTTCAAATTCTATAACTTTTGTTGTGATACCTTTCGAATGCAATTTTTCGATTAAGTTATTATAAGTTAACTGAATATCCTTGTCGCATTTAGATAATTCATCGGGCGATATTAATCCAACTGACTTAACATTGGGATTTTCGTTTAATTTTGAAAATGAATTAATAGCAGAATCTTTTATTAAAGTGGAGTCTTTTTTGTCAGCTCCACTTAAAACGTCCAAAACTCTAGCCAAATCATTTGCACTTGAAGCAAACAGTCCCACAGTATCGAGCGATGAAGCAAATGCAATTAATCCGTATCTTGAGATTCTTCCATAGCTTGGCTTAAAACCATACACTCCACAAAACGAAGCTGGCTGACGAATGGATCCACCTGTATCAGAGCCAAAAGCAACATGGCAAAATCCAGCAGCAGTTGCTGCGGCAGAACCGCCAGAAGAACCACCTGGCACTTTATTTTCATTGAAAGGATTTTTCACATTGCCGAAGTAGGAAGTCTCATTCGATGAACCCATGGCGAATTCATCCATATTAGTTTTACCAATTAATATTGCACCAGCATCAATAACTCTTTGCACGGTTGTAGCATTATAAATAGGTTCAAAGTTTTCAAGTATGCGCGAAGCACAAGTAGTTCTAATACCTTTAGTAGAAAAATTATCTTTAATAGCTATAATCATTCCATCGAGCGGAAGAGCTTTGCCAGATTGCACTCTAGCATCGGATTCTTTAGCAGCAAGCAATGCAGCATCTTTATTAAGTGTGATGAAGCAATTTAAGCTTGGTCTTGATTCAATTTGCTTATAAATGCTTTCAGTAAATTTCTCAAATGTTGTTTCGCCATTTTTGACGCTTTGAAGCAAGCTATCGTAAAAAATCATAAAGTATTTTCTTCGGTATTTTCTTTGTTAATATTTTGTTTTTTGGTAAGCTCATCGGAGCTATTTAAATTTTTAATTTCCAATTCACTTGCAGGAATTGTAGGTAAATCATTAATGTAAATTTGGTCTCTTCGTTTTGGTAAGTGCGGTGCATCAATATCAATATCGAATTTCATCTCAGTTTGAATAGTGCTTAGCCCATCTTTCAAGGCATCTTGGGCTTGTTTCATTTTGCCCATTCCTTTGCTAACCATTTTGGCAAACTCAGGGAGTTTTTCAGGGCCAAAAAGGAATATAACAATAATACCTATGAGCATTAGCTCGCCAGCACCAATATCAAACAAGTTACTTACCCTATTGATGAGTATTAGTTTTTTCTTCTATTTTTGTTTCAGGCTCATCAGTATTAGAAGCTTTTTTAAATTCCTTAATTCCAGAACCAAGTCCTTTCATTAATTCAGGAATTTTTTTGCCACCAAACATAAAAGCTATTGCCACTATTATCAATAGTAATTCAGGAACACCTAATCCAAACATAAATTTCCTTAGTTTAAAGAGTTAAGAAGTGATTTGAAAATCATTTGCCCATCGTTGCCGCCAAGCAGACTTTCTGAATATCTTTCTGGGTGTGGCATTAAGCCAAGCACATTTTTATTTTTATTGAAAATTCCAGCAATATTTTCAGTTGAACCATTTGGGTTTGCTTCATTAGATACTTCACCATTTGCAGAGCAGTATCTGAAAGCAATTTGATTATTATCTTTAAGTTCTTTCAATAAATCATCATTAGCTATAAAATTACCTTCGCCATGTGCAACCGGTATTCTGATAACATCTTTTTCAATTGCACTTGTGAATGCTGTTGATTTATTTTCAGTTTTCAAATAAACATCTTTGCAAATAAAACTCAATCCTGAATTGCGAACTAAAGCACCTTGCAAAAGTCCACTTTCAGTAAGAATTTGAAATCCATTGCAAATACCTATAACAAGTCCACCTGCATTTGCAAACTTTACAACTTCTGCCATAATTGGAGAAAAACGAGCAACTGCTCCGCAACGCAAGTAATCTCCATAAGAAAAGCCACCAGGTAAAATAACACACTCAAGTCCAGAAGGAATTGCAGTATCTTTATGCCAAAGTTTTTCGGCAGTGCCAAAGTTGCTAGCTACAGTTAAAGCATCGTGGTCGCAATTAGAACCTGGGAAAGAAACAACACCAAATTTCATTAGTCTTGATCCTCTTTTGGTTCTATAATTTCAACTTGGAAGTCTTCAATTACTGGGTTCGAAAGAAGTTTTTTGCAAGCACTTTCTACAAACGCCAAAGCTTGACCATCGTTTTGAGCTTCAACATTCATAGTAATATACTTTCCAACTCTCACATTTGAAGTCATATCGAAATCAAGAGAATGAAGAGCATGTTCAACAGTTTTGCCTTGTACATCAAGTATGCCACTTCTAAGTGTTACATAAATTTTTGCTTGGTAGTTTTTCATAAATTGAGTTGGTATTGTGTTATCCGAATTTGTAAAAATTATTCTTCATCTTCTTCTATTTCATTATATGTTTTTATATAATTAATAAAATGTGTCAAAGAGAACAAACAAAAATAAGAAATCATTATCGGAAATATTAACATTCCTTTAGAAAAAATGCTAACAAACACTAAAATAATGACAAAAATAAGTGCTAAGTTCGATTTTAGAGTTTTTCCAGGCCTAGGCAGATTAGGAAACTTTATTCTTGAAACCATTCCTAAAGCAATTAATATCACAAGTATGAAGCTAACAATAGGAGTAGTTTCACTTGTAAAAAAGTTTGTCTGTAAGTAAAAATGAACAAAAGAAATAATAGTCAATGCCCCCGAAGGAATCGGCATTCCAGTGAAATATTTCTTGTCTTCCAAACTTGTCAACTGCACATTGAATCTGGCTAATCTATAAACACCTGCAATTGCTGGCAAAGCTGATACGAACAAACCCAGATTTCCAAATTGATGAAAATATGCCTGATACAATAGAAACGATGGAGCAACGCCAAATGTTACAGCATCGGACAAAGAATCTAATTGCACACCAAGTTCACTTGCTGCATGTATAAGCCGAGCGACTAATCCATCGAGCAAATCAAATACTGCACCCATAATTATGTATAGCACAGCTTTGTCGTATTCACCCTGAGAAGCAGCAATAATTGCAACGAATCCCGAAAATAAATTTGCGAGAGTAAGTAAATTTGGTACAACTGATCTTGTTAATCTAACTTTCATTGTTATTATTTCTTGAGTCTAGCGATTATTGTTTCGCCTGCAACAACAACATCGCCTTTTTTAATAAGAATTTCAGAATCTGTAGGCACAGCAATATCCATACGTGAGCCAAATTTCATCATTCCAAATTTTTCGCCAGAGCTAAGACTATCTCCTACTTTGGCTTCACAAACAATTCTGCGAGCTAAAAAGCCAACTATTTGTTTGAAAAATACTTTTCCGTATTTATTTTCTATTCCAATTTGAGTATGTTCATTAAGCTCAGAAGATTTTGGATGCCAAGCAACCAAATAATCTCCAGGAAAATAATGATAGAACTTTATTTCACCAGAAACTGGCGAACGATTTACGTGAACATCCAAAGGAGAAAGAAAAATACTCATACGAATAGCTTCTTTTTTTATGAAATGTCTTTCTACTTCTTCTATAACTTCCACTACTTTGCCATCGGCTGGAGCTATAATAACAGATTCGTCATTTAAAGCTTCTTGTGGAATCATTCTATCTGGATCGCGAAAAAACCAAACTGTAAACAAAGCTATGATTATACCCAACGTTAAAAGAAATCCTTTGAACCAAGGATTCGCTATGAAATATGTAAGTCCAATCAAAATTAAACTTGTAATTAACATAATAACTATGTTGTCAGTGCCGTATCTTGTAAGCATTTTTTAGCTGTTTCCTTTAATCAAAATTTCTCCACATAGAGTTTAAAACTTTTGTTGTAGCGATATTTAAATTCACTTAACTTGAAAATTAATTTGAAATCACATTCAAAAAAGAAATCAAAATTAGTTAAATTTTATCGGATATTAACATGAAATTCACAATTTCTGCTTCAGAATTGAGCAAAACTATTCAAAAAGCTCTTCCTGCAATTCCTCCAAAGTCAACTTTGCCTGTGCTAGAACATTTCCATTTGCAAGCTAAAGATAATTCTTTAAACATAGTTTCTACTGATCAAGAAATTTCTATAATTGCAAAAGTAGATTGCACTGTAATTGAAGATGGTGAAATACTTGTTCCTGCTAGAAAATTCAATGAAATGGTGAAAGCTCTAGGGAAAGGAGAAATTGAATTTTCTGTAAATGAAGAAAATGAACAAATCACTATTACATCTTCTACTGGTAAATACGATATGAAAGGTCTTTCGACTGATGAATATCTTAACTTACCAGAGCTTTTCGCTACCGATAACGTCAATATTGAAGAATTAATGAACTTAGAGTCTGAAAATTCTGCTTTATTGACAAATGAAGATTTCAATTATTTAAACGATAAAACTTTATTTGCTGTATCGAAAGATGAATTCAGACCTGCTATGACTGGAGTGCTATTCCAATTCCGTGGCGATGAATTGAACGTAGTGGCTACTGATAGCTATAGATTAGTGCTTGCAAATAAAAAATTCGATGAGAATAAATTTAGTCAAGAATTTGACTTTATTATCCCAGCTCGTACTATGGAGCTATTGAAAAAAGTAGATGAAGATGTGATTCTTACTCCTGTGGAAAACAATGGAAAAGTAACTCATATCAGAATTTCAATTGGCAATGTATTGGTTGTTTCTCGCTTGATTGATGAGAAGTTTCCACCATTTAGTGCAGTAATTCCGAAAGACAATGCTTTCTTTGCTAAAATTGACAAAAAACAAATTATTGAAGCTGTAAAAAGAGTTTCTGTTTTCACAAATGCCACTTCTAAACAAGTGAAACTTAAGTTTGAAGGAAGCACTTTAATGATTACTGGTGAAGATGCAGATAGTGGAACTCAAGCAACTGAGCAAATCACTTATTCTGGTACTGTAGATAATTTGGAAATTGGCTTTAATTATTTATACTTAGAAGAAGCAGTACAACACACTGATATAATTGAAGATAACAGTGTTTATATGACATTCTCTGAAGCTAACAGACCTGCTTTAATTCTTCCAACTCAAGATGCTCAAAATCTATTGATGTTAATTATGCCAGTTAGATTAAACTAAATTCAAAAATGAGTTTTAAAATTTGAGCTACACTTAATTTCTTTTAGGTGTAGCTCTTTTGTTTAAGTGATGAAAATAAATAGACTTAAAATAAGTAACTTAAGAAACCATACCTATAATGATATTAATTTCGATGAGGGATTTAATATCATTAGTGGCAAGAATGGAATGGGAAAAACTACTATATTGGAAGCAATATCAATTTGTAGTTTCAGCAAGACATTCCTGCCTACTTTGGATAGAGATTTGATTCGAAATGGAGAAGAATTCTATCAAACTAGCATAGAAGCCAAGCGAGATAATAATGTAGATTATACTTTAAATGTTGCTTATAAGTTATTACAAAAAAAGAAGTTTAGTGGTAATTTAGGCGACAACCTTTTACCCAAAAATATTATTGGCGAAGCACCTATTGTTATTCTTTCTCCAGATTATAAATCAATCACATTTGGCTCGCCTCAAAATAGACGAGATTTCTTAGATAGATTACTTTCTCAGCTTAGCAAAACTTATTTTGAAAACTTAGTCAACTATAAAAATTCACTTAGGCAAAAAAACTCACTCTTGTTCAAAAGTAAAAAAGAAAGATATTTTGATTTTGAACAAATTGAACCGTGGAATGAAATTCTGATTTCGTTAAGCACTGAAATTATTGCAAAACGGATTGAGTTTATCAATGAATTTAAAGATTTTTTTATGAGAAACTATCACGGTATCAATGATTTAGAAGCTATTGATATAAGATATAAGCCACATTCGTTAGAAAATTACAACGGCAAAATGAATAAAAGTGAAATAAGAGAATCACTTTTGAAATATTATTCAGAAAATCGGCAGAGTGAACAATACAAAGGTAGTTCTTGTTTTGGGCCACATAAAGATGACTTAGTCTTTATGATAAACAATGGCTTCGCAAAGGATTATGCATCTCAAGGTCAACATAAATCATTGCTAATTAGCTTGAAATTTAGTGAATTCTATTATTTGAAAGAAAAGCTTAACGAAACTCCAATTGTACTTTTCGATGATATATTTGCTGAGCTCGATAGCGAAAGAGCAAACAAAGTACTTGAAATGCTGGAACTAGCTAAAGCCCAAGTATTTATAACAACCACTTCATTTGATTATTTCGATAATTTTCATTCAAAAACAACAAAGTTTTTTGTGGAAAAAGGATTAGTAAGGAGAGTTTAAATTTATGAATGATTTTCTATCAAGCGAACCAAAATCATTGCAAGATATTTTGTCACATTCAATTAAGTTAAACCAATTGGACGATAAGCTGCTATTTGGAAAAATAATGAATAATTGGGCAAAAGTAATTGGCGAAACAATTTCTCAAAAATGTAATCCAATCTCAATTGAGAAAAATTTGATGCGTGTAAAAGCAATAAATCCCCAGTGGAGATTTGAATTAAATCTACAAAAGGTTAAACTATTAGAGAATGTTAATAATTTTTCGGGTTGTGAGCATATTAGCGAAATAGAAATCCTTTAAAATTCCGTATTTTTGGAAATAAATATTAAATAAATAAGCATTAAAAAAGGTTGGAATGTCAGAGAATAAGTCAGCAAAGCAAGTAAACACTTATAGTGAAGATAGTATCAAGGTGTTGGAAGGGCTGGAAGCAGTTCGTAAACGCCCTGCTATGTATATTGGTGATGTTGGAGAAAGGGGTCTTCACCACTTAATTAACGAAGTAGTAGATAACTCTATTGATGAAGCATTAGCAGGTTACTGTACTGATATAATTGTAACAATTCATAAAGATGGCTCTTGTTCAGTGGAAGATAACGGTCGTGGAATTCCAACTGGACCACACCCAGTTAAAAAAGTTTCTACTTTAGAAGTTGTAATGTGTACTCTCCACGCAGGTGGTAAATTCGATAAGAACACTTACAAAGTTTCTGGTGGTTTGCATGGTGTTGGTGTATCGTGTGTGAATGCCCTTTCTATTAAGTGTGTTGTTACAGTTCAAAGAGAAGGTAAAATTTTCAGACAAGAATATTCTAAAGGTATTCCAGTTACAGGAATTCAAGCGTTAGGTAATTCTAAAAAAACTGGAACTAAAGTTCACTTTTATCCAGATGAATCTATTTTTACAACTGTTCAATTCAAATCTACCAGAACAGCAGAACGTTTGAAAGAATTAGCTTTCTTAAACCCAAAAGTTGCTATTAATATTATTGACGAAGGCGAAGGCACAAATGAAGTATTTCATTATAAAGGTGGATTGGTTGACTTCGTTAAATATGTTGATGAAGGAGCAATCACTATTGTTTCTCCAATTTCAATCAGTGGTTCTGACACAAATAAGAATGATGAAACCACTGAAATAGAAGTTGCTTTCCAATACAACAATGGTTATCAAGAAAATGTACTTTCTTACGTAAATAACATCAACACAATTGAAGGTGGAACTCACGTAACTGGTTTCCGTACAGCTCTAACTCGTACTTTCAATAACTATGCTAATGAGTATTCAAACAAACAACAATCTAAAATTACACTTACTGGTGACGACTTTAGAGAAGGTTTGACTGCGATTATTTCTGTGAAAGTGGCTGAACCTCAGTTTGAAGGTCAGACTAAAACTAAATTAGGTAATGGCGAAGTAGAAGGTGTAATTAGAACAATAGTTGCAGATAAACTAAATTCATTCCTTGATGCTAATCCAGCTGCTGCTAAAAGAATTTTGGAAAAAGCATATCTTGCTGCCGAAGCTAGAATTGCAGCTCGTAAATCTCGTGAGCTTGTTCGTAAGAAAAGTAGTATTGGCTCTGGTTTGCCAGGTAAATTGGCAGATTGTAGTTCTAAAAATCCTGAAGAATGTGAAGTGTACTTGGTTGAGGGAGACTCTGCTGGTGGCTCTGCAAAGCAAGGTAGAGACAGAAGATTTCAAGCTATTTTGCCATTAAAAGGTAAAATCTTAAATGTTCAAAAAGCACGTTTGGCAAAAGTATTGGAAAACGATGAGATTCGTGCTATTTTCACTGCAATTGGTGCAGGTTTTGATGAAGATTTCAACCCAGATAATTCACGTTATGGAAAAATAATATTGATGGCGGATGCCGACATTGATGGTTCTCACATTCGTACTCTTTTGATGACTTTATTCTATGTTTATATGAAGGACTTAATCCTACAAGGCAAGCTATATATTGCTCAGCCGCCTTTATATAAACTTAAAAAAGGTAAGACTGAAATTTACTGCTACAACGACAAAGAGCGTGATGCTGCGATAGATAAAATCAGACAAGAATCTATTGCTAAAGGTAAAGCTAAAACAGTTGAACCAGGTGATGTTGAAACAAGTAGAATGGATGGAATTTCAATTTCAAGATTTAAGGGTCTTGGGGAGATGAATCCTGAACAACTTTGGACTACAACTATGAACCCAGAAACTCGCACTTTGTTGCAAGTTAAAGTTGAAGATGCTGCTATTGCTAGCAAAATATTCCAAACTTTAATGGGCGATCAAGTAGAGCCACGTAGAGAATTTATTGAGAAAAATGCTCAGTATGTGAAAAACTTAGATATTTAACATTTGCAAGAATATGATTCTAAAAGTTATTTACTTTTGTTTAACTGTATCAATGGCATCGCTTTTAGCTAATGTTAGTGATTTGAGATTAGAAAAGTCTAAAGAATTTTTAGATTTATTGAAGAATAAAGACTATTCGAAATGCCAATTATATTTCGATGAATCAATGAAAGAATTATTGCCAGACTCATTGCTGAAGAAAGTTTGGGAAGTGAACCTTACTAAATACGGTAAGTCTGGCAATATTATTTCTGCTACTTTTAAAAAAGTAAATGGTTACTTAGTTTATGAAAACACTGTTTCTTTTGAAAAAAAGTCAGTAATCTATAAAACTCTTTTTGTTGAAACAGATACCACAAACAAAATAGCTGGTCTTTATTTTCTTCCAGTCCAATCCGATAATTCGCACAAACTACCTACTTACATTAATAAATATTTATTCAAAGAGATTGACACTTTCTTTATAAGCGGCAAGTATAAAATTTATTGTAATGTTTCCTATCCGCTTGATTTACCTAAGACTAATGCAATACTTATTTTATCTGGATCTGGTCCCAACGATAGAAATGGCAGCATAGGTGCAACTAAAATTTATAGAGACATTGCTTGGGGATTAGCTTCAAAAGGTAATTTAGTAGTTCGCTTCGATAAACGAACCAAGACTTATGGACAATCTATGAATAAAGAAGAAATGTCCAATTTAACAATAAATGAAGAATATTTAGAAGATGCCAGTGCTGCAATAGAATTCATAAAAAGCTTTGAAATAGTTGATTCAAATTATATAGTGCTGCTTGGTCATAGTCAAGGTGGAACTGTATTAGCTCCTTTGGCTGAAAAATTCCCAAATATTTATGGTTTAGCGCACTTGGCTACTCCTGCCAGACGTTTGGAAGAATTGCTACCTGAACAAATTGATTATCTAAGCCAATTCGATTCCACAGGAATAGTAAAGAAGTCAAGCATCAAAATTAAAGAAGTTTGTGATTATCAATTGAAAAATCTGAACGAAAACTCACCTTCGGATAGTCTTTTGTTTGGTCTTTCTGCAAAGTATTGGCTATCTTTGAAAAATTTGAATTACAAAGAATTAATATCAAAATCTAAAAAAAGAATGTTTTTTGCATTTGGCGGACGAGATTACAATGTTCCTCAAAAAGATGAACAAATTTGGCGACAAATTCTAACTGGCAAAAGCAACGTTAATTTTAAAACTTACGAAAAATTAAATCACCTATTTATTTATGGTGAAGAGCTTGACAATCCAAAAGATTATGATAAAGAAAATTTTGTGTCGCCAGATTTAATAGAAGATTTGAACAACTGGATTTTTGAAAAACTAAATTAAAAAAGGTTACTATGGACTTAACTTCAAAAAATGAAAGCACATTCCCCCTACACTCGGTTACGCCCAAAATGATAGCGGTAGTGGACGACGAACCTGATATTCAAGAATTAGTAACTATTCATTTGAATAAAGCAGGTTACAAAGCTAAAGGTTTTGATGATGGCGAAAGTTTCTTTCAATTTATTTCAAAAACAGAAGTGGATTTGGTAATCCTCGATTTGATGTTGCCCGATGCCGATGGAATAGAGATTTGTAAGTATTTGAAAAATGACGAAAGATACAAAAATATCCCTGTAATAATGCTTACGGCAAGAAGCGAGGAAACTGAGAAAATCTTAGGGTTGGAAATTGGTGCTGATGATTACGTTACAAAGCCATTTTCTCCAAGAGAACTTGTTGCCAGAGTGAAAGCTGTTATTCGCCGCGATGAAAATAAAGTAGTGAAAACTAAGAAAAACAGAGTTGGCAATAATCTTGAGATTGATTTGCAGAAATATGAAGTGTATGTTGATGGTAATAAAGTTGAGCTAACTTCATCGGAATTCAAAATACTTAAACTACTTTCCGATAAAAAAGGATGGGTTTATAAGCGTGAGCAAATACTAGATTACCTTGGAGCAAACGATAAAGGCGTACTTGACAGAACAGTCGATGTGCATATAAAAAACTTAAGAGAGAAGCTAGGAACTGCTGGCAATTATATTAAAAACATTCGTGGCGTTGGCTATAAGCTAGAAGATTAAAAAAAGGCGATAAATTTGAAATTACTTTCTACAAAAATCTTCGTTAGCTTTCTACTTGTTATCATTGTGCTGACAAGTTTAATTCTATATTTAACTTACCACACTATTCGTAGTAACTATTACGAATACTCCACGAATGAACTTTCTGATTTGAATAACACAATAATTTTTCAAATCCAGCCATATATATTGCAAAAGCAAAATTATGAACTTGATAGCTTAGTAAAGATTATTGGAGATAAAGTTGACAACCGAATTACTATAATGTTGCCTAATGGTTTAGTTATTGCTGATTCGGAAGCCGATCCAACTAAAATGGAAAACCATATTTCTCGCCCCGAAATTATTCAATGTATAAAAGAAGGAAAAGGCAAAAGTCTTCGATTTAGCAATACCATAAAAAGGGATATGCTATATTTAGCTTTGCCTGTTATTAACAATAATCAAATTATTGCCTATAGCAGAGTAAGTTTACATTCCGAAAAATTAGATTTGCTTTTGATTGATTTGAATAGTGAAATTCTGAAAATAGTAGTAATAACTTTAATTCTATCGCTATTTGCTATATTGCTCTTTTCAAGAAACATATCCAAACCGATTAATCAATTAATATTTGCTTCTCGCAAAGTAGCCGAAGGAAATTTCGATATACAAGTGAAAGTTGGCAAATCCAACGATGAACTCAATGAGTTAACTGAAAATTTCAACAGAATGACTTTAAGAATAAAAAAGCTATTCGAAAAAGTAACTAATCAAACTGACAAGTTAAACACTTTGATTACATCGGTGCAAGATGGCTTTTTAGTACTAAATTCAAAAAATGAAATTACCCTTTCAAATATTAGTTTTCAAAACATAGCTGGACAATCTAATTTAAGTAAACAGAAACTTAGCAAAATTTTAAAAAATAACGACATTAACGGTATTGTAGAAGAAACAAGAGAAAAACGTAATTACCTTACCAAAGAAATTATTATAGATAGCAAAGTTTATATTTGCAGCTCAAATTATTTGGAAGCTAAAGACGAAGTGGTGTTATTAATTCACAATATTACTGAACTAAAAAAGCTCGAAGATTATAAAAAAGATTTTGTTATAAATGTATCTCACGAGCTTCGCACTCCCCTTACTGCTATTAAGGGCTTTATAGAAACTTTGGAAGAAACTGCAACAGAAGAACAAGTCCATTATATTGAAATTATTCAAAGACACACAAATAGATTAATAAATATTGTTAATGATTTATTAGTTTTATCAGAGATAGAAAACCCAAATTTTGAATTAAATTTTGAGAAAGTAAATTTAAAAGATATATTTAAAAATGTTGAAACTCTATTTATCGAAAAACTAAAATCTAAATCAATTGAACTAAAGCTTAACATTAAAGATAATTTGCCTTTAATCACAGCCGATTCATTCAGATTGGAGCAAGTTATGATTAATTTAGTTGACAACGCTATCAAATATACTGACTCTGGCAACATAATTCTGAATGCTTTTGCGGAAGCCGAAAAAGTGGTAATTGAAATTCAAGATACTGGCGTGGGAATTCCATCAGAAGACCAAGCAAGAATATTTGAGAGGTTTTATATTGTGGACAAATCACGCTCCAGAAAAGTCGGTGGCACTGGGCTTGGCTTATCAATTGTGAAACACATTATTTTGCAACACAAAGGTGAAATCAATATTGAAAGCAGAAAAGGATTTGGCACTAAATTTATTATCAAAATTCCAATATTAAACAATACAAACTGACTTGAAACAAAACAATAACATAGAAGATTTTGAAATAATTAAAAATATTCTCGCTGGTAAACACGAGCAATATGGCATATTACAAAAGCGTTATCGTGGTATCATTACTACTTTGATTCGTAAAATGGTGAAAGATGAAGACGATGTGCAAGATCTTGTGCAAGAAACCTTCATTAAAACTTTCAATGCACTTGATAAATACCAATTCGGATATTCTTTTTCTTCTTGGATTTACCGTATTGCATCAAACAATTGTATTGATTTTCTGCGTAAAAAGCGATTCCAAATGGTTTCTATAGATCAGCCGCTTGGCTCTGGCGATGACGAATATACTTTTGAAATTCGAGACGAAGACTCTACTCCAGACGACAGAATGATGCGCAACGAACGTACCGAAATTCTGAAAAAAGCTATTGATGAGCTGCCTGAAAACTATAAAAGAATCATTCACTTACGCCATACCGAAGAGCTTGATTATCAGGAAATTGCTATTCAGATGGATATGCCACTTGGCACTGTGAAAGCACACCTTTTCAGAGCTAGAAAATTACTTTACGACAAAATGAAGGATTATTCTTATTTATTCAACAAGGATTAATTTATATAAATTCAATTACTTTTTGGGAATATGTTTCTCCATCATAATCCCTATTTCCATTTTGTTTAGCTCTTTGCTATTTACATACTTACTAATAACATTTTCAACTTCGGCATATTGTTTATTTTGGCTTAATTTCCATTTTGCTTGAATTTCATTTACCTTAACTTCAATTGTTACAATACCTTCCTTCATAATCTGCTTATAGCCGTCAGACATATTTTGCCATTCTTTGGCAAAAGCTGGATTGAAATTATTTACCATTTCTTTCAATTTATTTTCAATCTCAATTTCTTCTTTAATAATTCTGCACACCCCATAGCAATGAATAGCAACATAATTCCAAGTAGGAACGTGTTCTTTACTGTTTTCATAGAGCGTGGCATCAATCATTGAATTTGGCTCAGAAAAGATTATCAAGCAGTACTGCCCACTTAAGTCTTGCCATTGGTCATTCGTTTTGGATAAATGTGTGTCAAGGATTAAGTCCTTGCCTTGCATGGATGTTACAAATGGCAAATGGTTTGCAATTTGTAAACCATCTTTTGCTGTAATTAAAATACCAAGTGGAAATTTTTTGATAAATTCAATATTATCAGATAAGTTATTATTCTTAAAATAATGAGGAATGTACATTCTTTACCTTATTTAGATTTTTCGTTAATTTTAAAGACTAAAATTAAGAAAAAATAGTTGATTTATGTGTGATGATTTATAAGTTATGATTGTGAGAAGTTTTGCATTAAAGATTCTTACTAAAGTATTGTTCCAGTTAGAATCAATGTGGCTACTGTGAAATAAATCACAATACCTGTTACGTCCACCATAGTGGCAACAAATGGAGCTGACGATGAAGCTGGGTCAAATCCTAATTTCTGCATTAAAAATGGTAGCATCGAACCATTGATAGTTCCCCAAAGCACTATGCCTACTAATGATATTCCAACAGTGAGACCAAGCAGTACGTAATGTTCTCCATAGATTGGACTTGCAATAGACCAAAGTACTATTCTAAGCATTCCCAATCCACCAAGCATTAAGCCAAGCACCAAGCCAGAAATAATTTCTCGTTTGAATACTTGCCACCAGTCTTGCAACTCTACATCGCCAACAGCTAAAGCTCTCACCATAAGTGAAGCAGCTTGAGAGCCAGAATTCCCGCCACTGGACATAATCAAAGGGATGAAGAATGACAAAACTACTGCTTTTTGCAACTGAGTATCGAAATGTGCCATAGCAGTTGCTGTAAGCATTTCCGATAAAAATAAAATAACTAACCAACCGCCACGCTTTTTTATCATTTCAAGTATTGGAGTATTCAAATATGAATCTTCCAATGCCTCCATACCGCCTAACTTATGAATATCTTCGGTAGCCTCTTCTTCGGAAACATCTAACACGTCATCGGAAGTAACGATACCCACAAGTTTGCCTTGTGAATCAACTACAGGCAATGCAAATCTATCGTATTGTTTAAATCTTTTTAGTGCTTCCTCTTGTGGCTGATTTGCTTCCAATGCTATAAATTGGTCATCTCGAATATCGTGAATAGTTCTATTCAATGGAGAAAGCAGTAAATCTCTAATTCTAATATCGTCAATTAAAACCCCATTGGTATCGACAACATAGAGCATGTTCATTGTTTCAGAATCTCTTCCATGCTCACGAATATAGTGCAAACATTCTATCACAGTCATATCTTCTATTATAGCAATATACTCGCTCGTCATCAATCTGCCAACAGAATCGTCAGGATAGTTGAGCAAATTTACAGCAATAAGTCTTTCCGCTGGGCTAAGCTGAGCTATCAACTCTCGCACAACATTTGCAGGTAAATCTTCTAAAAGTTTCGTTCTATCATCGGCAAACATCTCATTCAGAATTACACCAGATTCTTCACGACCCATCATTTTAAGTAAGTCGTGTTGCTCTTCAGATTCAAAATAAGTGAATGTATCGGAAGCTATATCTTGCGTTAATAGTCTAAATAGAATTAATTTTAATGTATCATCATCAATATCAGAAATTAGATCGGCAATTTCCGAAGGGTGCATTTCGACAAAAAGCTCTTTTATAGTAGCGAAGTTCTTATTGCCAATAAGTTCCACTAGTTCAGGTCTCATTAATTTACCATACATAACGCAGAGTCCTAAATAGTTGGAAATCAGTTATTTGCGATTGATTAAAAACAAAAATTGTTCTTCTTGTAGGAAGAACTAATCTAAAGAAATTTGAATATTTTTCAACTGGGAAGTAACAAATTTGTCTTTTGTAAGTTAATTGAGTTCAAATCTACTACAATATTCAAATTGTTCCAAAATTAATTTTATGTTAATCTTTGATGCTCATCAGTGAATATTGTTTTTTGCAGTTAAATTGTTAAATTGCAAATCATTTTCAAATAAAAAGGTTATTTATGAAAAGTAAGTTAAAAAATATGAGCTATTTATTAATGCTATTTGTGGTTTTAGCATTAGTAATACCTTCTTGTAGCAATGAGGCTACACCAATCACAAGCGATGGTAAAGATTTCACTTTGGATCAGTCTTTATTGGACTTTGGTCAGACAGAGACTTTGAAGATTATTAAAATAAAATTCGTAAAACCAACTGAATCTTATGGATGGAAAATTGAGAAAAATGCTACAAATAGATGGATTGAGTTTAACATACAAGGTGGCAATACTGAGAAAGATATCGAAGTAACCATCAATAGATCCCAAATTGATTTTGGTGATAACTACGACACTTTATATTTCCATATATTTCCTGCTCTTACTGAAGCAGAAAAAAAATCTGGTATAATCCAAGTTGATTCAATTAAAAAATTAGTTATTAAAGCGACTAGAATTCCTAATTACAATGAAGTTGTATCAACTCAAGTAGGTAATGCTGTGAAATTCTTACCTAACTATTTGAAAAATGACTACTCACTTACTGGGAGTATTTGTGTTAATTATGTTAAAGATAGATTTAGATATGATGATAAACTTAAAGACACTACAATGGATTGCGTTGTTTACAACATAGACAACTCAAATGGTGTGTTTAATTCAAATGGCTCATTTTCAGTAATTTTAAAAGAAAATGGACAAAGCTTAGACGTTCCGACTATAAATTTCAATTACTATAATTCAGCAATGGCAAGTATTGCTGGAACAATACAAAAGATTTCAAAACCAATAGCAAATGCAACATTCGATGATATTTTTTATCACAAATTTCAATTTACAAATAAAAATGGAACTTTTATAGATAGCATCTTGTCTGTTTCACCGATATCATTCTTCCCTCAACCACCTATTATTCAAACATCAGCAACTCAAGGTATAATTTGGGAAAAAACTCCAGCTACCGATGATAGCGTGTTTGTGGTGATGGCTGGAGTCAACGATACTACTTTCAGATTACAATCACTAGTTGTTAACGATGACGCTGAATTAGTTAAATTCACTAGTATTCAAATGGGTCAGGTTAAAAAAGGAAGCAGTAAAGCAATTATGACTATCGTTAGATTTAGATATAAAATTGATGCTGTAAACAAACGTTACATTTTGTCTCAATCACAAAAATCTTACCAAGTAGATTTGAACTAATCTTCAAAATCTTGAATAAATCGAAAGGGGTTTCTATAAATTAGAAACCCCTTTTTTTATGCAATATTTCCAAGATGGCTGAATCGCTTATAAAGTTTTTGATAAGTTTTACTAATCAACTCATTTTCATTTTTCTCAAGCTCAGGGTCTAGGTTTATAAGTTCTTTAGCATATTTACTTGCTTGTTCCATTAGTTCCACATCGTCTATCAATGAAGCGTATTTAAAGTCTGGCACTCCAGATTGCTTTGTGCCAAGTACATCGCCAGGTCCACGCAATTTCAAATCAACTTCGGAAATAACAAAGCCATCGTTTGTTTCTTCCATAGTTTTCAATCGAATTATTGCTGCTTTCTTTTCGAAGTCTTTCTTACTTTTGTCTTTAATTTGATATTCAAAATGATCTTTAGTCATCAAAATGCAATATGACTGTTCGCTTCCACGCCCAACTCTACCTCTCAATTGGTGTAGCTGCGACAAACCAAATCGCTCAGCATTTTGAATTACCATTATACTTGCATTTGCTATGTCAATTCCAACTTCTATCACAGTAGTGGAAATTAATATTTGAAATTCACCTCTTTTGAAGCTATCCATCACTTCTTCTTTTTCTTGCGAACTCATTTGCCCGTGCAATAATCCACATTTCAATTCTGGAAAGATTTGCTTAGAAATCATTTCGTAGTTTTCAACGGCAGATTTGAGCTCAAGTTTTTCCGATACTTCCACAAGCGGATAAACAATGAATGCTTGCCTGCCGAGAGTAATTTCATCTCTAATTAATTGATAAACCACATCAATTTTGCTTTCGTACCAAACCTTTGTTTTGATTGCAATTCTGTTCGAAGGCATAGTTTTGATAATGGATAAATCCAAATCTCCAAATACGCTCATTGTTAGCGTGCGTGGTATTGGAGTAGCTGTCATCACAAGTATATGCGGGTTTTCATCATTGGGCAAAGTATCTTTTGCAAGCTTTTTAAGCTCAGCTCTTTGCAAAACTCCAAATCTATGCTGCTCATCTATTAATATCAAACCAAGTTTGCCATAAGTAATTTGCTCTTGGAAAAGGGCATGTGTGCCAATAATAACCATAGGTTCAGCAGTCATTATGCGTTCCACTACAGCATTCTTTTGCTTTTTGGTTAAACTGCCAGTTAGCATTTCCAATTGATAATTTGTATTTGCAATGAAGTTTTGGAAATTCTTAAAGTGCTGCTCTGCCAAAATTTCCGTTGGTGCCATCATTACTACTTGATAGCCATTATCAAGAGCCATCAATGCCGCAAAAATGGAAACAATTGTTTTCCCAGAACCAACATCGCCTTGTAGCAGTCTATTCATACTTTTGCCAGATTTAGTGTCGGCAGCAATTTCGTTCAATACTTTCTTTTGGTCTTTGGTTAGTTCAAAAGGTAAATTCTCATAGACAAGCCGAGCAGAATGGCTTTTCTTTCCAAACATTACACCTTTTTCAATTTTAGTCAAGCTCTTTTTGGTAATCAATAAATTCAACTGATAATAGAATAATTCTTCAAACTTCAATCTATTCTTAGCTTTTTCGAGCAATTCATCATTTGTGGGGAAATGCAAATTTTGAATAGTCTCTTTTATGCTCAAAAAGCCAAATTTATCAATTGTTTCTTGATTTAAGGTTTCTTCGGCAAATTTTAAATATTTTTCTAATAAGGGCTTAACAATATTTCGAATCAATCTCGAATTTAGGCCAACTTTATTCATTAGCTCTGAAACTCTATACTGAGGTAAAATCTTATTATCCTCGAAAGATTGAATTTCTTCTTCATCAAATATTTCAATTTCAGGGTGTACGAATTTCAGTCCGAAATTATCAATCTCTGGTTTGCCACTAATCAGTAGCTTATCGCCCTCGTTATATGCTTTAGAAAAATATTCAGCCCTATTGAAAAAAGTAAGAAATGCCTTTGCGTTACTCCTATCGCTAACTGTAATAGACAATATAGTTTTGTTCTTTCCAAATTTTCTAAGGACTTTCTCTTTCACATCGCCAATTATAGAAACCTCGCTGCGAAGTAATTTTTCAGGAATTAATTTTTCAGCATTCATTTCAATCTCAAAAATTTGATTTTTGAGTTGGTTGTGCAAATCTTTAATAGATGAAGAACTTTTCCTATTTATGTAGGTGCGTGGAAAATAGTAAATCAAATCCTGAATGGAGCTAATACCCTCTGAAAGCAAGATTTCTGCTCGCTTCGGGCCCACTCCTTTCAAATATGTTATCTCATCAATATTTCTAATTTCAGACAAATTAAATCCAAATGCTCAAAAACTTTCTTCCTAAATTAAAAAGCAATTCTTAAATTGCTTAAATGTTTTTATTAACTAACGAAAATAAGTTTAATATGATTAAATTTGGAAAACTTAGTGCAATTGTAATTTTAGCTTTTTCGCTATCATTTTCAGCTTGCAATATGAAAGAAGGCAAGGCACTTTCTGGCAAATACATGCAAGATTCTGTGCAGCAATATTTGACTGTCTATAACAAAGATTTTCAGAAATATTTGATTGCCGCTCAAGAAGCCGAATGGACATTGAATACTAAAATTGTGGAAGGCGACACAATTACTCCGAAAATTGCTGACGAAGCCAAAAAAGCATTTGCAAAGTTTGCTGGTAGCAAATTGAACATTGGATCGGCAAAACGCTTTTTGGAATTTAAAAATGACTTGACCCCAATTCAAGTGAAACAGCTTGAAGCAATTTTATTTATGGCTGGTGGTAGCCCAGAAATTAGTTTCGATATAGTTCAGAAAAAAATTGAAGCTGAGACTCAACAAACTAAAAAGCTATTTGGCTATGAATTCAAATTAAACGGCAAACCTGTTTCTACTAACCAACTTGATGAAATACTAAATAAGAATACTAACTTAGTGGAACGCCAAAAAGCTTGGGAAGCCAGCAAAGAAGTAGGCACTGTGCTGAAAGATGGCTTAGAAAACCTGCAAAACCTTCGCAATGGTTCAGTGCAAGGGCTTGGCTATAAAGATTTCTTCAATTACCAAGTGGCGGAATACGGCTTGACAACTGAAGAACTACGCAAAATCACTCAAGATATGATTCGTGATGTTTGGCCTCTTTATCGTGAGTTGCACACTTGGGCTCGCTATGAATTGGCAGCTAAGTATAATCAGCCTGTCCCAGAATATTTGCCAGCTCATTGGCTACCAAACCGTTGGGGACAAGATTGGTCTGCTATGGTTGATGTAAAAGGAATTGACATTGACCCAGTTTTGAAAGAAAAAGGTGCAGAATGGATAGTAACCCAAGGTGAGGAATTCTATAAAAGCTTAGGCTTCCCTGCTTTGCCAAAAACATTCTACGAAAAATCTAGCTTATATCCAGTGCCTGCTGGAGCTGGCTACAAAAAGAATAACCACGCATCTGCTTGGCACTTGAATAACGACAACGATGTTCGCTCGCTGATGAGTATCGTACCGAATACTGAATGGTGGGAAACTACATTGCACGAACTTGGACACATTTATTACTACATTTCATATTCAAACCCAGATGTGCCTTTAATATTGCGTGGCGGAGCTAACAGAGCTTACCATGAAGCAATGGGCACAATGATGGGACTTGCTTCTATGCAAAAACCATTTTTAGCTGGTTTGGGACTGATTCCTGCAAATGTGCAAACAGACGAAACTCAAATGCTTTTGAAAGAAGCACTTAACTACATAGTTCTAATCCCTTGGGGATCTGGAGTTATGACTGATTTTGAATGGGAACTTTATTCAAATAAAATTCCTAAAAATCAATACAATGCCAAATGGTGGGAGCTTGTTAAGAAATATCAAGGTATAGTGCCACCAAGTGAACGTGGCGAACAATTTTGCGATGCAGCATCAAAAACTCACATTAATGACGATGCAGCTCAATACTATGATTACTCAATGAGTACAGTTCTGTTATTCCAAATCCACGAGCATATTGCTACTAAAATCTTGAAGCAAGACCCACACGCTACTAACTATTGGGGAAATAAAGAAGTTGGTAAGTTCATCAAAAACTTGATGTATCCTGGAGCAAGTGTTGATTGGAGAGACCACTTGAAAAAGAACATTGGTAGTGATTTTTCAGCAAAACCATTGGTAAACTATTTCTCACCATTAATGGTTTATTTGAAAAAAGTAAACCAAGGCAGAACTTACACATTGCCTGATCAAATGAAATAAAATGTATTTCAGAATCAACTAATTTATGCCCTGCTTTATCTAAAATGCAGGGCTTTTTTTGAGATGTTTCAGAGAAATATATCTGATTTTAAATTTATATCAGAAATTGAAATTGAAAATCTCACAAAGCATTCTTTGCTGCTTCTTGCTCAGCGAGTTTTTTGGAGCGACCTTTTCCTTTAGCAAGTAGGAATTCCTCTTCGAATACTCCAACAATAAAAGTTCTATCGTGGTCGGCACCTTTGGTTTCTATTATTTTATATTTTGGGTTGGCTTTGCCAGCAGCTTGATATTTTTCAAGAAGTTTGGATTTGAAATTATCGTCAATTAAAACAGATTGTTTCTCAAGAATTGGTAGCATTACTTTAAGAATAAACATTTTAGCATTGTTGATGCCCGAATCCAAATAAATTGCAGCTATAAGTGCTTCTATTGTATCGGCAAGTGCTGAATCTGCACCTTTTAAAATAAGTTTTTTTGCAGAAAAACTCATTTGCATAAATTCGTAAATTTTTAGCTCTTTTGCTATAAGTGCAAGTGATTTACGGCTTACAATCCAACTGCGAATTTTAGATAAGTCACCTTCTTTTTCACTTTCGTGTTTAAAAAAAAGATATTCCGCCACTACCATATTGAAAATGGAATCGCCAAGAAATTCTAATCTTTCATTGGAAACAAGTTCTTGTTTTTTATAAATTGGGAGGTATGAACGATGAACTAATGCTTGTTCAAAAATAGAAATGTTGTTAATTTTAGTATTAAGTTTAATTTCTAACTCTTTTTGTTGCTCAGAATTTAAAAATCCAATTACAGGAAAAAACTTCCCATAATTGGATTTATTGATTTCTAAGTAATCAAGGTTTGCTTCAAAACCTAAAATTTGTTTTATAGCTTTTTGAATTTTACTCATTGAGATTAATTCATTGCTTTAAAGCAAAGTGAAGCATTGTGTCCACCAAAACCGAAGGTATTACTAATAGCAGCTTTCACTTCTTTTTTCATAGCAGTGTTTGCCACTAAATTAATTTCACATTCTGGATCGGCTGTATCATAATTAATGTTTGGAGGTAAAATTCCATTCTTAATCGCCATAACAGTAGCAATCGCTTCGATAGCACCAGCGGCACCAAGCAAATGTCCAGTCATAGATTTGGTGGAGCTAACATGCAAGCCAGTTTTAGCGTGTTCGCCAAAAACAGTATTGATAGCTTGCGATTCACTTTTATCTCCGACAGGAGTAGAAGTACCGTGAGCATTGATGTATCCTATGTCTTCTGGTTGCAATCCAGCATCTTTCAAGCACTGACGCATGGAGCGAACAGCACCTTCACCGCCAGGAGCAGTACCAGTTAGATGATAGGCATCGTCAGTCAAACCAAATCCAGCTAATTCAGCATAGATTTTGGCCCCACGAGCTTGAGCGTGTTCTAATGTTTCTAAGATTAATATGCCAGCACCTTCGCCAATCACGAATCCATCTCTATTTTTATCGAAAGGACGAGAAGCCAAAAGAGGCTCGTCATTTCTACGAGATAGTGCTTTCATAGCATTGAAACCACCAACACCCATTGGGCAAACGACAGCTTCGCTACCGCCCGCAACTATTACATCGGCATCGCCGCGTTGCAAAAGCATTAGAGCATCGGCAATAGAGTGTGAAGAAGTGGCACAAGCAGACACAGTAGCATAGTTGGGTCCTTTTAATCCCCATCTAATAGCAACTTGTCCAGCGGCAATATCAGAAATTAACATTGGCACAAAGAAAGGAGAAATCCTATCGGGTTTTCCATCTCTTTGGTACAAAGTTTCTTGCTGAGTGTGGTAAGTCCACATTCCGCCAATACCAGAACCAATAATTACACCTACTCTATCTCTATCGATAGACTCTAAGTCTAAAGCAGAATCTTCCAAAGCCATAGCTGTGGCAGACATTGCATATTGAGTGAATAAGTCCATTCTCCCAGCTTCTTTTCTATTGATATGAAGCGCGGAATCATAGTTTTTCACTTCGCAAGCAAATTTCGTGTCGTAGTCTTTGGAATCAAACTTAGTAATTGGTCCAGCACCGCTGACACCATTGATAAGTCCAGTCCAATAGTCTTGAAGGGTGTTCCCCAAAGGAGTAACAGCCCCCATTCCAGTAACAACTACTTTTGGGAAGTCATATCTTGGCATAATAAACTTTAGATTATCCTAATTTTTCAGTAAGTAAACTAACAACATCGCCTACAGTTTTGATTTTTTCTGAGTCACTATCTTCGATAGTCAAATCAAAACCTTTTTCAAATTCCATGATTAACTCAACAGTATCCAAAGAATCTGCACCTAAATCCAAAGTGAAAGATGCTTCATCTGTTACTTGCGATTGTTCAACACCCAATTTGTTAACGATTATATCAACAACCTTAGTTCTGATATCTGACATTATATACCCTAAAAATAAAATGAAAAAAAATATTAAATTGCTAATCCACCATCTACATGGATAATTTGACCAGTTATATAGCTAGACAAATCGGAAATAAAGAAAGCGACCACACGAGCAATATCGTTTGGCTGCCCAGCCCTTTTTAAAGGGATATTTTCAACATACTTAGCTAATTGTTCAGGATTTAGTTTCGAAGTCATATCAGTTTCGATAAATCCAGGAGCTACTAAATTAACTAAAATGTTTCTTGATGCAAATTCTTTTGCTAAAGATTTTGTCATTCCTATCATACCAGCTTTTGAAGCTGAATAGTTCACTTGTCCTGCATTGCCAGTTGTGCCTACTATAGAACCAATATTAATGATTCTGCCTTGGCGTTGAGATAGCATTACTTTCGATACGGCTTTTGCCATATTGAATGAACCTTTTAAATTTATATTCAATACTGCGTCCCAATCTTCTTCGGACATTCTCAATACGAGATTGTCTTTAGTGATTCCTGCGTTATTGATTAGGAAATCTATTTTTCCAAATTCTGCTTTAATTGATTCTACTGCTTCTGTTACGCTTTTCAAATTGCTAACATCCACGTTGTAAAATTTCACTTTGCTATTTAATTCTGCATTATCGAAGAAATCGCCTTCTGGCAAACTTCTGCCGAAAACACAGACCAATGCACCACTTTGGGCTAAAAATTGAGTAATTCCTTTCCCAATTCCTTTTGCACCACCAGTAACAATACCTACTTTATTTGAAAAGTTAAATTCCATAAGAAGCAAATTATAAAAAATATTAAGAAATTACGCTATAATTTTTTCAATATCGGCAAAAGTATCAAATCCGCTGATTTCTACTCCCGATAAAGTACGCTTAGTTAATCCTTGCAAAACTTTGCTTGGTCCAATCTCTATGTAAGCATTGATGCTGTTTGCGTGCATATTATTCATTGTTTGAGTCCAACGAACCGCTGAAGTTAATTGCTTTATCAATGAAATTTTCAATTCATTTGCATCGCTAACTGGCAGTCCAGATATATTTACATAAACTGGAACATTTGCATTATTGAAGCTGATTTTATTGATTGCAGCTTCTAATTCTTCTTTTGCGGGTTGCATTAGTGGTGAGTGAAATGCTCCACTCACTTGCAATTCGCTTACCATTTTAGCTCCGCCTTCTTTAAATGCACTAGCGTTTGCTCGCAAATATTCTGCCGAACCAGAAACAACCACTTGTCCAGTTGAGTTAAAGTTTGCTGCCACAACTACATTACCATTGCCATTCTGTGTTAATGTGTTGCAAATTTCTTCTACTTTTTCATCTGCTACACCAATCACAGCGAACATAGTACCTAGTACTTTTTCGCCTGCCGTGAACATTAAATTACCACGTAGAGCAACTAATTTAAGTGAATCTTCAAAAGAGATAACTCCAGCAGCATAAAGTGCGGCAAATTCACCTACTGAGTGACCTGCCACAACTGAATATTCTAATTTATCTTTAATTAAATCGAATAAACAAGCACTATGCAAGAAAAGTGCAGGTTGTGTGTAGCGAGTTTCTTTTAATTTTTCAGCTGGTCCTTCGAACATAATTTCTTTGATGTCGAAGCCCAATATTTCATTTGCTTGGTTTAGCTTTTGCTCAATAGATGGGAATTTACTACTTACTTCTTTAAGCATTCCAACATACTGAGAGCCCTGACCAGAAAATAATAACGCTTTACTCATATTACTTATTCATATTCCATTTCAAATAGACAGCACCCCAAGTATAACCAGCACCAAAGCTAGATAAGATAATGTTGTCGCCTTTTTTCAATTGTCCATTGTCATTCCATTCAGAAAGGCAAAGTGGCAGAGTTGCTGCAGTTGTATTTCCATACTTATGTATGTTAATCATCACTTTATCTTTCGATAATCCCATACGGTTTGCAGTGGCATCAATAATCCTAAGATTTGCTTGGTGAGGCACTAACCAAGCGATGTCATCGCTAGTGAGATTATTTTTTTGCATAATTTCAGCCGATACATCGGCCATACCTATAACAGCTGCTTTGAAGACTGCTTTACCATCTTGATAGATAAAATGTTCTTCGTTTGCCACTGTTTCAGCACTTGCTGGTTTGAATGAACCTCCTGCAATTTGCTTCAAAAACTGACCACCATAGCCATCAATACGAAGAATTTGGTCGAGCATTCCCATTGAATCATCATCAGATTTTTCTATAAGACAAACGCCTGCACCATCACCAAAGATAATTGCGTGGCTTCTATCTTTGAAATTCATAATTGAACTCATTTTATCGGCACCGCAAAGAAGAACTCTTTTTGCTGCTCCACCTTCCACTAATTTACATGCAGTAACGAATGCAAAAAGGAAACCTGAGCAAGCTGCTGAAATATCGAAGCCCCAAGCGTTTTTAATTCCTAACTTATGCTGCACCACTGCAGCAGTAGCTGGGAATTGATGATCGGGAGTAACTGTTGCTACTAACACACAATCAATATCGTTTGGTGTGAGACCAGCTTTTTCAAGGCAAAGTTTTGCTGCTGGAACAATTAAATCGGAAGTAGCACCATCTTTGGCGAATCTTCTTTCATAAATACCAGTTCTATCAACTATCCATTGATCGTTGGTTTCCAAAAAACTCTCAAAATAAGAGTTTGGATAAACATCTGGAGGAAGATAGTGTGCAATTGATGTGATTGTAGCTGACATATTTTATTTCAAATCCAATAAAGCTTTTTCAATTTTAGAATTTACTTCTTTTTCAATAGATTCTTTAGCACGCAAAAGTGCGTTTTTAACTGCCAAAGCCGATGACTTTCCGTGTCCAATAATTACAACTCCATTTACTCCAAGCAAAGGAACGCCGCCATATTGTTGGTAATCTAAGTCAATCAATATTTCTTTGAGAGTGGGAGCAAGAAGCCCTACTTTCAACATTTTTCCGAAACTTTTTTCGGAATAATTTTTTACTGCACTTTTCAAGAAAGGCACAATGCTTTCTGCAAATTTAAGTACAACATTGCCTGTGAATCCATCGCAAACAACAACATCGGCAACATCGAAAAATAAATCTCTACCTTCTACATTGCCAACAAAATTCAATTTACTGTTTTTAAGCAATTGGTATGCTTCTTGTACTATTGTAGTTCCTTTGGTTTCTTCTTCGCCAATATTGAGTAAACCAACTTTGGGTTTGTTTATTCCAAACATAAGTTCAGAATAAATACTTCCCATAATTGCAAATTCGTATAAGAATTGAGGTTTTACTTCAGCATTTGCTCCAGCATCAACAATTAATGTCGGTTTATTTTCAATTCTCGGAAAGAAAGTCCCAATAGTGGGCCTGCTGACATTTTTAATTCTGCCAAGCAGAACAGTAGAAAAAGTGAGCATAGCACCAGTGTTACCAGCAGAAAAAAAGGCATCAACAGTTCCATCTCTCAAACTAGCGATACCTTTGTAAATAGATGAGTTCTTTTTCGTTTTCAAAGCTTGAGTTGGGTCGTCGTGCATAGTAACGACTTCATCAGCATGAAGGATACTAAAACAAGTATTGCTCATATCATAATTTTTGATACAAGCATTTATTTTGCTTTCGTCTCCAACGAAAACAATCTCCACTTTATTTTTATTTAAAATTTCCTTAAATGCTAATAACACACCTTCAATTTCGCTCACAGGAGCGAAATCGCTACCCATAGCGTCAATGGCTATTTTCATTTTAGAGGAAGATTGTTTGTTTTCAATCATATTGAATGTTTTAAGAAGAAATTACAATTGCTAAATTAGCTAATTGTTAGAATTTGTCTTCCGTTATAATATCCACATTCTGGGCAAGCTGCATGACGCAACTTTGGTGCACTGCAATTAGGGCAACCCATAATAGCTGAAGCAAACGCTTTATAGTGCGTACGTCTTTTATCTCGTCTTGTCTTAGATATTTTTCTCTTCGGGTGTGGCATTGTTGTCCTTTTCTCTTATACTGATTACTTAAATTAATTCAATTTCAAATTTTTTAAAGCAGCCCACTGATTTCTTAATTCTTCGGTTTCGGGCATTTGCTCTTCTGCACTTAGTTCTGGATAAAGATCTCCAAATGAAAGATGCCTAACTTTTGGCGATAGTCTTCTCATTGGCAAAGAAAGTACGAGTTCTTCATAAACGTTATCATTAATGTCTATGTATTTGTCTTCTTTTTCAATAATGACAACATCTTCTTCGGATAAATTGTTTCTGTCTTTATCTAAATTTTCAAATAGTTCCAATCTCATTTCAGCTTCGATTGGCTCTTCAAATTCTTCTAATGTTCGGTCGCAAGTAAGCACTGCCGTCCCTTTAATACTTGCTTTCAGGGTATATTTAAAACTATTTTTAAATAAAGTACCGTTTAAAACAACATTACCAGTAAACTTTTCGTGCTTATCTTTGAATACATTGGCTTCTTCAGTAAGTTGAATTTTGTTCTCCCCTGTTTGAAGTCCTTGTATGTAAATCTTAAACATTTATTAATTTCCAAAGAATATATCTACAAATTTACGAAAAAGTTAAGAAATAACAAAAAAAGGGAGACTATTTCTCCCTTTTTATTGCATTTAGTTGAAAAGTAAAGTTTTATTTACACTTTAACTTTGTGATAGCATCTGTTGCTTTAGCATTAGCTGGGTCTAACTCTAGCACCTTTTTATAAGACTCACAAGCATTTTTTGCGTCTTTCAAAGATTGATAGCTAACTGCAAGATAGAAAAATGCAGTTGGTACATCTGGAGTAACTTCAGACCACTCTTTAGAAATTTCATTTAGCTTTTTAACATCTTTTGCATCTACTGCGAAGCCACAAAGTCTTTGATAGCTTTGAGAAATACCTTGTTTATTTGCAATTGAATCTACTTTAGCCATTTCAATATATTTTCTGTAGTTCAAAGTAGCGTTTTCTTTATCGTCTTTTTGCAGATATGTTTCAGCTAAACTTGAATAAATAGAAAGTTGTTTGGAATCCAAAGCAATTGATTTATTGTATTCAACTATTGCTTGGTCGTATTTAGCAGAATAAAGATAGGCAGTACCCATATAATATCTGATTTGGCTTTCCAATGAGTCTTTACCATCTACTTTGCAAGTTTCATTGTTCAATCTTGTCATAAATATATTTACAGCTTGGTCGTACTTTTTAGCTGCAATTGCAAATCTACCAGTAGCATAAGTCAAACCGCAAGATTGATTTGGATATTTTGCTATTAAAGCAGTATAAGTTTCAAGTGATTTAGTTGTGTCTTTAATGTTCAAATAAGCTTGACCTACTTTTGTATAATCATTAAAAACTAATTCTGAATTATAGTTAGTGTCATTCGAAGCAAAAATACCATTGAATTCATCAATAGATTCTTTGTATTTCTTAGCACTAAATAATGTACGAGCATACTCAAGAGTTGCTTTGTACTTCACAGAGTCAATATTTTTGGCAGAGTAAATCAAATGAGGTAAGGCTGAATCTGGGGCATTCAATTCAATAAAGCTTAATGCCATAAACCAGCGTGCAGTTGGGATTTCTGGTTTCATTTTAGTGTATCTAATTAAAGATGGTAAAGCTTGTGCGTATTGTTTTGAGAAGAAAAGGATTTTCCCAATATTGAAATAAGCTTTTGCATTGTTAGTATCGGCTTTTGCCACGTTAGTCCATTCTTCAAGAGAAAGCTTATAGTATTCGTTTTTCAAATCCATATCGGCAGTTTCTCTAGCACCAAGCCAATTATAAGACTCAGCAAGTTTTTCACGAGCAACGATTAGATTTGGATCTAACTCCAATGCCTCATTAAATGAATTTTTAGAAAGTTCATAAACGCCTTGCTCAAAATACATATCGCCAAAAGCTATTTTCACTTTGGGGTCTTTTGGAGCTAATTTTTCAGCTCTAGTGATTTCTTTTTCTGCATTAGCCAAATCTTTATTGCGGATATAATGATCTGCAAGTTCAATATAGCTTTCAATTTGCTTTTTATCTTCGCTAATTGCATTATTTAAAATTTTAATTGCTTGTTTTGTATCGCCTTTGATTGAATAGCATCTGCCAATTCTGCGAAGAACTTGAGGCAAATCATCTTTAATATCATCAGCTTTTTTAAAATAAACCAAAGCAGAATCTACTTTTTCCACTTCCAAAAAGGCATCGCCAATTTGAATTTGTAAGTTTTGATCTTTTGGCAATTCTGCTGAAGCAAGAGTAGCATACTTCACAGCTTCAGAATACATCTTTTGATTAAAGAAACTTTTAAAAGTGTTTGCGTTATTCTGAGCATAAGCTAAAGTGCTTCCTAAGAATAAGAATAACAGAATTACTTTTTTGTAAGTCATCGTCTCCCCGATTATAGTTTTGTTGATTTTAAATTTTTTATTCATCGTATTTCAATTTGATTATTGCATATGCTGGTACAATTCCAGCATCTAAAAACAATTTCTGAACTTTAAATTCTTTACCTAAATAGAATGCAAACCAATATGGCAAATCCTGATGATTTTCAAGAAGATAAGCATAATGACTTACAATAAAAGGATACTTTTTTTGAACTAAATTAGACTGATGTACATTTAGCCCTTTTGTGTAAACGTTTAAAGAGTCATAATAAGATATTTTGATTGGTTTTACTTTCTCGTTTTTAGCAATTTGTGAAAGGTAAGCCACCCCAATTGCACTATTCGATTTTTCTACTTCTCTTATAACTTCATTAGTTGTTTTTTTAAAGCTTAACTTTTGTGTTATTATTTTTTTCTTCTGCAAAATATTCACAAAATTGCCATAGACTGAGCTATTTACATTTGTGATAAGTACTTTAGAAGGTAAAAAATCTTTTTCTTGATTGAAATGTTGAATTATATCATTTTGATTTAAAGTGTCCATTTTAGACTCTTTATTCACAAAGAAAACAAGTGCATCATCGGCAATTTTCACTTTCTGATGTTTTTCTACTTTATAGGCTTTCATAAGTGAGTCTTCATCGGCAAGGTAATTTCTGGAAATAACCACTACTCTTAGTTTACCGCTGAGTAACGATGCCATAGCCTTTCTTGCATTTACGTATGAATTTGTGAGTGCTACATTTTTATATTGCACTCTATACATAGCAAGTGCTGAATCCATCATAGTTGCAATTTCATCATCAATTTCAATCGTGAGCTTTCCTGAATTGGCAGTTTCCCCATCATTGACTTGTTTTGATTCAAATCTGGATTCACAAGAGTTTGAAAGAAAAAGTATAGATAGGAGTGTCAGTACAAAAGTTAGTTTTATTTTTTTATTCTTCATCATTTTCATACTCATATTTCTGTTTTCGCAGATTGATGTGATACATTACTAAACGATAGAAGCCGAATAAAGTTATAATAACACCAAAGATTTTAAAATCAGCAAAACTTTTGTTTTCAGGCATCACATTACCAAAAAGTAAGAAAAGCCCAAATGCAATAATCAGGAGTCTGAAAAAATAATTTACGTAAACTAATATCATTATTTATCAATCGTTTGAAAGAAGAAAGTAACTACAAATAACAAAACTTCTAAATATCTATTTAAGAGATTTGCAAATCCATAAAAAGCAATTTAAGTGAATTTGCTTAAAGTAAGCAAAGTGGATCAATAATTTCATTGAATCTTAACAATTTCTTTTGTTAACTCTTTTCTTTAATTATTTTATTTATATAATGCTTATACTATTTATTTGATAATATTTTTTGAAAAACAAAATATATTAAGTAACTAAGATTACTTATATTTGTTTTTTGAATTTTCTAATGTAAATCAAATGATGAATAAAATCCAAGAATTATTGGGCGATAAAAGTGAATATTTATTGAATTTCAATAATCCAAAAATCCCAAAATCAAGATTGCACTTACCAAACAAAAATTTTATTGATGATATATTTATCAATTCAGACAGAAACAATAGAGTTTTAATTAACTTGAATAGAATGTTCAATCAAGGCAGATTGGCTGGAACTGGATATTTATCAATTTTGCCTGTAGATCAAGGAATTGAGCATAGTGCTGGAGCAAGTTTTGCTAAAAACCCTGATTATTTCGATGCTGAAAACATTATTAAATTAGCAATTGAAGGTGGCTGCAATGCAGTTGCATCTACTTTTGGTGTGCTTGGCATTATGTCAAGAAAATATGCACATAAAATTCCATTTATTGTGAAAATTAACCACAATGAGTTACTTACATTCCCTAATAAATTCGACCAAATTATGTTTGGCAACATAGAAACTGCTTACAATATGGGTGCAGCAGCTGTGGGTGCTACAATTTATTTTGGCTCTGATGAGAGTGCCAGACAAATCCAAGAAGTATCTGAAGCATTTGCTTTGGCTCACGAAATGGGAATGGCAACTGTACTTTGGTGTTATTTACGCAATCCAGATTTCAAAAAAGACCAAGATTACCATACATCTACTGATTTGACTGGTCAAGCAAATCACTTAGGAGTTACTATTGGTGCAGACATTATAAAGCAAAAATTGCCTACAAATAATGGTGGCTATAAAGCTATGAATATGGGTGATTCTGGCTACGGAAAAATTGATAATAGAGTTTATACAGAATTAACTTCAGAGCATCCGATTGATTTGACAAGATACCAAGTGGCTAATTGCTATATGGGAAGAGCTGGTTTAATCAATTCTGGTGGGGCTTCTGGGGATAATGATTTTACAGAAGCAGTAGAAACAGCTGTAATTAACAAACGAGCTGGCGGTATGGGTTTAATTTCGGGTAGAAAATCATTCCAACGTCCTTTAAATGAAGGAATTAAGCTTTTGAACTTGATACAAGACGTTTACTTAGATGAAAGTATCACAGTGGCATAATATTTGCTAAAATAACTCAATAAATTAACAAGCAAAAGTTTATGTCAATAGAATTGTATCTTAAAGAAAATCAAGTAATAAACGAATTTGGCGAAGGCGAAATTGAAGAAAATAAGCCAATAGCATTTCCTCAGGATAAGGGACCATTGAAACCTTATTCTAACTTATTTTATTGGGCAAGCTTATTTAGCGAAGAAGGTGGACAAATACCTTTGCATGGACATCAGGGCTTTGAAATTATAACTTTTGTTGTGAAAGGTGTTATTGAGCAGTTTGATACAATTACTAAAGAATGGGTGAAACTCCTTTCTGGCGATGTTCAACTGATGAAACCTGGCAAAGGAATGCAACACACCGAACGTTACGGACGTGGAACTCAAGTAATCCAAATTTGGTTTAATCCCGATTTGAGAAAAACTATGGTTAAATCTCCTGCTGTTTATAACTACTCTACTGATATTTTACCAGAAATTGAATCGGATAAGAAAAAAATTATTACTTTGATTGGCAGTGGTTCTCCTGTTGAAATGGAGACTTATGGCACTCGTTTGAAAGAAATTACTTTCTTTACTGGAAATCATTTACTTGCTTTGGAAATGAATGCTTATTATTCAATTTACTGTTTGAAAGGCAGTATTGAAATTAATAATAAGAGTATGGTTGATGATGACTTTATGATTATTAACGAGGAATTTCAAATTGATATTACTGCTGCAGTAGATACTAAATTACTAATTTTGGAATCTCCTGCTGATTTGAATTATTTGACTTATTTCCAAATGTATCCGCAAAAGTTTCAATAGGTTACAACAATCTTTTGAGAATTTTTCACTCCATTGAATTCATAATGAATTAGATAAACCCCAGAAGTTAATTTTGGGGTTTTTATTTTGTTATTACCTGAAATTAACATTAATATGGACTCATTTAGTAATTGGCTGCCGTTTGCAGAATTTAAAGTAAGTGAATGTAAAGTTAATGGAGTTTTAGTATTAACAATCAGTTGTCCACTTTCATCGAATGAGAAACTGATGCTATTAGTACTGCTAAATTTATCTACAAATAATCTTTTACCACCAGCATAACATAAATCATTTACCAAAGCAAAACCATTTAACTTATTAGTATTTATAGCTGATACGTTCTTTCCTTCATATTTAATTTCTTTAATCTCTATTCTGCTAATGGAGTCATTACCCCAAAGGCATTTGAATTTCAATTTGCCAAGCTCTATTTCATTATAATTAACAATTGGGAAACGTACACTAAACATACGCTCATTGTTGCTTAAAGTAGTTGAGTTATCAATTAACCCTTGATTTTGCAATATAGTTCTATTCACAGAGAATTTCACTGTAATGGCTTCTAAATTAGATTGTTCAAGTTTATAACCATTCGATAAGCGTATTGGTATTTCAAATATATCACCAACATCTATCGTGTCGCTAGCAACTTGCAAATCGAAACTTGCCAAATCGGCAGGGAGAACTTTTAGACTCAATAAGTTTGTATTATTGCATGAATCAAACAACACTAAATCACTTAATTGAATATTGGTTGGGACGTTTCCTTTATATAGGATAGTAACAGTTCCACTAGCTCCAACTGGCACTGGATTGGGGTTAATAGTAATATCATAATCACTTAAATTAGATTGATTTAGATATAAACTCTGAGTACCAGTATTGATTACCTCAATACTTTGAGAACCTGGGTTATTAAGTCCAATAAATTTGAATTCCAATGAGTTAATAGAAAGATTGAAGCTAGATTCATATTTATTGAATTGCATTGGAATAATTACACTTGAATCTGTTTTAGCATAGTTTGCATCGTTGCATTTTATTTTCAAATCAGCTTTATAAACACCTGATTTATTTGTATTTATACTGTAATTGATTTCTTTATTCTCACCGAAATTTAATTCAAATGGCAATTTGTCTATTAAGATGAAATTGTCTTTATTCGCTCCTGCAAATTCAATTGAGGATATTTTTAGGACATCTCCCCCAGCATTATTTACATTGACACTATAAGTTTGGCTCGAATCGCTACACAATAAGTCATTATGCTTTAAAGATGAAGTTAGTATTAATGGATTATCACTTTTAACATAAGCAAAAAGTGTTAAAGTATTGGAATTATCACAAATTGTGAACGGGAATTCAAAATTAGAAACTAATCCTTTTTCACCACCATTGAACTTGAATGTAATTGTGGAAGTTGCTCCAGAAACAGTCGGATTCGGAGAGTAACTTTCAATTGAAAAATACTGATTAATTATTAAAGGTAGAGGCAAAGCCCAAGCAAAAGGAACTTTGCTGGTGTTAGTAATTTCCAAAGTGCTATAAGATACTGTATTTGGCTCAACATTCTTATATTCAATTTTGTTTTTATTGAATGTAAAAGTTTTATCGAAGTACATATACTTTAGTGGTATTGCAATCACATTCTTATATTTAAGATTACTTGAGTATATATATAAAGTATCGCTAAAATTATTAGAAACAGGATTATCGAATAGTAATTCAATTTCGAAACTATCTTTTGGAGCGATTGTAAATATTGGCTGATAACAACGGAAATTATCCTTAGCAAATTTTACATCTGTTGTTTTAAATGGAAACTTACCAGTATTGATTAGCTTTATCTTTGTTAATATTCTTAAATCGCAAACTAATGTTCCCAAATCTACTGAGTCAGGATAAATCAAATTAGGTTCGGCCGATTCACCTAAAACAAATGAATTGATTGTATCTGAAGAAGTTTCTATATCTAACTGTGAACCAAAAACTTCTGATACTTTTGGTTCAAAATTTATTCTAATTGTGTCTTTTTGATATGGGGATAATGAAAAGTTTGTGTAGTTTTCTAAAAATTTAAATACTTCTTGATTTTGAGTAAGTGTTATATTCTTAATGTTTATTGTTCTATTTGTTTTATTTAGTAGTTCAATTACTTTTGATTCCTTAGTACTTAAGTTTTCAATTTTACCAAAATTATAATCGTTGATTTCAATATCGTTTTGAATTCCATTGCCAATGATTTTATATGTAAATTTGCCAATACTTGTATAAATGAAAAGATCTGAACTAAATGCTCCGACTGTAGGTGGTGTGAAATAGAAACCTATAGTGGCTTGGGAAGTTTTAGTAACAAGATTACCACTCAAACTTGCCGTGAATAAATTAGAAGGAACAATTAAAGAATCAATCTTAACCGTACCATTGGAAGTCATTGTAAAATAGTCATTTAAAGGATATTCTTTTTGTGTGATTTTTCCAACTTTCACATCTCCAAAATTTACATTTTGTCCTGCAAAATTATATTTAACAAGCGAAAAAGTGCTATCGGAAGTAGCTTGTTGGAATGGGAAAATATCAATTGAATATAGATTTATTTTCTCTTTTTGATTGATTCCATCTGTACCCACAACAACTCTCGAACCGTCTGGACTGAACTTTACACTAAATTGATTCCAATTGCTATTGAAATTATACTTTTCAATTGATTGCCCATTGGCATAGACCCATACATTTACTTTAGAGTCAATTCCGCAAGTTGCAATTAAATCTGAATACCAAGACCAATCCACAGAAAGCAGACTGCTTAGGTGATTTCTATATGTGAAAAGCAAAGTAGGTTTGCCAGGGATTACACTCCACACTTTGGCTAATTTATCTTGTCCACTTCCAACCGAAACAATTTTATCGCCTTTTTTATTGAAAGCCACACCCGAAACGAAGCCATTATGACTTGTGCGGGAGCTTATTGTATTGACATCGAAGCATGTATCAATAATTAATAATCTTTTAGCGTCAATAATTTTTACTAAGCTATCGTTTGCAGCAACAGCAATAAATTCAGAATTTGGGCTAAAGCGAACTGCGTTAATTTTTCCGTTTGCAACTTTACTTCTTTTAAATGTTTTACCACCACCCGATTCAAAAGTCAAAGTGCTAATTGTGCTATCGGAGCAGCCAAAAACAATAGAATTGCCAATGCTATTCCAATCTATTGTGTTAATTTCGCCATTGAAACCTTTAATTGTGTCAGTTATTTGGCTTGAAAATGAGTCATAGATATAGGCAACTGAATCTGAACCACCTGAAATGAGGCGAATACCATCGGGACTCCAACGAATTGCTTTTACAACTCCGTTGTGATATTTTCTAGTCGTAATTAATTTGCCAGATATTGCGTTATAAATCGAAATTGCGGAATCTTGCCTTGCAGCAGCTATTTTATTTCCATCGTTGGACCAATCCACAGAATAAATTGTAATGGAATCAGTGCTGATGTTCATATAATTTTTGCCATAGCTGGAATCTGATTGAGTAACTCTTGCTAAACATTTTGTTGAATTGATGTTTGGGGTTTCCCAGAGTATGGTGTTTTTAATTATGGGGTTGTTTACTTGCGTCCACTGTTTTCCCTCATTTGTGGAAGTTTCCACTTTGATAGCTTGATTAGGAATTGTGCCAGTCCATTTAATTGGTTGAGTTGAACCCGCAGGAAATTCTTCTCCTCCATTTGGAATAATAATTCGAATATTGTTACTACCAGGTGTTACTCCTGACTTACCATAAGAAGCAAGAATTTGATTTCCAGAGCAAGTAGAGGCATCTATCGTATAAGTGCACAGCACAAACTCATCGCCAACTTTATTTGTAAATATATTGATTTTAAATGATTGATCTTTTTTCAGTATGAAGTTTGGCTTGGGAATACTATCCAAATAAGCAAAATTGAAATTTTGTCTATTCATAGAAATTCCATTTATCTGAATGTCTGAATTGCGAGCTGTAATAGTTAGAATTTCACTGCGAGAGAAATCAGAAAAATATTTATACGGTTTATCTATTTCTAATTTTGGCTTTAATGTGTCAATCCCATTGAATTGAATATTGTTAGAGATGTCCAATGGCAAATATATAAGTTTTGCATCTTTGTCGTTCAGGCAACCGCCAGATTCCCAAGCAATAGTGCAGGGTTTATTGTAAGTGATTAATGTTTTAATCATACCAAATGCATCTAACACTTGATTTTCATTATAAAGTTTAGAGAAATATAGACCACCAGTAGCTTCCACAATTTTTTTTAGATTTTCTGGAATATCCATCTCAATAGTTACACAATGAATAGTCGCATTTTGAGCAATAGCTTTTAAGATTACATCTTCTTCATCCAAATCCCCTACTCCGTCTGTGAGTAAGATTATATTAGGACGATTTTTGGAATTTTGGGATACTTTCAAAGCACCAAAGAACATATTGTTAAAAGCTTGATTGAAATCTGTACCATCTCTAAGTTTAATGATTTCTATTGATTTTCTAAGCTTAGCTGTATCATTGGTGAAATTAGAATTTAGAATAGCATAATCGGCAAAAGTTACAATTGCTGTCTCATCGAGTTTCAAATCCATATTTTTAAGCCACAAATCAGCTGAAGCCCTTAGCAAAGACAATCTGTTGTTTACTTTCATAGAAGTTGATATATCTAGCAATAGAATAGTAGATAAAGGATTTGGAGAGCTTGCTGTTGGGCAAGTTAAAGTAAAATCGGTAACCAAATTGCCATTTTCTTGAAGCAGGAAGTTACTTTTGGTCAAACCATAAATTATGTTCCCCATTGAATCGTTTACAACAACTTTAGCAGTAACACTTGGATAGTTACTAGTATTTACATTGTAAATCTTCAAATTTTGTGATTGCATTTGAAACAAGCACAGAAAAAATATGTATATTACTTTATATTTCATTCTTTTTTTGGAAAACAAATAATTTTCTAAAGAAAATAACCTAAAAGCGTCTGATTTGTTACAATCTACAAAAAATAACATTACACTTCTACTAATTGTAACGTATTTGATTTCATTTTCTTTGAAATCAGAAGCAAATCCTATTTTAAACTACCAATTTTTAAAAAAATCCTCACAAAAAACCAATGGCACTAATTTTGCTAAAAATAAATCAAGCAGAGTAAGTGAACAAAGAGTTTACGGTATTGATTCAAGTGGCTCAAGTGCTAGATTCAAACAGCTTTATAGCAATGGCAAAGAAAGAATGACTGCAATAATCGAATTAGACGATTACAACAGTGAAATGGGTCTTGTTGTCTATAATATGCTGGGGAAAGAAGTTCTTGAAATTTATAGAGGTTACCCGAAAAAGGGTGACGATAAATTTGAATTTTCCACTGTTAGCTTACCAAATGGTATATACCTCTGCGTTTTGTACTTCAAAGGCATAAGAAAAGCCGAGAAGTTCATTATTTCAAGGTAAACAAATGACTAATATTAAACAAGATTTTTGGATTGGCGAATTTTATCCAAATAATTCTTATCTGAAGCAAAAAAATGCGAAGTACTATCTTTCGCTATTATTTGCTTTCTTATTGAATTTTATTTTGTTTGCATTTTTAATGTCTTTCAATCTTTTAGCACAAAATTCTGGTGGTGGTTATTCAGCTGCGTATTCTTTTAGGGATATTGGCGCTAGAGCTTCTGGAATGAGTGGAGCTTTCACAGCTATAAGCGATGATGCAACTACATTATTCTATAATCCTGCTGGGCTTACTAACCTTTCCGAGAGTGCAAATATTGTTACTTCAGTTACAAATGCTGGCTTCGACAGAATTTATTCGAATTTTGCTTACGGTCAGTCTATTAATGAGAATATTGGAATAGGAATTGGATTGAATAGCTTTAATTCTGGTGGTTTTACAGCAAGAGATGCACGTGGAAGAGAGTTAGGAAGATTTACCGATTGGCAATACAATTTAGCAATGGGTGTGGCTTATAAAAAAGAGTCTATGTCTATTGGAGTTGCTACTAAGTTTTTCAAACAAAACTTGCAAAGCTCTGGACTTTATGCAGATGGTTTTGGAATTGATATTGGCACAAAGTTCAATGTGCTGGAAATGTTTACATTTGGAGCAACTATTCAAAATTTGGGCGGTACTATGATTTGGAATACAGATAAATATAATGTTGATAAAATTCCATATTCAGTAAGGACAGGAGTTGCTTGGCAATATGGCTTAGATGACGAAAAAATAAATGCTAAAATGGCCGACAATCAAGAGGAAAGCGAAGAGATATATCTACCTGCTAGAAAATATATTATTTTTTCAGTTGATGGAGTTATTAATCAATTTGAAAAATCTCCTACATTTGTTTTAGGAGCGGAAGCCATAGTACACGAATATTTAGGTTTCCGAGGTGGAATTGCACTTTATAGCGAGGACAATCACGTTTCAAAACTTTTGCCAATGAATAAATGGTCTTTGGGATTATCCATAAGACCAAATATAGAAAATTTGCCTTTTAAAACTACAATAGATTATTCTGTGGCTAAAGAATTTTTAATAGAAAACCAAATCAACCACAACGTAACAATTTATTTTAATTTCTAATTGTTATTATTTTGCTTTGGATAGCTCTTTATTCATTGCAACTACGTTTTCGGCGAAGTTACCACTGAACAAACCAGAGCCAGAAACTAATACATCTGTGCCAGCATTTGCTATTTTTAAGCAATTATCTATTTTCACTCCACCATCTACTTCAATAAATACGTGTTCCAAACCATTTTTGATTAAATAGTTTTTCAACTTTTCGCAACGTTTCAAATAAGAAGTAATAAAGCTTTGTCCACCAAAACCTGGATTTACGGACATTAACAGGATAAAATCGCAATATTCTGCTGCTTCAAATGCATATTCAAGTGGAGTGATAGGATTTAAAACAGCCCCTGCTTTTGCTCCTATTTCTTTTATTCTGCTTAAAGTTCGATGTAAATGATTGCTCGCTTCCACGTGGACAGAAATCCAATCAGCTCCAGCTTTTCGAAAATCTTCAATATAATTATCTGGATTGGAAATCATTAAATGGCAATCAAGAATTAGCTCTGTTTTGGGTCTAATTGCATTTACGATTAGTGGGCCAATTGTAATGTTTGGTACAAAATGCCCATCCATTACATCTACGTGCAGTATTTCAATTTTGGCAGTTTCACATTTTCTCACTTCCGATTCTAAATTTGCGAAATCGCAAGATAGCATCGAAGGTGCAATTCTAATATTTCTCATTATTTCTTTTTCTTGCTTTTTTTGTTGTCGGAATCAGAAGCTAATCTCAGCTCTTCAAGATTATGCTCAATTAAATATTTCAAACAGTTTTTAGTCAATTTTCCGTTTTTATCGAATTCCTCATATTCAATTCCAAAGAATAACTTAACACCTTCTTCAATTCTATTGATTGAATAAATGTGGAATTTACCTTGCTCTACTGCTTCGGTAATTTCGTCATCAAGCATTAAATCTTTCACGTTTTGAATTGGGATTACGACACCTTGTGTACCAGTTAATCCTCTATCTCTGCAAATCTCAAAGTAACCAGTTACCTTTTCATTTAAGCCTCCTATTGGCTGCACATCGCCTTTTTGGTTCATAGATCCAGTGATGGCAAGCTGTTGAGTTAGAGGAATGTTCGTAAGAGCAGAATAAAGCACATACATTTCAGCTATAGATGCACTATCGCCATCAATTCCGCCATAGTTTTGCTCGAAAGCAATTGAAATGGAAAGTGATATTGGCTTAATTTTTCCAAAATTTTCTTGTAAGTAAGAATTAATAATCATTACTGCTTTATCGTGGATAGAGCCAGAAAGTTCAACTTCCCTTTCAACATTTATGATTCCTGAGTCGCCAGCAGAAACATTTGCAGTGATTCTGGCAGGTTTTCCAAAACTATACTGTCCAGTGTCCATAACAGTTAAACCATTGATTTGACCAACACGACTGCCGAAAGTATCAATCAATACATCTCCTTCTATTATTGATTGTTTCATTTTCTCATCGTAAAGGTCGCTTCTTTTGCGTTTCCAATATATTGCTTTTTTAACATCTTCTTTGTCAATAAACTTTTTATTAATATCTCTATCATAGAAAGATGCTTCTCTAAGCAAATCAGCTACGTCGGAAAATTTAAGAGTAATCTTAGTTTGTGAGCCAGATTGAGCTACGGCCCATTGAATAATTTCAGCAACACCATCTTGTGTGCAATGAACTAAATTTTCTTTCTTGCAAATTTTAGAAATAAATTGGGCATAGTAAACAATGTATTCATCGGTCAAATCAGTTTCATAATCGAACTGTGCATTCACTTTAAATATCTTTTTAAATCCTTTTTCGTTTTCGTAAAGGAAGCGATAAAGAGTTTGTCCACCAATAATTATTATTTTTAAGTTCACATCAATTGGCTCTGGTTTCAGGTGAGACTGTGCCATTTGATAGTACTGCTCAACTGTTTGCATTTCCAATTTGCTATATAACAATACACGTTTTAGTGCTTGCCAAACGCCTGGTTCGCTAAATAAATCATCGGCATTTACTATTAAGTAACCTTGGTCTGCTTGTAAAAGTGAACCAGTTTTTATTTTAGAGAAGTCGGAACGCCAAAAACCACGAGCATCATAGACTTTATCGAATGTGCCGAATAGATTTGTGTAATTTGGTATTCTTTCAATAATGGTTGGAGCACAATTGGAATCTGAGTTATCCAATAATAGATTTACTTCAAACACTGAATATATATCTTGAGGTATGCTTTCATCGCCCTGCAAAGCAATAGGTATAATGCTAGTAGATGGAACATATAATGGAAGATTATTCAAGATAAATTCTTTCATATCTTCTATATATGCTTCAACAAAAACTGTTTTGTACTTTTCGGTTATATCCAAAAATAAACTATCTAAATAGAGCTTAGCAGCAGCTTTGTCAGTAAGATTAACTGAAGCTTTAAGCAGTTTCATTTTTTTAAAACTGCTTCTCGCCAAAGTAACTAACTCATCTTTATATTTAATATAAAGTGTTTTTAGTTTTTTTATTTGAGTAATTTTTAATTTAGCTGTCGAAGCTATTTCATCAATTTGATCTATCTGAACTGGTTCGCCATTGACTATAACAAAAATTTCTTGAACTGGATGCCCCGAGCCAAGCTCTAATTGACCACGAACAAAGCCATCGGCTTCAATTTTTTTATCGAAGTCTTTTAGTGCTTTTCTTTCAGTATTGTTGTACTTTTCGATTATTTTCTTGCGATCCGTGTGGAATGGTTCTTCTTCAAAAAGTAGTGGTAATCTGAGCTTGATTACATCAATATTATCCTTAATTGCTTTTTGGAAAACTTTGCCTGATCCTTTGTGCAATCTGATTAAAAATGGTTTTGATGTATCTTTGAAATTATTTACATACAAGAAATCATAAAGCATTGGGCATTCTGTTGTGATTTCGTCCAAGATTTGTTTCACGGCGGACATTCTTCCTGTGCCTGAAAGCCCAGTAACAAACATATTATAGCCACGAGCCCAAAGCTTAGCTCCCATACGAATTGATTCGATAGCACGGGGTTGTCCCACAATTTTATCCAAAGGAGATAACTCAGCTGTGGTGCTGAAATTTAATTTCTCGGGTGGACAAATCCATCGAAGTTGTGATGGATTTAGTTTAACTTCTTTGCTGTAATTTTTCAAATTTTTCTCTTTTGTTATTTTATTTATTCCATTTTAATGAATTTTCCTATAACTGGTTCAACAAATAATTCATCTTCAAAATCAATTTTGAAAATATATACCCCAGTTGGCAAGGAAACGCTATTATAATTGGTAATTTGGAAAGAAAAAGTATTATCGCCAATGTTAAAATTTAATGGTTTTTCATCAATTTGGTATCCTGTTAAATCATATATCCTTATGACTGCTTTAACATTGTTTTTATTTGCTTTGAATTTAGCTTTAAAATTCAAAATATCTTTGACAGGATTGGGATAGATTACAAACTCATTGATTGCTGCAATTTTTTCAACAATGATGTAAATGTCAACAGTATCCGCAAAGTTACCAGATTCATCTCTGCCATAAATAGTCAAAAGATTCTCACCAAATTCGAGAATGTTCTCTTTTGGCTCAAGATACATAGTAGTTTTCAAATCATTTTTATTAACTAAATTCACAGATAGAGTATCAGTATTTTGCTTATTTTGAATTATTCTATTTAATCGAATTCTTAAAGCATTTGTATCTGTAGAAGCTATTGGCGATGTATCGTGCAATTCAATTCTTATTCTTGGCTTTTGAGAAACGAAGTCTCTATCGGCAATTTCTCTGTCATCGAAAAAGAACTTAATAACAGGTTTAGTTGTATCATTTTGCAATTTGAAAGTTGAGCTGTGAGCGTTGTTAAATTTATAAATATCGCTTAGCTGACTATAATTACCAGATAGATTAGTTGTAACAGAATTTACAATTGGAAAATTTGAAGTGTTGAAAGTTGAATCGAATATATAAGTTTGCTTTGGATTGAGCTGAGTTATTGAATAAGACCTTAACAAATCATCATTATTAAACTTTAATTCAAAAGTAATATTTTTTGCAATTCCACGCAGAGAAATATTCTCAATTTGGGCAGAATAATTTTGCTCATATCCCCTTTCCAAGGTATCAACTAAATACATACTAAGTGATTTCACAATGGCTAAATCTGGTTTAGTTTTAGCAACTAAATTGAGTTCATAAATTTCGTTTGGTTGATGTTCTGTCTTTTTAAGTTTTGTAGCAATATCAATTTTCACTTTGATTTGCTCAAAATTAATTTTTGTCCAATTTGAAAAATCCAAACTTTGATTTTCAGCTGAATCAATTTCTATTTCTTGACTACTATTAATTCCAATTAGCTTTATTTTATAAATGATTAGCGAAGTGTCAATATTTTTAACTTCTACTGATTTAATTGAATCAATCAAACTTATGCTCTTTGTGCTTAAACTTCCATTCTGGTAAAAGCGGAGGAATTCTCCACTCAATGAAGCACTATCGAACAAAACAAATTTTTCAGCAAGTGGCTTTTTGCCTTTCTGCCCTATGAAAGCCCAAGAACCACCAGAGATTAGAGAATCCGATAATTCTGAATTATAAAACCATTTGAATGTATTTTTTACTGCAGCAATATTTCCTAAAGTGTCTCCCCAAGCATTCCATTCCATTGTACCCATATAGCCACTTGAAACAGAAATCATTATTAATTCATTTTCTTGCACAGTATCTCTTAGAAAGCGAACCATTTTAGTGCTTGTGAAAGCTGATTTATCGTTTTCTGGGAAATATGGCAAATAATGGGTTGGGTACCATCTATATTCAGGTTGCTCATATACATCGGATAAGTTAAATTTAACTACGTTGAAACCACCTCTATCAGCATTTACAAATACATTAGTTTTGGTAACATCGTTGTTTGGGATTACCTCTAAAACATTCCAAGAATTCAATCCGTTTGGCCCACCACCAGAGCGACTAATTATATTGAATTTATGATTGACTTCTGCTAAACCAATTTTACTATTGCTATCAATACTAATTTGTTGCAAATTGTTTATTGAATTGTTTTTTACATTCAAGCTAAAAATGGTTTGATTTTTATCATCTTCCGATTTGGTATTGAAGTTTAGCAAAAGCGGTATATTTGAAGTGCCATTATTTTCATTATAGGTGGCAAGAAAGCTGTAACTGCTATTTTTATCGAGCTGAACAATTGGGTTCCACTCAATAAAATTTTCATTGATAATTATTTCTTTTGGTAATGAACTTTTAATTAATTCATTATTCTTTTTAATTTCAAAAGAGTAGGTTGTTCCTGCTTTTTGATTTGGATTTATTACTCTAAATTGAGGATTGATGCTTGATTTATTCCAATAATCGAATGGCTCAAGTGGCAACAAACCTCTTCGGAAAGAATCGAATCGAACTCTAATTGTATTGTTTAACTTATTGCTTTCTTCTAATTCATTTTCAAAATCAATAATAGCATCAATATAATGTTCACCAATTTCTTGAGCTATATTGAATTGAGCTTGTACTTGATTATTTCCACATAAGTTATTTATTTCATATATACTTGAGTCTTTTTCATTGCCATAATTATGAATAAACTTTACTTTGAAAATTTTATCGGGATTCATACCGCTATTTGCAATGTCTAATTTTAGATTTACAAGTGTATCATCTTCCAAGAAATTTGATTCGCCCCTTTCATTGATTACTGTATATTTCGAATCAAAATATAATTCAGGAATTGTATCAATTGGCAAATTAACTAGTGGGTCACCCAAGAAATTTATTTGGTAAATCGTGGAAGTTTCCAATTGAGCACTTTTGCCAATTGCATAAATTTCCCCCAGATTTCTAATTTTTGATGAAATACCAGTTAGAACTTCTAAGCTAAAAGATTGTACCAACATTCCTTGATTAACTGTGCTGGTGGCAGTGGAACCAATAGAGGCAATAAACCCTTTATTGGGACGCAACACATAGTCTTCATTTCTTCCCGAAGGAGTTGGAGGAGTTGCAAATGCAGCGGTATTGCAAGAAATAGTTGAAAGAACTCCGTATTTTCCTTTGTTATTCAAAGTGGAAACTTCCCAACCATCCATTTCAAATTGTAATTGCGATCCATGTCCTATATAAGAAGTCCAAATAGCCCCTTCATTTATGAAGTTTCTAATCACTCCAGCTTCTTCCACTCCAGTTGGAGTAGTAGATCCTCTTCTTACTGAAGCAGTATCGCCACAGAAACCATTTCTAAGGAAATAATCCATTAAGCTTCTGCCTTGCAAATAGAAATAAGTGTTTTCCAAAGCATCATAGCCAGTAGTCATTGAAAAATATCTCTTTTGCCAAATTGACTTTGGTGCGTTATCGAATTCTTTTAATTTATTGACATATTCAAATCCCTGCTCTGGCAAATAGATTGGAACACGCCCAATAATTAGATACGAAGTAGTGTCGGCAGCTTCCAAGTTCATAAGTCCATACCAAGAATCGCTTACAGGAAATCCATAAGTTGGTACATAATCTATTGAAACAGCTCCATCGGAAATCAAACGGCAATCGGAACTTGCGTCGCCCCAGATTACAGCATATTTTATCTTGTTTTTATAGTTATCGTAAGCAAATTTCAAATATGATTTAATTGCATGCGGAGATTTTCTACCGAAATTAAATTCTTTATAAAGATCTTCCACATCAATAAGTTTATAATTGAACTGTGGGTTTGTTTTCTTTCTGTAATCAACATAAACTAAAGCACTAGCTTTGAATGCTTTATGAGTAAGAACTATTACATCGCTCGAATCAATTTCATTTGAATAATTAGTGTTTTCGATTAATTGTGGTTTTAGCAATACTATGCTTGATTCACTATATACGTTTAATTCATTTGTGTTTAAAGGAATATTTATAACTCCAGAATATTTCAAACCAGTTGTTAACTTAGGTTTATTATTAATGCTCGCTTTCAAAGCATTTATAGATTCGGAATAATCATTTTTGATTTTAGTAAAAACAAAAAAGTCATTCAGTTTCACTTCGTTTATAGATGTTGATCCAATTGAAGCCAATGTTGATTTAATACCAGCAGTCAATGCAGACTTTTTATTGAAGCAGAATGATAAATATTCCTTTGTAGAATTTTGTGCTATAAATTTTTCAGCATCTGAATCGGAATTTCCTGCGAAAAAACTATAGTTATCGTTGCTGCCAGCAATTATCAAATAACCGCTACCAATATAGTTTTTAGCATAATTGTTAAGTCTTGCTTGAAGGTAGTTGTCGTGAGCAGAACTTGTGGCTAAATCAGATTTATCTAAATTGGCAATTTCTATTGTTCTTTTATCATTACTAATGGCATAGACTTTATTAGAAAAGAAGTTGCTTACTTCTAATTTCAAATCTTTCGAGTTATTTGGGTTCAATCTCAACACATCATTTTCAGCTATAGCTTCTTCTTTGCTATTAAGCTCTTGATAATCAACAGCAATTACTTCAAAAATTGTATCTTTTAGAAAATCCCTTCCGAGAGATTCAATTGTGATGTTGTTCAAACCATTGACAAGTTTGCTTGAAGGCACTAAGTAATTATAATTTTTTACTTCTGGGAACTTTATTGACTGTTTATCTATTACTTCTCCATTTAGCTTAATGAAGTGTTCAGAATAAGACTTAAAACCATTTCTTGGTTCGTTTGCAGCTACTATTCTAACTGTCAATTTTACTGAATCAGTATTGTTAGATAAACTGTTGTATATAAAGTTCTTACTGGCGGTATCTGTTTGCCCTGAGAATGGATTGAGTTCTTTTTCATACCAACCCTCTGTTTGATAAGTTTCAGTAGTAATAGGGCCTACATAGGAATAATGTTTTTCGTATTCCAAGTGTCTATTTATTTGAACCGCATTACTTTGATTATTGCTAACTAAATTGCTAATAGCCAATTGAGAATTGTTTGTTTTTTCGCTATCATAATAAAAATAAAAGGACTCGTAACTAGCATAGTTATCAAAGTATGTCGTGTCTCCATTAGGGTGTGAGCCAACAAAAAATAATGTGTCTGAATTGTCTAATGAATTATCGTTAGATTTTAGATAAAACGGATAATCTTTGCCATTGAAAGCACAGTGAAGGCTTTGAATATTGCTTTGATTGTTATTTAGTTTGAAATCTGCAATTGCAACTTTATAGATTCTATCTTGATTTGTTTCAACTTTGTAATAATTTTGCTTTGGTTCAAACCAAGAATTACTTGCTATTGAATTAGACTTTTTTGGCTGATTTATAATTAATGAATTTAATTTTTTTGGGTTAGAAATATAGCTGAATTGAGGAAAATGTTGTTCCATCAGCTTAGAATCTATACTTTCTTTAAAGCTGATTTGTAAATCTAGTTTACTAATGAGATTTAAGCTTTGTTTGTCATAAGGATACACTAACAGTTCATATTTATCGAAGTTTAAACTTGATTGCACTTTTTTCAATTCAATTTTAAAAACACCACTGTTTTGCTTAATTAAGAGTGGAGAATCATTCTTGGCAAAAGCAAAGAAGAATTGAGCAGGATATATTACTTTATTGCCAATTGTTTGAGCTAAAGCAAAGTTAGCACCTTCAAATTGGTTAGTTGATATGTTTCCTTTTGATTGAAACTCTAAAGAAACATCTAATTGGTTTTGATTTTCAGTTACATTTATTTTGGCAAACAATTCTGAATTTGTCAAAATCAAAACAAATATTAAAAGTAGTAATTTTCTCATAAACAATAAACTAATAAAACGAGATTTAGTTACAAAAAAAGCCGTGTAATTTAGATTATTTACACGGCTTTAATTAAAATTTAGTTGAAATTATTTTCTTCGAGAAGAAGAATTACCAGATGAGTTGCCACCTTTTATATCAAAAACAATCTTATCTGCAATAGCAGTTGCAATTTGCTTTTGTACTTGGTCGCCACTAGAAAGGTATTCAGAGATTGAATTTTCAACTCTTTGTTTGATAATATCAGAAGTTTGGCCCATCAACGCAGTAGCTAATTGGTGGATGTCAACTTGTTGGTTACGCAAAGTATCTAATTGAGATTTATTACCATCTTCCATTTTCTTCATCATTTTGTCCATACGTTCTTCTTCTTCAGTATAGAAGATAGTGATGGCCATTAAAGAAAGAAGAGTGAACTCTAAGAGAATCGCAAAGAAGATAAGTGATGGTTGTGCAGCTGGAATAAATTTCAAACCACGTACACCAACGGCAATGATAAGAACTGCGGCACCCGCATAGGCCATACCAGTAACGTTATTAGAGTATTTTTCAGTAAAGTGGTGAGCAAGATATAATCTCAAGCCAGCACCAATTAAGAAGTGATTAGCTTTCCAAGCTCTACCATCTCTAGTATCTGCGATTTCACTTAATACAAACTCAGAGAAATATTCTTTGATACGAGTATAAATTGCTTCATTTCTGAAGAAAACAATGTCAGTATTGTCATCGAAAATATCGTTGAAAAGAACAACATACTTAGCATTTTCTGTATCAGTTTCTGTTCTTTCCCAAACTCTTCTGAAAATTTCTTCAGCTATATCTCTATCGACGTCTTTAAGTTTGTGGTCTGGCATAGTTAATATGTCAACTACGTCATCGCTAAAACCAGTTTGCAAACGAATTTTTACTTTGATATGCTCAATTTGATTTTCAAAAAGTGCAGAAATCAAACCAATTCCAGAAGGCATAACTAACGCAATAATGAAAGCAATTAATCCACCGGCAACAAATGCTAAAATACCAAATGCAATAGCTGGAGATAGAATAATAGCAAATGATTCTGATAAACCAGGAGCTTTAAGATAAAATTCATTACTTGCTTTATTGTAACCGTCTAATTTTTTTCCATTTTCTTCTAGTTTTCTTAATTTAGTTGTAAAGTCAAATATGTATTCACCGTTAATATCTTCACCTGATATTTCTCTATCAACATTATATTCGCCACCTTTTTTTGCTTTTCCAGCAGGAGTAGCCCAAACAAGTCCTTTGAATTTAGCAAATCCATTTTTGTTAATTTCCTCTGTAGTTGGCTTAAACAATGGTAAAACGAAACTACTTACTCCCAATGGAATAAGGAACACATAGAACACAAACATAAAAGCTAACATCATAGCCACAAATACCCCTATTTGTGGACCGCCAACTTTTACGTGATTTTTATTATTAGACATTCTTACCTCTTTAGATTTAAAATTAATTTTGCTTTTTGAATTCTTTTGTAACAATTTTTCATTTTTAAAAATATAATTTATAAACTTATTGAGAATAAAACAACACATAATTTTAGAAATATTCGTAATTTTGCTTATTAGTTGAAAAATAATTACCAAATGAGAAGTAAAACACTATCAGCATCTTCAATTTCGCTCGAATTCGGTACAATTCGAGGCAGTTCTTTTTTCTCATTCATACACCTTTTCTCTTCTATAATTACATTTATTTGCCATTGTTCTTCTATCGAGTAGCTTATTTCTTGTTTTCGAATACTTTAAAACAAAGAAATAATTAACAATTTAACTCATTAATTAAATTAGGATTAAACAATGTCTGAAAATCTTAGAACAAGACTTAACCAGTATATCTTAGCTGATGGCTTTGATATATCGTTAGATTTAGAAAATAGCTACGGCTCTTATATAGTAGATAAAGCAACGGGCAAAAAGTATGTGGACTTTTTCACCTGTTTTGCTTCAATGCCACTTGGCTTCAATCATAAAAAGCTAAACAATACAGAATTTAAAGATAAAATTTTTCATGCTGCTATAAATAAGCCATCAATCTCTGATTTATACCCAGAAGAATACTTCACTTTTATAGATACCTTCTTTAAACTTGCAGTTCCAAAGGAATTTAAACATTCTTTCTTTATAGAAGGTGGTGCTTTGGCAGTTGAAAATGCACTGAAAGTGGCTTTCGATTGGAAAACTCACAAAGTGCTTAAACGTACTAATGAAGTTCCTAATCATTTGAAAGTAATTTCTTTTGCTCAAGCATTTCATGGAAGAAGCGGATACACTCTGACTCTTACAAATACTGACCCAGTGAAAACAATGTATTTCCCTCAATTTGATTGGATTAGGGTAACAAATCCGAAATTACACTTCCCTACTAATGTTGAAAATTTAGATGCAACTCTACTTCAAGAAGAAGAATGTATCAATCAAATAATGAAAGCAATAAGAGACAATGAAGATCAAATAGCTGCTATTATTATTGAACCAATTCAAGCTGAAGGTGGAGATAATCATTTCAGAAATGAATTTTTACAGAAGTTAAGACAAATTGCAGATGAAAGTGAAATTTTATTGATTTTCGATGAAGTACAAACTGGTATAGGTATAACAGGTACTTGGTGGTATTTCCAACAAACTGGTGTTACTCCCGATATTGCTGTATTTGGGAAAAAAATGCAAGTTTGTGGTTTGATAGCTACAGAAAGAGTAGATGATATTGCAAACAATGTGTTTCACACTAGTAGTAGAATTAACTCTACTTGGGGTGGCAATTTAGTGGATATGATTCGCTGCACAAGATACTTGGAAATCATAGCAGAGGAAAATCTAATTGAAAATTCTCGGCTTATGGGGGATTACTTATTAACTGAAATCAAAACATTAATAATTGAGTTCCCAATTTTAAATAATGCCAGAGGTAAAGGCCTGATGTGTGCATTCGATATGCCGCTTGAGCTAAGAAAAGAATTTATTAATACTGCATTTGAAAATGGATTGATGATACTAACTTGTGGAGTTAATTCAGTTCGTTTCCGACCACAGCTTGGCATCTCTAAATCTGAAATAGATGAAGGAATGGCTATAATCAGAAAGTCGTTAATTCAACTAACTGACAAATAAAAATAGAACCTTTATAATCGAATTCAAACAAAAAAGCCATTCCTAAATATTCAAGGAATGGCTTTTTAAATTATTATATTTATGGCTGATTAGCACATACTTTTTAAAGTTTTAAGTAATTGCTCAAAAGCAGATTTTACAGTTTTATCTGTAACTAAATAATTTTCAATTTGAGTGCAAGAATGTAAAACAGTAGAGTGATCTCTTCCGCCAAAGGCAGAGCCAATACTTTTTAAAGACAATTGAGTTAATTGTTTAGCTAAATACATACTCATTTGGCGAGAAAGTGCAATTTCATGCTTTCTAGATTTAGACTCCATATCTTCTAAAGATATTTTGTAGTATTCAGAAACCAAAGCTTTAATATCTTCGATAGTCATTTGTTTAGGATCTGATTTAGAAATGCCAGAAACTACTTCTTTTGCAAGTGCAACTGATGGCTCACGATTATCGAAAGTAACTTTTGCTATAAAGCTAATCAGAATTCCTTCCAGCTCTCTAACATTAGTTGTCGCATTAGTAGCAATATATTCTACAACTTCTTGAGGTAAGTTAATTCCTTCGTCTGAACTTTTCTTATTAAGAATAGCCATTCTTGTTTCAAAGTCGGGACGTTGCAAATCAACTGTCAATCCCCATTGCACACGGGAGATTAATCTTTCTTCCACACCTTTTAATTCTTTTGGTGGTTTATCGCAAGTAAGAATAATTTGCTTGTCAGCTTGATGGAATGCATTGAAAATATGGAAGAACATATCTTGCGATTTCAATTTATCAGCAAAGATATGAATATCATCCATAATGAAAACATCAACATTTTTGTAATAGTTTACAAATTCGTTCTTTTTATTATTTTGAATAGCATTTACAAAATCTAAATAAAAGTCTTCACAATTTGTATAAAGAACTTTTGCTTTCGGGTTTGTATTTATTATATGATTGCCAATTGCTTGAACCAAGTGAGTCTTGCCTAAACCAGAATCACCAATGATAACTAATGGATTGAAGCTTTTACCTGGATTATTAGCAACAGCTTTTGAAGCTGAATAAGCTAATTGATTGCTATCACCCATAACGAAAGAATCAAACGAATATCTGATATTCAAACCAGTATTGAATTCATTTGGCTTATGGTTAGAAAAACCAGAAGTTCCAGGATTTCTAAAACCAGGTACTCTCAAAACATTTTTATCTATTTCTGGAGTAGTATCTACTACAACTTCGTATTGCAATCGTGCTTCTGCACCTAATACTTTCTGTAACGCTTTTTGAAGTAAGTTATAATAATGCTCTTCTATCCACTCTTGAAAGAATTGAGAAGGCACTTGGATTGTCAAAAGTTCATCTTTCCATCTAATAACACGAATTGGGTCGAACCAAGTTGTGAATGATTGAGAAGATAAGTTATCTCTAACTATCTTTAAAATTTCTTGCCATTTTTGTTCGGCATATACATCAGCTTCACCAAGCTTTTTAAAAACTATCAGATTGTCTTCTGTAATTTCTTTTGAAGCTGGAAAAAGATCTAATGTGTCGAATTGGTTGTTTAAATTCATTGGGGGAACCTAAATTAGTAACAAAATTCGTTTATTAACGTTTATTGGTAATAGTTCTTAACAAAAATTTGAATGTTGAAAATTATTAATCAGCGAAAATGAAACATTTTTTTGAATTTGCAAAATTATTTATTTTTCAACTTGAAAATTTTTTTCTTGGAAATTATAAGCTGTATATTTATTTAATACTTACAATTCAACTATGTAATAGTTAATTTGTTTGTTAAGAAAGTAATTCTAAATTGCTTATTTTCGTAAACTTATATAAAGAAATGTAACTTTATCAACAATCAAATTACGAATAGAACTTGTATATATCACTATACTTAGAATTTTTTTTATTAATTTTTAGTTAATTTTTTGATTTTAGTCTGAGGAGTCAACATTTTGTGAGTTATTAACACAGAGTATTACTTTTGACTAAAGATTACTAACTTGCAAACCGCACCACTACTGATAATTATGAACACTATGAAAAGAAACATAACGCTTATTTTAACTTTACTTTTTCTTATTTCCAACTCTAACCTATTGAAATCTCAATGGTTTCCTAAGTGGGTGGAAATAAATTACCCTAATGGATTTGCACCTTCAGGAGGTGGAGAAGCATATTTGGATGTTTGGTATTTAAAATCGAATCCAAATTATGTGTGGATATGTGGGCATAAAAGTAGAATTTTAAGATCAACCGATGGTGGTTTAACTTGGAAAGGTAGTGTTGTAGAAAGAAATGGTATTTACCAATTAGAATCAATTACATTTGTAAGTGAAAAAGTAGGATATGCCTCTGGGGCAGGCAAAATTTTTAGAAGTGATGATGGTGGTGAAACTTGGTCGGACATTGCACCAAATAAATCTAGTGAAATATGGGGAAATTATTTCACCGATGAAAATAATGGAATGGTTATTGGCGGAGGTTGCGGTTCTTTTCAAGAATTTTATAGAACTACTAATGGTGGCTTGAGTTGGCAAAGACAATTGACAGATTTCCCAGAATCTAAAATGTCAGATGTTCTAATTTATCCTAATCCATTAGGCAATGCTATAGCAATTGGAAGTGGTTGGCTTTGGGCAAGCAAAAGTGGTTTCGGAGATTGGGCACCTGTTTCTAAGACACAAAGTGGGGCAAGCGATTGGCAAGAAGAATTAGCTTCAAACAAAAACACAATATTAGTTCCTTATGCAACTGGATGTACGGGTTCTACAGATAACTCTGGTGGAATTAGAATTTCTACAGATTTTGGTAAAACTTGGAGAGATTTTTTTACTGGTAAGGCTATGTTTGGTACATATTTAACTTCCCCTACAACTGGGTGGGCTGCTGGCTTTGGCAATTCAGTTTATTACACTTGCGATGCAGGGAAATCATGGACTTTATTGAATTGCGGTATTGAGAATGCTGATTTAGACGACTTGTCATTTCCAAATGATACTACTGGAATCGTAGTTGGAACTAAAGTATATCAATTAACAAATTCTATTAGGCAGCCAAATATTACTATTGATTCTGTGTTTATTTGCGAAGGTGAAGTTGCAACTTTAAAACCAGATAGTACTCAAAATAATGTACGTTTTTCGTTTTGTGGTTATGAATCTGAAATTAAAGTTAATGATAGCGGCGAGTTTTACTCATATAGCAGTAATGATTCCAAAAATGTTTGCGATATTACTGATATTAAAAAATATGTTGTTACTAAGTTACCAAAACCAGATATAACTTTTGGGGTAGATCCCAAAACCCCTCCTTGCGATGGAGATACTGTTACTATATATAGTATTGCTAATAATGCTAAGCTGCTTTGGAATACAGGCGATACAACTCGCTCTATACAAGTTACTAAATCTGGAAATTACGTACTCAATGTAATTGGAATTAATGGCTGTACAAATTCTAGCACTTATTCAATTACATTCAATCCGCTACCTGACCCGAAAATTGATGGAATTCCAGATATTCCTTGCTTTGGAAAAGATATAATATTGAATGCAAATAGTGACTTTGCAAAAATAGAATGGTTTAACCAAACTAGTGGAGAAACACTTGGAGAAGGAAGAAACAAAGCTATTAATAAAGACGGTAAGTATTTCTTTAAAGCAACTAATCAATTTGGTTGTAGTAAATATTCAGATACTTTGTTTGTTGAATTTAGAATAGATTCCAATGTTTTTGATATTAGCATGCTTGATACTGATAATACCTTAAACTTTGATACTTTATTTAACTATGAGAGCAGCTGCAAGACTTTCAAAATGAGAAATATTAGTAGTAAACCATATACAATTAATAATTTATATTTGGCAAGAAATGTTGGATTTACTATGCCTAAGAGTAAATTTCCTTTTACTATTCCTCCAATGGATTCTCTAAATGTGGAAATTTGCTTCTCTCCAATAAAGCTTGGGTTGGATTACGATACACTTTTACTTGAAGATAATTGTTCTTTGCATAGTTTGAATATGAAAGTATTAACCAAAGGTGCAAAAACATTAGGAAAATCTCGATGCGAAGTGCCTTGGAGTCTGGAGATTATTAGCTTAGGGAAAACTCCTTTCATTCGCTATTCTGAAATAAGCCCAAATCCAAATAAAGGTCAATTCAACTTTAGCTTAATGACTTACTCTCTAGAAAGTAAACCAAAAGTTGCTCTATATGGTGCAATGGGTAACAAAATCAAAGATTTGGAAATTGATTTAATCAATTCTGAAAATGAAGGTGAACTCAAAACATATTTTGGGGAATGCTTTATTGAGAATTTGGGAACTGATATTTACTATATGCATATTGAATCCGACTTGGAAAGCAATATTATTCCAGTGGTTGTAGTTAAATAGAATGGCGAAGAAAGTTTGTCTGATTTCATTTTCCGATTTGGCTTATGACGCTCGCAGTGCGAATTTGGTCAATATGATTCGTTCGTTTTCGGAATTTGAATTAATCACAATATCAATTAGTAATAAGCAATCGAGAATCCAAGAGAGATTTATTGATTTGGCAAATCAGAAAAACTCTTGGCTTAGATGGTTATTATTCACGAAAGCAATTTATGATTTTGATTTAGCAAATCAGTTCGATATTGTTATTGCTTCAGATTTATATTCATTGCCTGCTGCTTCAAAAATGGCAAATGGAAAATCAATTTTAATTTATGACTCACGAGAAATTTATTCCAAACTTGGCTCTCTGACTACTAAGCCACTACGCCAATTTTTAATTTCATCAATTGAGAAAAAATATATTCAAACTTGCGACTTGGTTTATACAAGTGGTAAATTGGATACCGAATACCTATACAGTAACTTTTCTTCAAATTCAAACTTTACTGAACTTTATAACTTTCCTCCATTCCGAGAATATAAGAAAAGTAGAATTATTAGTGTTAGGTTTGGACTTCCCGAAAGTGCAAGAATATTGCTTTATCAAGGAGTACTGCATAAGGGTCGTGGTTTGGAAGAATCTATTTCTGCAATGCCTTTTTTGCCAAGCGATTACGTACTTTGCATAATTGGAGAAGGTCCTGAATATCGCCACTATCAAGAGTTGGTTAAGTCTTTGAAGTTAGAGCAAAGAGTTTTTTTTACAGGATATTTAGATTATAACGACTTACACGAATATACTTGTTCTGCCAATTTAGGTTTGTGTTTGTTCCAACCAATAAGTATGTCTTACGAAATGGCTTTACCTAATAAATTATTCGAATACGCAATGGCTGGACTTCCAGTTTTAGCTACAAACTTAGCATCGCTTTCTGAAGTAATCAATAAGTTTAATATTGGAGTTACAATAGATTCATTTCCACAATCAAAACTTTTAGCAAAAGAAATTGAAGATGTCTTCGACAATAACTTTTCTAAATTTAAAGAAAATGCACTTGTTTCTGCAAAAATTAACTGCTACGAATCTCAAAAAGATATAATTTTGAATATTCTAAATCAGCAAAAAATAAAAAAATAAATGTATTTAATCATACTTCTCCAGCAATTAATTGCTTCTGGCACTCACATTATTGCAAAATCAATCACTCAAACAATTGCACCTCCGACTGTACTTTTCTTTCGTGGACTTACAGTGACTATAGTATTTGGTTTGTGGTATTTGATTCGCAGAAAAGGGTTGCCTAAAATAGAGAGAAAAGATTGGACAGTATTGATATTACTAGGGTTTATCAATATCCCAATAAATCAGTTTTTATTTCTGAAAAGCATGGAAATGACCACAGCCCCACACGTGGCTTTAGCTTATGCTCTAACTCCCCTTTTTGTATTGATAATATCAATTTTGTTTCATAATGAGAAATCTACTTTTTTAAAAACTGCTGGTATTTTCATAGCTATCGGAGGAACATTATTAGTTTTATCAGAAAAATTTTCTTTGAGCGAAGGTGGTTTGATAGGCGATATTTTGGCTCTTTTGGCAAGCTTATCTTGGGCATTATATACGATTATAGGTAAAGAATGTACCAATAAATATGGGCCCATCTATACCACAGCTTTAACTATGTTTATAGGTTTCGCTTTGTATATTCCAATTTATTATTTTCTTCCCTACCATATAGAAATTGATAAATTTACAAATTTCAATTGGTTTCAAATCTTCTATTTGGGTGCAATAACTAGTGGCGTTGGCTATGCTTTATGGTACTATGCACTTTCCAAAACTGACGCAAGCAAAGTATCTATTTTTAATAACTTACAGCCAATTCTTACAGCTATAATGGGTTATTTCTTTTTAAATTCACTGATTAGCTGGCAGTTAGCAATCGGTGGAGCTATTATTATTACTGGAGTAGTGATAACTCAGCGTGGTTAATCTGGGCTTAAAAATGCCGCTAATAATTCGCTATCGTCCACATCGTAAGCATTTTTATTGATTTTCTTTAAATCTACTGTTTCAGTTTTCTTGGTATCCTTCAATCTTTTCTCAGTTTCTTTATTTAATTCGCCTGTTTTGAAATAATTAATTAAATCAACTGTGTCCAAATCCACAGGTGGCTCTGCTTTGGCAACGTATTTCACTTTCTTCTTGGGTTTTATTTCCTTTGGACTCGGATTTAAATTCTCATCTAATGGGTTATCTTCAAAAAAAGCTAGGAATGATTCAGATTCAGTTTTTCCCAATTCTGATAAATTAACTGGTTTCACTCCATCAATATCTCTTCTACCCACTTTACCAGCTTTTGCGAATTTCAGTTCATATAGAAAATTTTCAGCACTGATATAGTTACATAAATGCAATCTTGCATAATCAATAATTTCTAAATCTGAACTTGCTATTGTGCAGTTTTTTGTTTTATGCTCCTCACGAATAAACTTTTTGATAATATCATCAGCTTTTTGGTAAGGTCCAGCTTCATAGATATATACATTTGTTTTCTCTGAATATACTTCTTTTAACACCCCATCATAGACAACTGAGATTTTAAATTTTGGATAGCGATTAGCAAACGAATTGATTAATTCAAGAAATTTTATGCGAGCCAACTCCAACTTATTTGGCAAAAGCTTCTTTAACTCTATATCTTTATGAATTAAGTTATGCGCATCTACAATATAGTGTCTCATTTTTTCAGTATTTGTTATTATTTTTAGCGGATGTTACTTATTTTAGGAAACGTTTTAGATGCAAAATTAATTAAAATTGGACAGAAAAATGAGTTTAGGCTTTGTAAACCTTAAAATAGAAAATAAAATTGCAAGAATTAAATTTGGTACACCAAATAGCAATTCATTGCCAGGAGCAATACTTGAAGAGCTTGCTGAGAAAATTAAAGAAGCTGGGAATTCTGTCGATGCGAATGTAATTATTCTGGAAAGTGAAGGTAAAGGAGCATTTTGTGCGGGTGCTTCATTCGATGAATTACTGGAAATTACTGATTTTGAAGTTGGAAAAAAATTCTTTTCTGGCTTTGCTAAAGTAATAAACGCTATGCGGACTGCACCAAAGTTTGTGATTGTGAGAGTGCATGGCAAAGCAGTTGGCGGTGGAGTTGGCTTGGCTTCAGCTGGCGATTATACTTTTGCAGTTGCTGGGGCAGATGCTAAATTATCTGAATTAGCACTTGGCATTGGGCCATTTGTTGTTGGGCCAGCAGTAGAACGAAAGATAGGCAAAGCGGCATATTCTCAAATGTCAATTGATTTTGATTGGTATGCTGGAGATTGGTGCTATCAAAAAGGACTTTATTCACATATATTTCTCACAATTGAAGAACTTGATGCATCACTTGAAAAACTTGCCACAAAACTTGCAAATAATAGTCCTGCGGCAATGGCTGATTTGAAAAAAGTACTTTGGGAAGGAACTGAGAACTGGGATAAATTGCTATTTGAAAGAGCAGAAATTAGTGGAAGATTGGTGCTATCGGAATTCACAAAAGATTACATTAAATCTTTTAAAGCTAAAGGTAAATAATTCAAACCGAATACTTGGAATTAGATGAATGATATTATAACATTATTAAATACCCATTTTGGTGGTAGTAAGAGAATAATAAAAATAGATATTGCAAAACTGCATAATGATTTGCTATCTATTATTAATTTCAACGACCACAAGCCAAAATATTTTGCTGAATTTAAAAATGAATTTGAAGATTTATTTGAGAAAATTTATAGCATAAATAGAGATGGTTATGGTATTGACTTTGAGATACTTCGCTTGAGAGTGTTTTTACATTTGAATAGATTCAAAGCAAACAACGAAGAGCTAAATGAAGTGTTTCGAAGCATTAGAGATTTATATAATTTGCAGAAAGAACTACAAAAACTTACTGCAAAAAATATGGATTTGGAAAAATCTAATGATACTTTCTCCAAAATAATAATTAAACTTAAGAAAGATTTATTTTCCAAAGATGCACAATTAAAAGAGCTTTCCGAAGAAAGAGATATCCAAAAGAAAGAAAATATTAGATTAGAAAAAGAACTTAACAGAATAGACAAAGATTATAGACAAAGACTTTCTCGGCTTTCTGACGAAGTGGATATAACCACTAAGGAAATGAAAAAACAAATGTTTTTAGCAAGGCAAGTGCCTCAGCTGAAAAAAGAAAAAGAATTGCAGCTTGCAAGTATAGAGCGACTGAAAGAAGAAAAGAAACAACTCATTGTGGATTATACTGCCAAAATCACTGAACTCAATAATGATTTGGAAAAACTTCGTAAAGAAAGAATAAGCTATAATGAATTAATAACGAATTTGAAATCCGATAAAGAAAAGATTGAATTCCAATATACTCAAATTACTAAACACATTGAAGAGGCTTATGAACGAATCACTAAACTCAACAAAAATGAATTAGAAAACGCAACTAAATACTTTGAGTCGCAGAATTTGGATAGAGTGGAAACTCTATTCGATCAGTCTTTGAGGTTCGAAGAAGATGGTAAATATTATAAAGTTGCTGTTTATATTCAAGATGGATTTATTCAAAAAGGGACAAAAACAGAGGATTTGCACCGCTATCATATTTATAATTGCCAGACAATTCAGGATATGCGAACCAAGGACAAGGGGTTTAGATATTCCATTTCCAGCCGCTCCGATAACTTCTTCAAATACCGCTTATATAGCGATAAGAATGAAATAATCATAGATACAGAAGAGCAAGAATTGCATATATGCAAGAACTGTTTGAATATTTATAATTTCAATTTCAGTAAGCTTCGCAGAAATAAAGTGCTGGAGCCAATAAAATTCAATGAAGCAAAGTTGCTCAATGAATATATACACACAGAAATATTTGAGATTGAAGAAAATAAGGAAGTTTTATTATTACCTTCGGATTTCGTTTTTGATTATGAATATATCCCCAATGTTTATTCTGAAGATTGGAAAGTATATTCTAAGTTAATTAAAAAAATGAGAAACAACACTTGCGAAGAATGTAGCTGGAGACCGACTTCTGCCGAAGAAATGAAATATTTGCACACCCACCACAAAAACTTTAGAAAATTTGACGATGAGCCAAGAAATTTAAAAGTACTGTGTATAGATTGCCATTCAAACCAATTAGACCATAAACACCTCAAGAAAAGTCTGGACTGGAAAGATTTCCGAATAATTAAAACAGTATTTGAAAAAGAAAAAACATTTGTACAGGAAGTTTAAGAGGTAAATATGTCATCACAAACTTTACAAAAGTTATTGAATAAATATTTAGGTGGGAGTAAAATTTTAATTAGAAATGAAAATTCTGAGCTATTTAAAGATTTAAGTAATCTCTTAAGTTCTAAATCTATAGATGTTGAATTAATTTCTTCACAAATATCTCACTTCGCTAAGAATTCTTTCTTTTAGATGTTCTTTTAAACCTTTTCTGTAAGTAAATCTACTTTTAAATTCAATTTAGTTTCTAATAGTGTTTGTAAATCAAAAAAACCCATCAAAATAGTTTTGAAAATTTAATTATTACATCAATATCCGAATCAATAGTTTGTTTGTTCTTTGCATTAGAGCCGAAATATCCTAGTTTACTACAAAGTATTTCCTACTTATGCTAGGTAACAGCTCTTTTAATTCTTTTTCTATTTCTTGTTGTTTTTCATATTTACTTTTGTAAATTAATAACAAATTGCTATATAAACAACTCTATTAATTCACTATCTTAACACCTAAACTTATTCCATATCCAGAGAAGTAGTCGGCTGGGTAGGCAGTTCTACCCAGAGAGAATGTTTTGCGGTAGCTTGCTCCAAGGTTCAATCTATAGTTGTTATATACTTTATAGGAAAAGTTCACATTTGGCTCAGCTATTAAGAAGAAATCGCCAATTGGAGTATTGCCCAGCCCAGTATTGGATAGCTCATAGCTTGTGTAGCCAATATTGGCAAGAGTTCCAATTGTAAGCATAGCTTTGCTGCTAATCGGAATTATGTAATCCACAAATGGACCCAAGTGGTTGTATGTAAAATAGGGTTGCACATTTTTAATATCCACATAGCGTGGGTCTTCCACAGTTTTTGTCAATCTGAAATTAATGTTCCCACCCACAACAAGTTTATTGAAAAGAAATCCCTGCTTTGTTGAAAATTCAACAGAAAAATTATCGCTAAGGGTCATTCCTTTAAGCTCGTAAGTGGAGTATAAACTCCCTGCCCCGCCAAGGTTGTCTTTGCTTTCTTCGTAGCGTTCTTTTTCGCCACCTGGCAGCAATTGAGCAAATGCAATAATTGGGGCAAATATTAAAATAATTAGCAAACTTTTCATTTTTAAGAAACTTTGAGTTTAAGATTCCGTAAATTTAACTTATTATTTTTGATTTAAAATGAAATTTTATGAAACCAATTTCTAATAAGTTACTTTTCTTATTTACATTAACGTTCGTATTGAGTTTTAGTTATAGCTTTGCAACAGGCAGAATCTTAGGCAAAGTGGTGGATTCGGAAACTGGAACAGCACTAGCAGGTGCGAAAATCAAAGATTTGACCAACAAGAAAGTTTCCTATACAAATAGGTATGGAATCTTCTATTTGCCAAATTCTGGAAATGCTGTTTTACAAATTTCCTCAATTGGCTATGAGATAAAGAAAATTGAAACCAATGGACAAGATAGCTTTAATATTAAGTTGAAGTCATTACCTAATTTGCAGAAAGAAGCAATTGTTACAGGCGAATTCAACGTAAATCAAATTGTGGCTCAAGCAATTGAAAAGAAAACTGAAAATCAAGCTAAAATTAAAACTTTTGCTGGTATGCTTTATAGTAAAATGAATTTGGAGCTTGATGGCAGTTTGATTAATTCGGCTTCTGCTTCTGGTGGCAATGGCAGTATCTCAATAGGAGCGACTCTTTCGCCTGGCTCAAAGCAAAACGATAACGATCGATATAAGTACTTTTTTTTGGAAACCTTTTCAAACGTAGCTCAAGACCCTGCCAAAGGAATCAACCAAGCCGAAATTATCCAACGAAGACAAACAGCTAATATGCCAATGTCTTCTAATGTCTTAGCTATCTCAAAATTCATAAATTTCTATGATGATGAGATTAAAATAGTAGATGCTCAAATTACTTCTCCTCTGGCTAGCAATGCTTTTTCATACTATGAATTCAAATTACTAAATCGAAGCAAACTTAACGATAAATTAGTTTATGAAATTTCGGTACAGCCAAGCACTTCAACTTATCCTGCATTTGAAGGCACTATAAAACTGGTGGAAGGTAGCTTTAGCATAATAGAAGCTAACTTAAAGCCAAGCAAAAGCACTGCTATGCAATTTATTGAATCAATTGAATATATAGAAAAATTCGATGAGAATGATGATGGTATTTGGTATCCGAGCTTATTGGAAATCAAAGCTAAAGCATCTGCAAACTTGCTTTCTGGAGTAGCCGACATTGATATTGTTGTTAATACTACTAGCATTTATAGCAATGTAGAAATCAACAAACTATTGCCTGATTCTGTTTATAGGAAAAACAAACCTAGAATTACTGTAGCTCAAAATGCCGATAGCATAAGAAGTGAATTCTGGAATAATAATTCATTGAGAGAAATCAGCCCGAGAGAAGAAGCAATATATCGCAGAATTGATAGTTTGGTTACTCTCGACACAAACAAAATAATTCAAAAAGAAAAAGGTAATTTTGGTCTATCTTTAGAACCATATTTGAATTATAATAGAGTGGAAGATTTGAGTTTGGGCATAAGTCCAGAGCTTAGTATGTACGATTTCGCTACATTATTTGGGAGAGGTTATTTCAGCTTTGGGCAAAAAAAACCTTACGGCGAGCTTGGTATTAAATTCAAACTTATTGAAGATAAATCACTTAATTTAGTTGTCGGCACAAAAATGTTCTCTGAGATAATTAGCCAATCCAACGATAAATCATTTTCAAAATTTGAGAACACATTGCTTTCTGCAATTTATTCAAGCGATTACTATGACTACGTTCGCAAAGATGGCTATGAAATATTTATGAATTCTAAATATAAGAATTTGAAATTAGATGTGTTCTATACAATGAGACATAATTCGGGAGTTGAAAAACGCTCCGATACTTTGCTAAATTTATTCGAAGAGCTAACACATTGGACTGATAATCAAGTTCGCCCAAATAGAGATTGGGATTTGCTAAGAGCGACTATTAATTACACTGAAAAAGATTTCTTAGGTTTTGATGGCTTTAACTTTAGTAGTAATTTGGTGCTAAGCTTGGGTAGCAATGGCGACAAAGGTCAATATTCTGCTTACGATGCAGCTTTCAGACTGGACATCCCCACCTTTAAAACAGGTTATGGCTTTTCGGAGCTAACTTTACTTACTGAATTTGGTCACGTAACAGACAATGCACCTTTGCCACACACTTTCCGAATGAAGACACGAAACATAATGTTCACCCCATTTGGAAATTTTGCAAATGCTCCAATTGGCTATTATGGCGGAAATTTATACCAAACATTACATGCCCGATGGAACACAAGTGATTTGCTTTGGAGAGCTATTGGCTTGCCTACATACAAGGGCAGGGGCATTGAGTTAATATTTGGATATGCAGCTGCAAACTATAAAACAAATGTGAACTTTATGAAAACTATGGGCGATAAAATTTTCCAAGAAGCTTCTATTGGTTTCGGCAGAGTGCCTTCATTTGTGAGCGATGTAGCTTTTTTTGATTTCATATTCTCACGAGGAATCGGCGACTTAGCAAGCAAAAGACTAAGGATAAGCGTAGGAATGAATGTTGGGTTTAAGTTAAATTAATTTTTTTATTGCTTTAAATAGTTAATTCTCAAATGATTCGGGTATTCTCGCTCCTTACCTCTTATTTGCACTTCTACAACTATATATATTCTTAGTTGCACTTATTAGCTTTTCTACAACTATAGATATTCTTAGTTGCACTTCTAAAAAACACAACTCTCTTTAATTGCACTAATCACTCTTTCTGCAACTATAATTATTTATAGTTGCTTTTCTTCTTGTTTTTGCAACTATGATTGCTTATTTTTGTAATTATAATTATTAAAAATAGCAAAAGACTATGAGAATTACAGAATTTATTGCTGGAGAATTAGTTCAGCAATACGAATATAAAAGCTTCCAGCCCAATACTATAAATCACGCTTGGCTTATAGATGACAGCGAACTTATTGCTTTGCTGACCGATGCTAGCAACAAGTTAGGTGAGCTAAATGCTTTTTCTCAATTGATTCCTGATGTTGATTTCTTTATCAAAATGCACGTAGCCAAAGAAGGTACTGAAAGCAGCAAAATAGAAGGCACACAAACAAATATAGATGAAGCTATGCAAAAGTCAGACTATATTGGCGATGAACAAAGAAACGACTGGCAAGAAGTGCATAACTATATAGATGCTATGAATTACGCTATTGCAAGTGTAGATAAATTACCATTGAGTAGCAGACTTTTGCGAGACACACACAAACACCTATTGCAAGGAGTTCGTGGAGCAAGTAAATTACCAGGAGAATTTAGAAAAAGTCAAAATTGGATTGGAGGCAAAAGTATTGCAAAAGCTAGTTTTGTACCGCCATATTTCGAATCAATCAATGATTTAATGACGGATTTGGAAAAGTTCTTGCATAGCCAAGAAACACAATTGCCAGATTTAATCAAAGTAGGAATGGCACACTATCAATTCGAGACTATACATCCATTTCTTGATGGCAATGGCAGAATTGGACGTTTGTTGATTACGCTATATTTAGTGCAGAGTGAGTTATTAGTAAAGCCAACTCTATACTTATCTGAATTTTTTGAGAAAAACAGATACCAATATTATGATTTGCTGACAAATGTTAGAACACAAAATGAGCTATCAGCTTGGCTAATATTCTTTTTAAAAGGAGTGAAAGCAACAGCAGAAAACTCAATTCAAGTATTCAAAGATATAATAGTTCTTCGCAAAGCAACAGAAGATAAGTTTATTACTTTAGGCAAAAAACAGCCAATAGCAAATAAGTTTTTAAAAGTGCTTTGGGAAAAACCAATAGTTGATTCAAGCGATGTGGTGGAAGCACTGTCAATCAATAAAACAACTGCTTTTAGATTAATAGAAGATTTTATAAAGCTAAAAATATTAATCGAAAAAACAGGTCAGAAACGCAATAGATTATTTGTTTTCGATGAATATTTAGAACTATTTAGGAGTTAAGAAGTTCAATAAACATATCGAACTTCTTTCCTAATCTTCCAAAGTTGTCAAATTGCCAGGGTCTTGTCCCAATGCTTTAGCTTTTAGTACCCTTCGCATAATTTTACCACTTCTTGTTTTGGGGAGTGAATCAACAAATTCTATACTTTCAGGTTTTGCTATCGGCCCCACCTCATTTCTAACGTGGTTTGATAGTGCTTCTCTTAGTTCTTCACTTTCTGCAATTCCATTTTTCAAAATCACATAAGCGTGGATTGCATTTCCTTTCACTTCGTGTGGCAGTCCGATTGCCGCAGCTTCTGCTACTGCTGGATGGCTAACCAAGGCATTTTCTATTTCCGCCGAGCCAAGTCTATAGCCAGAAACTTTTATCACATCATCCACTCTTCCAATAATCCAGAAATAACCATCGCTATCTCTTTTGGCACTATCGCCAGTGAGGTACATTCCTTTATAGCGGCTCCAGTATTGCTCTACGTATTTTTCGTCGTTGCCATAAATAGTTCTCATCATAGAAGGCCAAGGCGATTTAATTACCAAATTCCCCTCTTCATTGTCTTTCACCGAATTGCCATCTTCGTCAACAATATCCATTATAATACCTGGGAATGGCCTAGTTCCAGTGCCTGGTTTGAGAGGCACAATTGGGAATGGAGTAATCATCATCATACCAGTTTCCGTCTGCCACCAAGTATCCATAATTGGGCAATTGCCTTTCCCGATAGTATTATAATACCATTTCCAAGCTTCAGGATTTATTGGTTCGCCTACAGAGCCAAGTAGTCGCAATGATGACAAGTCGTGTCTATTTACCCAGGCATCGCCAAATCGCATCAATCCCCTGATTGCTGTTGGCGAAGTGTATAGTATATTCACTCCGTACTTTTCAATAATTTGCCACCAACGATTCGGATAAGGAAAATTAGGAGCTCCTTCATAAACAATTGATGTAGCACCATTCAATAGTGGACCATAAACTATATAGCTATGCCCTGTAATCCAACCTGGATCTGCCGCACACCAATATCTATCGTCTTCCTTAATATCGAACACATACTGAAATGATGTGTAAGCACCAACCATATAGCCGCCGTGGGTATGCAGAATTGCTTTTGGTTTGCCAGTTGTTCCCGATGTATAAAGTAAGAATAATGGATGTTCCGAATCCACCACCTCTGCTTCATGTTTCGCACTTGCTATTGGTAAATTCATTAAATCGTGGTACCATAAATCTCTGCCTTCAGTCATCTTCACTTCATGCCCAGTGCGTTTTACCACTAACACAAATTCAACTATGCCAGCCCTATCAACTGCATCATCGCAAATATCTTTTAACTTAACTATTTTGCCTCTTTGGAAAGCACCATCGCAAGTGATAACAACTCGTGAATTTGAGTCTTCAATTCTTTCGTGGAGTGCTTCGGTAGAAAAACCACCATAAACAACCGAATGGATAGCACCTATTCTTGCACAGGCAAGCATTGCTATAATTAGCTCTGGCACTCTACCCATATAAATCGTAACCCTATCGCCTTTCTTCACACCCATACTAAGCAACACATTAGAGAATTTGCAAACATCTCTATGCAATGCAAAATAGCTCATAGTGCGTTGTTCACCGTTTTCACCTTCCCATATATAAGCAAGTTTGTTGCGGTTATGGTTTTTCAAATGTACATCAATACAGTTATATGTAATATTAGTTGTTCCGCCAATGAAAAATTTATAGAATGGTGCATTAGTATCATCAATATAAGAATCCCATTTTTTAAACCAAGTCAATTCATTCGCTTTCTCGCTCCAAAATTGCTCTTGATTATCAGTAGCTAACTTATTTAGTGCATCCCAATCTTTAATTCTAGCTTTATCAATCGTTTTTTGCGATGGATAGTACATATCGGTTTTATTTTCCATTTTCAATCTTTGTTAGTTTTGTTTATCCAACTTAAAAAAGTTTTAGCAAATAGAAAAATGAAGTTATTGTGAAATAGAAATAAGCAGCTACTTTACTTCAGTTTCCACAAGAATATCCACTGTTCTGCAATAGAATCTACCTTCTGGAATATCATTATTGAAAAGCATATTGTTGCTTCCCTTTCCACTTGCAATTACTAATTTGTGGTTTAAGGCATCTTTTGTGGCATTAGCTCTATTTTGGCTTAGCTTCAAATTATATTGTGCCTCCCCTGTCCTATCGGTATAACCTGTGATTGAGACTACTGAATTATCTTTTAAATTCTCTTTCACTAAATCAATAATTTTACTATTATTGGCTTTAATATCGAATTTATCGAACTCAAAGAGTATTAAATTATAACGATTAATTTCTTTATCCAATATTCTTTCTTTTCTTTTTTGTCTAATTGATAAATATTTCAACGGCAGCAAAGAGCTTATATTTTTCAATTGTCCTTGAGTATCAACTAAATTAAGGTTAACTTCGATTTGTTCATTTGAATTTGGAATTGTTTTTTGATTTGCATTCAAAGTCCAATCAACATAAGGCGGCAATATATTTGTTCCAGTTTGATTGAAGCTATTAGTTTGTGCATTTTTTTGAGTCGCTGTAAGTTCCCAATTTTTAAGACCAGCTTCTGCATTTGATTGCAATTTAAATCTTGCAATTGGTGGATTGGAGATTCTTAAAGTATCATTTAAGCTTATTGGTGCTAGTATTTCATACTTACTACTATAAAATTCAACTCTTCTATTCTCAGCAATTTTCTCTTCATCGTTTATTGGTTTCGAAGGAGTTTCTGGTAACATTCTATTTTCTAAAATCAATCTGCTTTCTGCAATTTGCCAATTATTTACTAAATATTCTTTAACAACAAACGCACGTTGTTTAGATAAATCAGAATTATTTTGTTCCGCACCAACAGAAGAATTACAGCCAACTATTCTTAATGTAGCATCAGGTTTTTCAACCATTCTACGCCCAACAATATTTAATATTTGGTAGTATGTTTCAAGTGTACCATTTTTTGATAATGATTTTATTTCAAATTCTCTTGCTTTTTCATTATTAAACGTAATATACTTATTATTAATAACAGAGGAATTATAGTCGAAGAAAATATATGGCAATAATGGTTGCATTCTATTTGAAATAAATTCTTCAATTGTGAATTGTACCATATCTTTTTCATTACCTATACTATCTACTCCTACTGATTGTAAAGTGCCATCTAATGCAAATAACTTTTGAGTAAATATTGTATCAGTTCTAGTATAATTTTCAAGTGTAACTTCCGCATCTTCGATTGAATTTACTTTAGTAGTAACTTTTTCTATTCCTATTGCATATTTACTAGCAATTTCACTTTTTTGAATATAAACTGTATCAATTTTTCTTCTTTCTTCTTTTAGATATTTCTTGTCAGATGGTGAATAAGTTACTGCTAAACCTATGCGTAAGCTATTAATTGACCAATCTGTATTTTCGGCAACTTTGCTAAAATTCAAATAATAAAATGCAGTTGGAGAAAGCAAAAGAGTTTTTTCTTTATTCATTGGCAAATCGTAACTTGCTCCAATTAATGCAAATATTCCTAATGTACTTGCTTTTGGGATATCGCCACTATATTTATTTCTTACTCTACCAACTGGGTTTGTGCCATCGAAGAATTCACCAAAGCTACCAATTACAGATTCTTTCTGCTCGAAAGTATTAGTCATATTATAAGCTAATCTTAAACCTAAATTAAATTTTAATTTTGGTATTATATTATAATAAAACAATGGGTCAAGCCCAATGCTTGTGAAATTTCCTTTCAAATAATGTTCAAAGCTTCCCGACTTCAATGTGCCTGGGTCATTTGGGATATTTGAATCAAAATATACTAAACTAGTTGGTTCTGTGCTTTTAAGTTCCCCAGAATAATTAGTTAAGCTGGCTCTAAAAAGCAACCCATATCTTTTATCAATAGGAATTTGATATTGGCCTCCAAAGGTGAAACCCGAACCGCTTCCATCAACAAATTGCACACAGCAATTTGGAATATCAGGCAGTTTCTTAAAGTTTGCTATACTTTGGTCTAATCCATATTCAGCGAAAATGCCGTAGCGATTTACTAATTTATCTTCTGCAAATGCAGTTATACTTATGCTTATCAATAAAATGACAGCCATTAAATATATTTTGTGTTTCATTAACTTACTTAATTATTTGAATTACTTTATTTTCCAATGTAGTTTCTGTTTTGAATAGTAAATAGTATTGTCCAGTTGGGA
>CAZYXG010000001.1:53531-295181 GCA_964650885.1 uncultured Hyphomicrobiales bacterium | reverse complement strand
GCAAACCATTTTTTGCCTAAAGTCTTAATAAGTATTTTTACATTAAGTACTTTCTACATGGTAAATTTCAGCCAAATCTGTATCAAGCATTACCTACAAACCTCTAATTATGAAGATACGGTTTGAGATACTATTTTGATTTATAGCTATTGAACTTTTAATTGTATTTATCAAATAATTGATGCTTATGTTATTGCAATATATTATTTATCTATAAATAATTCTATTCATTTTTAAACAAAAAAAAAGCTCAGTATTTCTAATACTGAGCTTTAAAAGATGTTACACTTACTGTTTTAATTACAGATATTTTTTAACTATTTTCTCGAAATCTTCTAAGCCCATTGAGCCAACTACTTTTTCAACCACTACACCTTTTTTATCTATAATAAATGTAGTAGGTACTGCACTAATTCCACCATAAGCTTCGCCAATTGCTTCAGTGCCTATCACGTTCATATAGTTCATACCTTGTTTGCTTCCGAAAGAAGAAACATTTGCAATTGCTTTATCAGCACTTCGTTCCAAAGCAATTCCAATAACCATCAAATCATTTGATTTATATTTATCTTGCAATTTTATAATATCTGGAATTTCTTTGCGGCAAGGTGGACACCAAGTACCCCAAAAGTTTAAGAAAACTACTTTACCTTTTGTAGTTTCTGCAAAAGTTTTAATAGTACCATTTTCATCATAAGTAAAATTCACAGCCATACCTTCGCCACCTTTTGTTACTGTTTTCATATTGTAAACAGTGCTATAGCTACTTTGCGAATCAACTAAAGCTGCTTGATTCAATTTAACTTCGCTATTTTCATTTTTGCCACACGAAGTAACAAGAGTTGTTGCTATTGCCAAAACAAGTAGCATTTGGAAATACTTTTTCATATTTTTTCCTAGTAATTTTTAGTAATGATTTTTAAATTATTTACTTTATATACGTAACCAGCGGTTACAAGTTCACTCGAAGTAGTGTTCTCACAGCTACATCCACTCTCGTTGGAATAAGTATATCTGGTTTTAATTGCAGTGCCAGCTATATCTTTCATTGAAATTGCTTGTCCAATTTCTAATCCTTTATTTTGCAATACCAATGCTGGAGCAATAGAATCAAGCTTATCGAATTGTGGAGTTACCACAATTTTAAAATTACCTAAGCTATCGGTCAATGCAATTGGTAAATCTTTTCTATCTGTATCTTCAGTAATAAATTTTTGCAATTCAAACCATTCGCTACCACCTGAAAACTTACCTACTAATATAACGGTAACTCGCTCAATAGGTTTCTGACTTGCAAAACTTTCTACGTTGCCAATAACATCATACTGTTGATAAGGTGCAGTCATTTGTCCAACTGCTATAATCAATGGAGCAAAAATGCAAAAAAGCAACAATGATATTCTAGCTTTGCTTTGCAATATTCAAATCTTCATTGTTTGAAACAACTATTGCAGGTATTATATCTTCTTCTTTTTCAGTGAATCTCAATAATTCTTTTACTTCTTCCACCGCCACTTTTTCACTTTTGACTTTGTCTTTTCCGATATATTTGAAAATTGACATAAAGAAACCCAAAGTAAAGAGTATAGTTCCAGTCCAAACCAATGAAATAAATGGTTTTACAGAAGCTTCAAATATAAATACTTCTTTTGGAGGCACAAGTTCTTTGCCAGTAGATTTATAAGCGAAAACTGCTTGGGAAAGAGATAAATTTTCTTTGTTTGGAATAAGTTGAATAAATCCAATTTCCACTTTGCTATTTTTTACGTGCTTCCATTCGGGTACATTCATTCCAGACTTCTGGTCTAAATATGAATATATAGTATCTTTATAGCTTGTACCATTATGAGTGAATGAAACAACAGCACCTACTTTCATAGTACCATTTTCGCCACCACTCATCGCCCCAGCCATATCGAATTTCTCCAAGCCAAGCTGAATGCTTGAATCTAATGAGATTGGTGATTTGCCTCCTTTCTGTAAAATAGCAGGAGGATAATCATAAGAATATTCTATTGAATAAGGGGATATGTAAATATCCTGAGTAGCGGAAGCAGCAATACCTGGCTCGAAGAAAGGAGATTTCCTTTCATTGAAGTCACTCCAGTAAACTATTGGGTTGACAATTTGAGTTCTTCCATTTTTATTAGTAATCTCAAAAATATATTGAAATTTTTCTCTATCAGTCCATTGTTTATCAATTTGCTCTTTTCCAACGAATTTGATTTTACTTCCTTGGAATTCTTTAGCTTCGCCTTCTTTCAATCGGATTTGCTGTTTAATAGCATATCCACCAGAGGTAATAGCTCCAAGAATAAGCAATGAAATCCCAAAGTGGGCAATAAAACCACCCGCAAGTTTAGGGCTTTTTCTGAAAGTACTTATAATCAATTGGGAATTAATAGAAATAGAAAAAGCAACAGCTATTGCTAATGCAAAGAATTTGAAATCTCTAATTCCAATAGTAAAGAATAAAAAGCTTATAGCTACTGTAATACTTAAGCTAGTAATTAAAGAGCGAACTAAATCCACTTTAAAAGTTTGCTTCCATTTGAAGATAATTGAAAGACCATTAAGCGATAGCATAATTGCAGCAAGTGGCAGATTAACCATATTATACCAACTTGCATCTACACTTGCTTTTTGCTGCCCGAGTAATTCTGCTATCATTGGCCAGCTAGTGCCTAAGAAAACAATAAATGCAATGCAAAGCAAAGTGATGGAGCCAAGTGAGAGCATAAACTCTTTTGAATTCAAATTCATTGTTTTGTCTTTGACAGGTATTTTATTCATTTTAATGAAAAATGATACAACTGAAATAATGACAAACAAAACCAAAAATATCAAGAGCATTTTATAGACAATTGGTCCAGGGCTAACGAATGAATGTACTGAAGTATCGCCAAGTACACCACTTCGGGTAAGGAACGAAGAATAAAGAACTAATAAATAACTAAGCAACGCAAATCCAAAACTTGTTTTTAACAAACCGCCATTTCGTTTGCTGACAATTGCAGTATGAATAAATGCAGTGATAGATAACCAAGGCAAAAGTGAAGAATTCTCAACTGGATCCCAAGCCCAAAATCCTCCCCAACCAAGCGTTTCATAAGCCCAAAGTCCGCCAAGCATTACACCAAATCCAAGAATACCCGCAGCAAATAATGCCCATGGGAAAGTTACATTTATCCAATTTTTAAAATCCCGTTTGAAAAGCCCTGCCAATGCAATTGCAAATGGCACTGATAAAGCCGAAAAGCCCAAGAATAGAATTGGTGGGTGAATAGTAATCCAATAGTTTTGAAGAACTGGATTCAAACCTTTTCCATTTTTTGGTGTAAAATCGAAAGGTACTTGCCCTGGAAAAGATTCCCAAACAAAATCAAATGGACTCTTTGCAATTAAAATTAATAATAGAAATGCAGGAATCAATGAATAGAAAGCCATTGTTTCAGATTCGTAATCTTTTTTTCGCAAATAGGGGATTAAAATATAGCCAATTATTATAGTCCAGAAAGTCCAAAGCAAGAAAGAGCCCTGCTGTCCAGCATAGAAAGTAGCCATTAATAAATTTGTAGGGAGTTCTTTCGATGAATACTCCCAGATATAAGTATATTGAAAGTCGTGTGCTAAAATTTTTGACATCAAAAATAAGCAGATTCCAAGTACACCAGCAGTAGTTAATGTATAAAATACACTAGCATAATTTTTAAACTTCACTTTGCCTGAAGCAGACAAGAAATAAAATAAACTTGTCAGTATAGACAAAACGAATGAGGAATAAACTAAAACTTTACCTAACATTTTATTCTTTTTTTTTAATTGATTAAATCATTTTTTCGCCATTTCCTTGGTATTTGGAAGGGCATTTTGTTAAAATATCAGTTGCTTGGAAAACTTTACCATTATATTTTCCTTTAATTACAATTCGTGGAGCTAAATCGAAATTATTTGGCTTAGCACCAGAATAAACAACTTTAGTGATGTTGTTATTATCATCTTTCATATTGAAAGTGAATATATTTTTCTCACTTTCGTAAGTGTAATTATCTTCTTTAACCCAAGAGCCAGAAATTTGTACTGTTTTTGCAGATATAGCAGCTGTTGAGAAATCAGTATAATCTATTTTTTTGAAGTCGAATGTGGTAAGTGCAATTGCTAAGAAAATTACAATTATAGCCCCACCAATTAAATTCTTTTTATTCATTAGATTGTTCCTTATTTGAGTTAGTGCCATTTGCAATAACTTTTTTTTCAAGATTAGTTACTTTCTTATCTAAAGAAAGTAATACAAATGAGATTCCACCCCAGATTATTAGCACTATAATTAGTACTACATAGATTGAATTTTGAACTAAAAAACTATACATATCTACTTTTCCTTATTCTAATTCCATTTTTAATTTTTGAGTTCTTATGTGTAAATTCAAAAGCCAAAAGAACAAAATTATGAACCCTGCCAATGAAATATAGTAAGTCAAAGCTAATGACGAATCAAGCATACCTTTTTGTGTACTTATAACAGGACCTGATGTTCCATCGGATTTGGCACCTGGGTGTAAACCAACAAACATACGCGGGACAATGAATATTAAGAATGGCATTACCACACAAGATATGATGGAATAAACAGCTGAAAGTTTTGCTTTTAATTGAATATCAGTTATAGAGCTACGTAATGCGAAATAAGCAAAATAGATAAGTAGCAATATGAAAATTGAAGTTTGGCGTGGATCCCAATTCCAAAAAGCTCCCCAATTAAATTTTGCCCAAATCATTCCAGTTGAAGTTGCCATTAGAGTAAATATCAATCCAAGGAAAGCAGAAGATGAGGCTTTAATATCACTAACTAAGTTTTTCTTTCTCAAATACTGAACAGAAAACACCATTGAAATTATATAAGCCAAGCTTGCAGTCCAAGACATAGGCACGTGAAAATTCAATATCTTTATGCGTTGTTGCAATGCAGGTAAAAAGGGATAAGTTAGCAAAGGAGCTTCGCTTATTATTGATTGAATTTCATAAATATCATTTTTGGCATTATATATTGCTTTTATAACCAATGGGTTGTCCGATTTTAACTCATTGGCAAGCAAAGAATTAGAATAGCTTAGTTGATAGGTCTTAATATTGGGTGATACTTTACTAAAGTGATATCTTGGAGCTTCTTGAGCTTTAAGTTTCCATACTCCATTTTCGAATAATTGGCTATTTGGAATTACTTTCATATAAATTTCAACATTCTTGAAATCATTCAAATCAGCCAAATCTCTAGCATCTATGAAGAAACCAGAAATCGGTGGAGCTAAAGTCAAAATAGAAGCCGCTGCCAAAATCACTATTGAAGTAATTTTCCAAAGCATTGGTTTGGGCTTGTCAAGTCCCCAATAAAGGCCCATAAAAAGGGCAAAAATAAAAGCTATAGCTAAAAAGAGAATGTTCATTGTATTGCCATAAATTTTGGCTTAGGGTTATAAATATTAATCAAAATTATCATTTTAATTTCAATTAATAAAGTAAAGTTTGTGGAAAGATTAGAGATTTTATTGAACTGGAGTCAAGTATTTGATTAATTTAAGATTATTATTGTTTGATTCTATGCCAGCAGGTATATAAACTATTTCATCTACAAGTGATTTAATGATTTTAATTCCGAGACCGCCTTTCTTAATTTCAGCAAAATAATTATTTAGATTAACTTCAGGCAAATCAAGAGGATTAAACGAAGGACCATTGTCGAAAATGTCAATTTCAAGTGAATTATTTTTAGATGTAACAAGCAATCTAATTTCTCTATTTGTTTCTTTTTGGAAAGAATAGTTAATTAGATTTGTGCAAGCTTCATCTACAGCTAAAGCAATATTTTGTGCATCTTCGCTATTGAGACCTGCACTAATTGCATTGGAAACAACGAAGTTTCTAATGTTTTCAAGCTCAGAAAATTGACTTAATGCTTTAAATTGATTTTGAATTAGTAAATTATTGTTCATTTATCTCCTTAGCTTTGTTCAAATTAAGGAATGATTCAATAGCTTCATCTTCTTTGTCAGTAATTTCATAAAGCAAAGGGAAACCAAGTAAATCGAAAATTTTAAAAATTTTGGATGGCATATCGCTAAGTTTTATATCACCATTGCCAGCTCGTACTTCTTCTATAAAAGACATAAAAACACCCAACCCAGCTGATGAGATGTAATCTAATCCTCTAAAATTAACTATGATTTTAAAGAATTTATCGGAAATTAAATTCTGTAAATAAGTTTCAAGCAAAGGAGCGGTATGAGCATCAAGTTGACCAATTAAGTCCACCAATGCAATCTCTTCTTTTAATCTGTGCGATATTTTAAGTTTTTCTTCCACTTTGTTCTCTTTAGTTTTAGTTCTCTTCTTCCGTGTATATAAGAGTTACAACGGTTAAATCATCGTGTTGTTTCATGTTTCCGTTAAAATTTAGTATTCTATTTTTAACGATTAAGTTCATCTCATCTGCATTATCGGTATCTATTGTCAGTAAATCGAGTAAATTCTTTTCACCAAACTCTTCATTTTCTTCGTTACGATTTTCAAGTATTCCATCTGTAAGTAGCAAAAGTTTTGTGTTTTTAATAATATTGAATTCAAATTCTTCTAAGTTTTTTTCAAAAATAGAAGTATTTGTAATTCCCATACCAATTCCATTAGGTCTAATTTCGTGCAAAGCACCATTTTCTGACAAATATAGTGGTAAATGTCCTGCCCGTACATAAACGCATTTATTGGAAATTTCATCTATTTGCAAACCAGCGAAACTAATAAACATCTTTTTCTCTGTATTGCCATAAATAGCAGTATTAATTTTGCAGAATAATTCTTTCAAAGTATTCGACTCATTTGCCAATGCAATAACTATGCCTTTGATTTGAGCCATATAGAATGCTGCAGACATTCCTTTGCCCGACACATCGCCGATTAGTATACAAAACTTACCATTCTTTAATCGAATAAAGTCATAGTAATCGCCACCAACTGATTCGGCAGGAATTGAAAAACCACTAATTTGGTAATTATTGATTTTTGGGGTGGACTGTGGTAGCAATTTTAATTGTATTTCTCTTGCTAAATCTAATTCACGCTTGAATTGTTCCGATTGTATTGAACTTTCAATTAAAGTAGAATTTTCAAGAGCAATTGAAAGGTTGTTTGCAAATAAATTCAAAATGCTCAAATCATCACTTTCAAAGCCATAGTCTTCATATTTGACGACTACCAAAGTGCCAAGTCTTTTATTTTTTTGAAAGATAGGAGTTGCAATTAAAGAGCGACATTCAGGAATAAATTTGATTATCGAATCATAATCATTGTTGTTTATCATTGTTTCTATTAGTACCGCTTCATTATTGGCAAGAAACTTACTTTGGAGAATTTGAGTGAATATTGCATTTTCCAAATTACTCACATTGTAATAATTAGAAGCATTAATATTAGTTTTACTTTCGTCTGAATAAGTTTCAATCCAAGAAAAATCTCCGCTCGTAGCTGAAACTACAAGATTAGCTGCATGATGATAAAGTTCGTTTCTGTCTATAGTTTTGGAAATTAGTTGATTGAAATTGGCTAAATTCTTCATTTCTTGATTTTGCTTTTCAATCACATTGCCAGCATTCCAAGAAAGAATTGAAATTAGAAATGGTTTGGAAAAGTAGAATATTCCTATAAACATTGAGATTTTAAAAAGTACTTGAGCACCATTGAAATAGCTCTCAAGAACTAAATTTAAATTGAAGACTCCATTCGAAACAATTATTAAACTTATTACAAGCGAACCAATAGCTAAGAGACAAAAGAAGAAAAGATTAATCTTTTGCTTCATTTCCAGCTTTTTAACCCAATTGTTATTTTCATTTGCTAAATAGATAACCAATGAAACAGCAAAGTAAATGATTATAGAGAAGTTACTGTAATTCCTTGGAGATAAGTTTTGGAAGACAATTGCAAATTTAATTAGTATTAAAGAGATGATAAGATAAATTAAAGTATTCTTTTTTCTTCTTATACTCAGCCATTTCCAAACGAATCTAATCACTGCAATTGGAATTATTAAAGCTAAAAAACCTATTACATTAGATAAGATTACTGCAAATGAGTTAGCATAAACCCCAGCTTCAAATTTTGGGGTAGGAGCAATGAAAATTATAAATAGAAAACTAATCACAACAGCAACAAATTGCTTCAAATCCCTAGAAAACTGTTCATAAGATTTATTTGGAGTCATTGGCTTTTCAAAAGAAAGCATAAGCAGATAGAGTAACCCACTTATTGAAAAACCAATTGTATAAGACCAATAGAGGTTATAATTATTAATGCTAATATCTAGAAAATATATAGCGAAATCTCCAATCAAACGAACTGTAAATAGAGATAGTATCAAGAAAATAATTAACTTTCTTCTATTTTGGACTTTAGACTGTAAGGAATCAAAAAAGTATGTGATTATTGAGTACACAATCAAATTACGAGAATTTTGTATTTTTGTTTTCGTAATTTACGATTAAATTAAATTAGATTAAAGTATAAAATTATGATTGCTGTACATACAGCCCAAGAATCAAAGAATTTGGATAGTTATTTAATTGAAAAATTAAATTATTCGAGTATAGATTTAATGGAAAATGCTGCCAAATCTTTTGTGGAACTAACCCAAATCATTAATTCAAAAGTAGTTATCTTAGCTGGTTATGGCAATAATGGTGGCGATGGATTGGCAATTGGTAGATTACTTTCTGATTCAAACAATGTTATAGTTTGTTTAATAGGTGATTTCTCAAAAGCTAGCACCGACAACTTAATTAACTTAGAATTACTCAAAAAATGTAAATGTAAATTACTATCAATTGAATCGAGTAACGATTTAGTTAATATAGATTTAACTGCCGATGTTATCATAGATTCTATCTTTGGAGTTGGATATTCAGGAAACTTAAATGAGTTTTATAGTGAGCTATTTAAGTTGGTTAATAAGACTAAAGCAAAAAAAATTGCAGTTGATTTGCCTTCTGGGCTAGATGTAAAAAATGGAATTGCGGACCCAAACACTCTGAAAGCAGACTTAACTATCACAATGTTTGGATGGAAATTAGCATTTACAAATAAAGACTTTTGGGATTTCACTGGAAATATTATTTGCTCTGAGTTATACTTAGATTCTGAAATCATTAAGTCCCAATCAAATAAGTTTATTATTGAAACTGAAGATATTAGAGCAATTTTACCCAAACGTAGCCAAAACACAAGTAAGTTCGATTTTGGTTCTATAGTTTGTCTTTGTGGCTCTCAGGATATGCCTGGTGCAGCAGAACTTTCTAGCAATGCAGCAATCGAAATAGGAGCAGGTTTGGTTTATGCGAGCAACTATCAAGGCAAACATTTTGTTTCTGAAGTTATCCACCTATCTCCGATTTCCGATGGAATAATTGATTTGTATGGTAAATATGAATCAGTAATAGAAAAAGCAAAAGTGATTTTAATTGGTTGTGGATTAGGCAAAAATTCCCCATTACTAGTGGAATTACCTAGTTTATTAGAAAAATATCCAAACAAAATATTCGTACTTGATGCCGATGCCTTGCAAGATATACATAAACTAAAACTAAATAGTAATGTGATTTTAACTCCTCATATTTATGAATTTGCAAGGATTTCAAAATTTGCAATAGATGATATAATTATGAATGGATTTGAATTATCAAAGCAATTTGCTAAAGAACACAATTGCAATATTGTGCTAAAAGGTGCAACAACTATAATTACTAATGGAGAAATTTCTTATTTCAATATTACTGGAAATGCTGGACTTGCAAAAGCTGGCTCTGGAGATGTGCTTGCAGGAATAATTGCGGGGTTAGCTTCTCAAACAGGAAAGGCAATAGAGAGTGCTGCTTTGGGAGTATATTTGCATTCTTTAGCGGCAGATTATTACGTAAAAACTTATGCCCAAGAAACTCTGACTGCTAGTAAATTAATTACTAATTTGAAAAACATACTACCCAAATGAAAAAACTTTTATTCAATCTACCTTTGATTTTTGTAACGTTGGCTATTCTGTTTTTCTCGAATATGTCAGCTCCACCAAAAGTACTACAGTTCAATTTGTGGGATAAAGTACAACACTCAATTGCCTTCTTCCTTTTTGGAATTGGTTTACAATTGCATTTCTTTTCCACAAAGTCTGTTCCAAAATTGAAGTATGTTGTGCTGTATACATTCGTAATTGGTTCGCTATTTGGAGCATCGGACGAGTTCCATCAGTATTTCATTCCCAATAGATTTGTGGATTTTGCAGATTGGGTTGCTGATATTTGTGGTGTTATTATCTCACTTTTTTTTGTCAAATTTGTAAATCAATTTGTTACCAATTTCCTAAAAGATATTGAATAAGCCCTTTTTCACTTTAGAACAAACTTCCACAGATTGCAAAGCAAGAGTTGGAAAAATTATAACTGATCATGGTGAAATCCCTACTCCTATTTTTATGCCAGTAGGTACTCAAGCCACTGTTAAGGCAATGGAGCAGCGTGAACTTAAAGAACTTGATGCGAGAATAATTCTTGGAAACACATATCATTTATACCTTAGACCTGGAACTGAAGTATTCCAAAGTTTTGGTGGATTACATAAGTTTATGAATTGGGATAGACCAATTCTAACAGATAGCGGTGGTTATCAAGTGTTTTCTTTGAGTGCAAATCGAAAGCTATCAAGCGAAGGTGCTATGTTTAAATCACATATAGATGGCTCTACACATTTATTCACTCCAGAAAAAGTTGTTGAAATTCAAAGAGATTTAGGTAGCGATATAATGATGGTTCTTGATGAGTGTGTTGATTATCCATCGGAAAGAAAGTATGTCGAAGATTCTGTAAAGCTATCTAAGGATTGGGCTGAGCGTTCTCTTAAGCATTTCAATAACACTCAGCAGCTCTATGGACATAAGCAATTCATTTTTGCTATTGGACAGGGTGGAATGCACAAAGATTTGCGAGAAGATTATTGCGGGTGGATGTCTCAATTTGATTTTGATGGCTATTCCATTGGTGGTCTATCAGTAGGCGAACCTGCTGAATTAATGTACGAAATGACAGATATTTGCACTGATAATTTACCTATAGATAAACCAAGATACCTTATGGGAGTTGGCACTCCTCAGAATATACTCGAATCAATCGAACGTGGGGTGGATATGTTTGACTGTGTAATGCCTACACGCAATGCAAGAAACGGACAAATATTTACAAGTACAGGTAAAATCAATTTAAAAAATGCTAAGTATAAATTTTCTCAAGAGTCGCCAGATTCTTATGTTAAATCATATACTAGTGAGAATTTTAGTCTTGGCTACCTTCGCCATTTATTTATGACAGACGAGATACTTGGCTATCAATTAGCAACTATCCATAATATAGCTTTCTATCTTTGGTTAGTGCGAACTGCTAGAGAAAAAATTATTAGTGGTGAGTTCCGTCATTGGAAAAAAGAAATTTTAAGTGTTTACGAATCAAAAGTTTAATTAATTTCAAAAAGGAAATATAATGTTTGTTGATAATCAAATAGTGTTAGCTATGGCACCCCCAGCTGGTGGGCAAGGCGGAGCTGAAAGTATGGTTCCCACGTTAGTAATGTTTGGGGCAATTCTTGCCATTATGTATTTTATGATGATACGCCCTCAACAAAAACGCCAAAAGGAAATGCAAAATATGCTTTCTGCATTGAAGAAAGGCGATAAAGTGGTTACTGGCACTGGTATGCACGGCAAAATAGTTGAAATAAACGATAAAACTGCATTAATTGAAATCGCTAATAATGTTAATGTGCGATTCGATATAGCAGCAATTGTAAGTGTGGTAGATTAATTAATTCTTTTACAAATGAGATAAGATGAATTCAATAGAAGAAGCTCTAAAAGACTTAGCTTCAGGTAAAATGATAATCGTTATGGACGATGAGGATAGAGAAAACGAAGGCGACTTGATTTGCTCATCGGAACTCTGCACGCCAGATATGGTAAATTTTATGGCAACTCACGGCAAAGGATTAATCTGTGTTGCCATCACAAAAGAAAGAGCTGAAGAACTTGAACTTAATATGATGGTGCGTGATGGCTCTGCATTGCACGACACTAAGTTTACTGTTAGTGTTGATTTGGTTCACGGTACTAGCACAGGTATATCTTCTTTCGATAGAGCCGCCACAATTAGAGCATTGGCAGATAGTGCTGCAAAACCAAATGATTTTGCTAGACCAGGTCATATTTTTCCATTGATTGCTGTGCCAGGTGGAGTGCTTCGTCGCTCTGGGCATACTGAAGCTACAGTAGATATGATGAAATTAGCAGGGCTGAAACCTTGTGGTGTACTTTGCGAAATAATCAATGAAGATGGAACTATGGCACGTAAGCCAGAGCTTGAATTATTTGCCGTTAAGCATAATTTAAAAATAACTACAGTTAAAGATTTAATAGCTTATAAGTTGAAAACAGATAGCTTAGTGAATTGTGTAGCGACAGCTGCAATTCCTTCTGAATTTGGCGATTTCAAATTCAAAGTTTACGAAAATGTAGTAGATGGTAAAGAGCATGTTGCTATAATTAAAGGCGAATGGACTCCAGATGAAACAATTTTAGTTCGTGTTCACTCTGAATGTTTGACAGGCGATGTTTTTGGATCATTACGTTGTGATTGTGGCCCTCAGCTTCATAGAGCATTAGCAAAAATTGAAGAAAATGGCAAAGGCATTTTGCTTTATATGCGCCAGGAAGGCAGAGGAATTGGACTTGTAAATAAAATCAAAGCTTATTCACTTCAAGAGCAAGGCAGAGACACTGTGGAAGCAAACGTGGAACTTGGATTCAAACCAGACGCTAGAGATTATGGAGTTGGTGCTCAAATTCTTAGAGATTTAGGAGTGAAGAAAATGACTTTGCTTACAAACAACCCCAAAAAGAGAGTTGGGTTGGAAAGTTATGGAATTGAAGTTGTTGGACTTGAATCAATTGTAATTGAATCAAATGAAAATAATGAGAATTATTTGAAGACTAAGAAATATAAACTTGGTCATTTGCTCCACGGTATGTAAATTGTATCTTGAAATAATGAAATTAAAAAAAACTATGTCATTTCTCTTGGGAAATGACATTTTTTATAAAGGAACTTGAAATGTCAGATGTTATTTATTTAACTAAAGAAAAAATTAAAGAACTTGAAGAAAGTGTGAGAGACCTTACTACTCGTGGCAGAAAACACATGGCTCAGCAAATTGCAGATGCCCGCTCACACGGTGATTTGTCGGAAAATGCTGATTACGATGCAGCAAAAGAAGCACAATCGCTTATGGAATTGAGAATTGCTAAAATGCAAATCACTCTTTCAAAAGCTAGAGTGATAGATCCAAGAGAATTCCCAGACGATAAAGTATATATACTTACCTTTGTGAAAGTAATCAATCAGAAAAACAATAGCGAAATGACTTACCAAATGGTTTCGCCAGAGGAAGCTGATTTTGAGCTGAACAAAATCTCTATTACTTCGCCACTTGGCAAATCATTTATGGGGAAAAGCAAAGGCGATATAGCTACTGTTGATTTACCTTCTGGAATACAAAACTTCGAGATATTAGAAATATCTAAATAATCAATTAAACCATTGCACGCTTTTTGCTGTCTAAGTTTTATTTGAAGCGTGCGATTCTTATGGATACTTTGACTTTGCTTTATGATAACGACAGTGAAATAATTGCTGAATACTGCTCCTCGAATAGCCAGAGAGCAGCTAATGCACTTGTCAGAAGACATCAAAAGTTTGTCTATTCGATTGCCTTCCGATTTTTAGGGCAACACGAAGACGCTGAAGATGTGGCTCAGGAAGCATTCATAAAAGCATTAGATAATCTTTATAGATTCAAAAGCGAAAGCAATATTCGCACTTGGCTTTATACGATTACTGCTAATCTTGCCAAAAATCACCTTCGCAAAAAAAAGATAATTAATTTTTTTACAATGAATTCGGAAAGAGAGGATTTTGAATTAAATTCAAATTCATTTTCTCCTTTGCAAGAATTGGAAATAAAAGAATTTACTGAGAATTTCAATAAGCTTTTGGGCAAATTGCCGCAGAAGCAAAGAGAAACTTTTGCACTTCGTTACTTCGATGGATTTACTTATGAAGAAATTTCCGATATGCTAGGAACAAGCGTGGGCGGACTTAAAGCAAACTACTATCAAGCTGTGCAAAAAATTACGAAAGAAATAACTGGATTGAAAAAATGAACAAAGAAGTTTATAAAAAGATTAGTTTAGAAGAAATGCATGATTTGCTCTCCGATTATGCTTTTGAAAGACTATCCGAAAGCGAAGACAAAATATTTGAATACAATCTGCAATTTTATCCTGAACTAAATGAAGAAATTGAAGAAGTGAGAGCTATTTTCAGTAGTATTGACCAAATGGATATGGATAAGTTCCTTTCAGAACGCACTAAAGATTTATCGGTGAAAGTGAATTCTAAAAGGGAAAAACGCAGATACAAAAAGCAAATTGGACTTAAAAGATTTGTTCTGCCAATTGCTATTATGATGTTGATAGCATTTATAGTTGGCGAATATAAACTTTCCGACGTAGTTGATTATGTAATTGGGAACAAACCACATAGTGCTGTTTTCACTCAGAAAGAAATGGCTATTCTGATTTCTGATGAAGAAAACGATTTGATTAATTTCATTCACCCTAATTCACAGACAGAAGATTTGGCTTTAGCTTTCGATAAAACTACCGAACTCGATGAGCTTGCCTACGAATACATTGATTTGGAAGAAACTGAAAATATGGAATATTTCGATTTGCTAATGCAATCGAACTCAGCCAACAAAAACTTGATAGAAAGAACATTAACGAAATCAGACATCAGCGAAAATGATTTTCAAAATTTAATAAAGGAACTTGGAAATGCGTCATTTAATTAAAATTATATTTTTAGTTTTTTGCTTTTCTACTATTGGAATGTATGCAGATTCTAGTAATATGATGGAAAGAATCAAAACATTGAAGAAAATTAAAATGATAGATTATTTGGATTTGCCAGAGGAAAAAGCTGAGAAATTCTTATTGAAATACAATAGCTATCAAAACAAAATTGATGATAAGACAAAAGAACTCGATTACTCTGCTCTGGATTTGGAAAAGCTAATAGCTGATGGAAAAACAGCCGAATTTAAAGCGAATGTTGACAAAATTGAAAGATTGCAAAACGAACTCAATCAATTGAACACAGAAATGAACACCAATTTGAAAACTATGCTTTCCGAAAAAGAATATGCAAAGTTAGTGGTCTTTGAAAGGAAATTTCCAATTGAGCTACGCAAAAACCTAATGCGACTGAAAAACAGAAATAAGTAAATAAGAAGGGAGTTTAATCAACTCCCTTTTTTTTGGTTGCTATGAAATATATTATTAATTTGATTTAAAAGAAAGATTATTTAATAAAACAAAATGAAAAACTATATGATTTGCTTGGCTCTGAAGTAGGTGGGTTAGAACGTGTAGGAAATGAAATTAAGTTTGATTGCCAAGCAGTGACTTATCTTTTGCAAATTCTACTAGACAATCAAGAAGTAGTTAAGTTTATGATTATCAAGAATTAAGCAAACTACTTATAAAACAATCTCTTAGCACAAACTCCCCCTTGATTTTGAATTTTCAATAATTTCATTAAATTATTGTTTAAAGGAAACTATGTCCTTTAATTCTCCATTTCGCAAACTCCAAATTAGACAAAACAAACTTCCATATCTTATTGACAATTCTAATACAATTACAAATTATTTCTACAAATTCGAACAATATTAACAAAAAATTCACAATAATTTAATTATTTTTCCGACTTATAATGAAAATTATTTATTCAATAATATCTCGGAGTTAGTTTAATGAAAAGTTTAAAATTATTAGTTTTTGTATTTGTAAGCATTTTCTCTTTACTTGCAACTACTGAAACAAATGCAGCAACTGTGCAAATTATTCATAATTGTGCTGATGCAGCTGCGAAAAAAGTTGATGTATGGGTGAACAATGTAAGAACAGTTCAAAATTTAGAATTTAGAAAAGCTACAACTTGGACACCAATTCAAGCATTGAGCGTTACTATTGCGATTACGACCCCTGGTGCAGTCGATACTACAAAAGCTATATTCAACAAAACTTATGCTATGGATTTGATGAAAAGATATGTGATTGTAGCCAATGGAATTGTTTCTGCAAGCGGTTATAATCCTAAAAAAACATTTGAATTGTCTGTGTTTGAAGGTGGCAAAATCACAAGTACCGACCCAAATAAAACAGACATACTAGTATTGCATGGGTCAACAGATGCACCAGCTGTAGATATATGGGAAACAAAAGTAACCAATACTAAATTAGTGTCTAATATCTCATATAGCCAGTTCCAAGGTTACTTGTCGCTTCCTGCAGAAGATTATGCTTTGGAAGTAAGAACAGTAAATTCTACTGAAGCAATTGCAAAATATGATGTGCCATTAAAAACTTTACAAGCAAAAGGTTTTGCATTAGTGGTTTTTGCTTCTGGATTTTTCGATCCAACTAAAAATAGCAATGGCGATGCATTTGGTCTTTACGCAGCTTTGCCAACTGGCGATGTAATAGCATTGCCGCCAGCAAACACTTTGAAATATGCTAAAGCTCAAATTATTCACAACTGTGCAGATAAAGCGGCTGAAAGTGTTGATATTTGGGTGAATAATTCTAAAGCATTTGCTGGAGTGAAATTCCGTGAAGCAACTGCATACACTGAGTTACCTGCTGGTTTTCCATTAAGTATTGCAGTAACTGCTGCAAAATCTAATGATACTGTTGGTGCTGTTAAGCAATTTAATATTACTTTAGAGCCAGAAACAAGAAACATTTTGGTGGCAAGTGGAATAGTATCAAGCACTGGATATGCTCCAATTATTCCATTCGATTTGAAATTGTATAATATGGGTAAAGAAAAAGCAACTAATCCTGAGAAAAATGAAGTTTTAACTTTCCATGGTGTTACCGATGCTCCACCTGTTGATTTATCTATAGAAAATGCTAACCAAACTTTTACTTCTGTAATTTCAAATGCTTTCTATGGTGAATTCTATGCTTATACTGAATTGCCATTCGAAAATTTAAAACTAAAAATTTATCCAGCAGGTTCACAAGAATTATTGGGAACTTATTTAGCTCCCTTTAATTCACTTAATTTAAAAGGTGAAACTTTTGTACTTTTGGCTTCAGGATTTGCAGACCCAACCCAAAATAGCAATGCTACACCTTTTGGTATTATTATGGTGAAAAATGATGGAACAGTTATCGAATTAATGCCAGAAGCAGATGAAAATTCTGCGAAAGTTCAAATTATTCATAATTCTGCTGATAAAGCAGTTGAAACTGTTGATATTTGGGTTGGAAATCAAAAAGCGATTCCTAATTTTAAATTTAGAACGGCAACTCCTTATATAGATTTTCCATCAGATGTAGAAATTGTAGTTTCAATTGCATTGCCAAATGCAAAAGACACTTCTGAAGCAATTGCTAAATACAAATACACTTTAGTAAATGGTGCTTTTTATACTATTATTGCAAATGGTATTGTTTCACCAACTGGCTATAACCCAGCAACTCCATTTGATTTGTATGTTAGTCAATCGAGAATAGCTGCATTGAATTCTGAAAATATAGATTTGATGGTATTCCATGGCTCGACTGATGCTCCAACTATTGACATTTATGAGAAAACTGCTGGTGAACTAATCAATGATTTGTCTTACGGCAAATTTAGTAACTATTTAGAATTACCACAATTGGATTATTTATTGCAATTGAGAGATGCAACAGGCACTACAATTTTAAAGAAATATCTTCTGCCTTTTAAAACTGAAGGTATGAAAGGATTATCTACGACTATTGTAGCATCTGGATTTTTAGATTCTACAAAAAATAGCAACGGTCAGCCTTTCCAATTGCTTGCTGTTACGGAAGATGGATTTGTGAGCGTAATTGATGAAGAAAGTATTAATTCTGTTGAATACACAGCAAACAATACAAATTCGAATAATGTAATGCCAAACCCAAGCATTGGAGTTGCAATAATTAAATTAGATTTGAATAACATTTCAGAAAATTTAGTTTTGACAGTATTCGATACAAATGGACAAAAAGTATATTCACAAGACTTTACTAATTTGACTTCTGGAACAAACTATATCAATTTAAACTTACCATTTTTAACTAATGGTGTTTATAGATATACTGCGAAATCAGCAAAAGATAACATAGTTGGTTCTTTCACAGTTGTGAAGTAATTTCCAAAACACTTTAAATCCAAAAGACCTCAACTTTTAGCTAAGTTGAGGTCTTTTTTTGGCTTTAATATAGTAATTTATCTGGTAATTGAAATTTTGTTTGAAAATGAATTAATTCCATCTTTAATAATTACAAAATAAGTTCCAGTAACTAAGGGTTTAATACTAATGTTTACTGTTCCGGATGTCTGTAAAATTACATTTCCAAATAGATCAACTATTAACACTTCTTCATAGCCTAAAATTCCATAAAGAAATTATTTTTCATTTCAACTATATACTCTCTTTTCACATTAATTTCTTCTGTACTAGAAGTTGATTTTTGTGAAGCATTGTATTTAGTCCAAGTCTTAGCATTGTCGTATGAGATGTATTCGACTCCTTTTGAGTCTTCAAATAGCATACGTGCTAGTTTATTCTTATTAACATAAGAAGGAATTGCTAATTTAATCTCTCGGGTAGATACTTTATTTAAATACCATTCGGATTCATTATTATATTTTATTAATTCAGAACCATCAAGTCTCTCTATGATTACAATATTACTGTTTTCAATAACTTTACCACTCATAATATTTTTGTCTTTGCAAGTTAATGTTGTAACAAATGTAGCAAAAATAAAAATTAGAAGAAATTACTTTTTCATAAAGTACCTTTAAATTAATTTTCAATTAAAAATTTCTTTACTATAATTTGATTATTTATAGTAAATGCTATTAAATATGTACTATTTGCAAGTGTAAAACCTTTTAAATCTAACTCATTCTCAACATTTTGATTAACATTTATTTCTTTTTGAAGTAAGTTTTCGCCACTTAAATTATAAAGCCCAACTTGAACCTTATTAACAAATGAATTTATATTAAAACGAATAATTTATGATTTAGAATTTATCACATTCGTTAAGAGATGAAACAATTCATTATTTTCATTTTGTTTTACATTTGTTAGATTTGGGTTGAATTTTATTATTCCTAAATGTGTAATTCCCATATATACTAAACCATCACTTGTGCTTGCAGTTGCTTCTATTATTGTTGGCTTAGTATTTTATTATCTTGAAATGAATTCTGATTGATAATTCTTGTTAAATAAAGCATAATTGAGTCTTTGCATATACTAAATTCTTTCATACAACAAACTGTTCCACAATCTTGCCATTTATAAATATCTATATGATTATTGATAGGAGAAGGACAGCTAACCACATAACCACCATCTGAATTAACAATTCCGTCTGTTTTTTTAATTCATAACAACATTTTACCCATACTCCACATCTTGCAGTGTAGTATCTAACTCCTAACATAAGCAGCAGGTGGATTTGAATTACACCTTAAATTATTTTTCATTAATCTCAATTTCCCCCCCGGTGAAATAACCAAAAAATATTTTACAATGTGGATGACATTATGCTAATATGACTTTGAATAAATTCACTAACTACTTATAAATTAAATATTTTGCACGAATATTCTTAAAACTATCTAACTCTAATTCCATAGTTTGAAGTAGCATCAAATATGTATCTTTATATTGCATAGATGAAAGTATGTCAGCTTTTCCAGTTGCCTTGCGGAACATAGCTAGATTATTCTCTTTTATTTTATCGGATTGAAATTTCTCTGGATAAACTTCATTTAGTTTATAAAGCAATAGCAAAAATGCAGTATAGTAACGATGCTTAGCTTCTTTTTTGAAATCTAAATAAAGTGTAAATTCATTCTTATTGTTTGTTCGTTTTGTGAATTCCAAATAAACACCATTCTCTTCCATTTCTGCAAGAAAATTCAAATCATTCTCGAATTTATTCCTGCTACCATAGAGAGTTAAAGTTTGAAAGGGTAGCTGATTGTTGATACCAATATCTGAATTTCCAAGCTCGCCTATACAGCCCAAAACTGTCATCCCACGAATAGCATCTACACTTGGAACATTTGGCGAAGTGCTATACCATTTCAGTCCAGTCTCTTCCCAAACCATAGAGCGAGACCAATTCTGCATTCTGATTATTGTTAACTTGCATTTCAGTTTCTTGCTTTTGCTAAGTTGGCTTTCATTATTGATATATTCAGCTAATTCTCCGAAAGTCATTCCGTGTACATAGGGTATAGGTAAAATTGAAATGAAAGATTTATAGGCGGAATCTACCAAATTCCCATCGAAAGATTCTCCACCCAATGGATTTGGTCTATCGGCAATAATAATTTCTTTGCCGTTTTCTGAGGCTGACTGCATTACGTTATAAATTGTACTAATAAAAGTATAAGAACGAACTCCAACATCTTGCAAATCAATCAGTATTGCATCAATATTTTTTAAATCGCTAGCAGAAGGTTTTCTAGACGCACCATAAAGAGAAATGCAGGGGATAGAATCAATATCCATATTGCCAACGTGTTCTCCAGCAGAAACAGTTGTATAAAATCCATGTTCAGGTGTGAACACTTTTATTAGTTTAACGTTTTTTTGATTTCTAATTACTGAAAAAGTAAGTTGCCCAGTAGAGTTGCGAGAAGCAAAATTTGCTAAAAGAGCAATTCGCTTTCCTTTTAATTGGGTAAAGTTTGAATCTTGCAAAACATCTATCCCAAGTTTAACTTTAGCTTGACTGGAGCTAAAGTTAAACAGGATTGCAAAAATACTAACGATAAGGAACTTTGATATATTTTTCAGCTTTTTCGTGTACATCTTGGAAATCTTTTAAGTTAAGACAAAGTTTGTATTGCTTGATAGCAAGGTCTCTTTTTCCAAGTTTATCATATATCAAGCCAATTTTTAAATTTGCACTTGCTCGAAAACCAGATTCATCGTCAGCAATGTATTTAGATATTTCTTCACATTTCAAAAGATATTTGAGAGCGGTTTCCAAATTACCTTTTCTATCTAAAGCAAGCCCCACATAGTAACAACCTTCTCTGCCAACAGGGTTGTCGTATCCTTTTTGTTTGTTCAAAGTACGATTGACTATTTCTCGCCAATGCACTTCTAAGCTGTCCCACTCGCCCATTCGCACTAAGCAGCGAGCAAAGTACTTATGGAAATAAGGATTGTTTGGATAGGCAGTTTTTAATTGTTTTGAATAAAAATAAGCTTCATTCATATTTTCTTCAAAAGAGTAGTTGATTTGCATAAGAGTTGTCAATGCTTCCACTTTAGTATATCGAGCATAAGCAGCTGAAGACTTTAATTGCAAAATTCCAATTTTCTTATTTCCTTTAGGGAAGAATAAAACAATTGGTTTCAATAAAGGCATTTTCTCAGGAATAGCTTCTGCGAAATAGTTGTAAATACCAGTTCCCATCATTATGTCGTGATTCTGTGGAGCTCTTTCGTAGCATTTAGTCATTATATCGAAAGCAGCTTTGCCATCGCTTGCAGCATCGAGCCAGCTATTGCGTTGGGCAAAAAGTCTAGCTCTATAGCCAAGAGCCGCACCTTTAAAGAATAGCCCAGTTAAATCGTATTCTTCTTTTTCGAGTAAAGCATCGGAAAGTTGAATAACTTTGTCAACTTTAACTAAAAATTTATCGTCAGTTTTTTTTGAAAATGGGAACATATTTATTTCCCACCATTCAATCATAGCATCTAAAAAGTAACCAGCAGGGTTATTTGGCTCAAGCGATTGAATTTTTTTGAAGCATTGCTCTGCTTTTTCAAATTCAATGTTATAGATGTAGTTAGTACCTTGCGAAACAAGAGTATCTGCTTCTTTGCTAAGTATAACCCATTGGGCTTGGCTTTGAGCGAAGCCAAGAATAAGTAAAACTAAAATTAAAGTGCTTTTAAACATCTTTTTAAATTTTGTTAAATTGTTCTGAATAAATAATTTTAGAACGAAGTAAAGCAGAGTTCGATTCCACGGCAATCAAGTTGAATTTATAGGTAACAAATTTAAAAAAATAAATATTAACAATTAATAAAATTGTTGTGATAAATCCCTCTTCGATTCCAAAATACCCACCTGTAAAGAACTTTGTTGTTTCGCTTAGTTTTGTCAGTTCCAAATGTCCAATTGGTTGAGTTGGGAAAATGACACCACTAACAGGCGAGCCAATTGCCATATACTCTAAAAAGTTCCAAAAGAAATGAAACACAAAAACAGGAAACAAAGACTTAGTGATTAATGCAATACTTGAAAATGCCACCCCAGCAATAAAAATATTCAAAACACCAGCAGTGCTAACATTTGGATTTGCCAAATGCACCCCTGCAAAAATTATAGATGTAAAAACAACTGCTTTTGCATTGCCCAGCAAGAATATGAGAGAGAGAAAAAGCAATCCACGAAATACTAATTCCTCATTTGCTGCCATTATGATTGTTTGCAGTAAGAATTTCGATGCACCAACAATAGACAGAGCATTGAAATCTAAACTATATTTTGCTCCAAAGATAACCGCAAACAAAATAATGAAAGCAAAATTGACTATTACTAATGCTATACTTAATAAACTTAATTTTAGCGAGTTTGTTTCAAGAAAAAAAAACTTTTTTAAATCTGGTGTGTTTGTTTGGGAATAGATCAATAAAGTGGCAGCAAAAAGAGCAAAAGTCCAAGTATATATTGACTTTTCAAAACCAACCAAAATCAAAGCTTGACTTATTGCTAAATACATAAAAAAGCTCAGGATAAAGTAGGTTACTATCCTGAGCCAATAATTACCAATAGAGAATTGAATAATTTGCACTTTTTAATTTCTATTAATTAGTTAGCTTTCGCTTTCAATTCATCTACGTGCTTCAGAACAGCTTCTTGCATCATTGTTTGCACTTGTTCGTGCTCTGTGCCAGTAAGCATAAGGTTCATTTGAGGGCAATAAGAAGCATAATCGCCATCGCCACGTTTTCTAATTAGTATTTCGTAATCGAATACGTTTGTGCTTTCAGTTATAGTTTCAGACATAAATCTTTTCAAAAAGTTAATTTAACTCACAAAATTAATATGAAATTTCTTAGTTTTAAAGTTTTATTCTCAACATTCATAGAAATTGAATTTAAATCAGAAAATATACAAACTAAGAAAGACCTCAATTAACATCTTAATTAAGAAATTAATCGAAAAGCAAAGCTCTGCAAAAGAGAACAAATTGCAAAGGTCGAACGATTTAGTCAAATCAACTTATTCTTCAGAAAATGCTAAGTTGAACTTATGCTTTTTATCATTTGATATTGACAATATTGATGGAAAGCAATTTGCAATTTTTAAAGAAATTGCAGATAATGCTTTAAGTCATAAGTTTAAGTTGTTATCTGATAAGTATATACATATTTCTCATCAAAACAAATATGAGGGCTTTGAAGGGAACAATTACTCAAAACAATCTGAACAATTTAAATTTAAAAATGGAGTGAAGTCTTGGCTCGCTACATCATTTGCACTTGGTAACAGAGATTATGTAAAAGAACTTTCCAATTTATTGCCAGCCAATTATAGCAATATTGATTGGCAAGTGGATTTTAAATCTGGCTTCCGATGGAATGAATTAGATTGGAGCAAAGATATAAAATATGGCGATAAAACTGGTGCAGATATAAAAGTTCCTTGGGAATTGGGCAGATTGCAACATTTCCCAATTATGCTGATTGTAGCAAAAATTGAACAAAGAAATGATTTAGTGCAAGAAATTGAAAACCAATTTATTGATTTCTATTTGTCGAACCCACCGAGATTTGGTAATCAATGGATGACCTCGATGGATGTTTCAATTAGATTGGTTAATTTATTATATACTATTGAATTAGCTGAATTGTATGACATAAAATTAAGTTCCAATATTATAGAATTATTAAACAAAAGCATTCTAGACCACTATCACCATATTTGGAATAATCTAGAATTTTCATCTGGTTTTCGTGGAAATCATTATTTGATAAATATTTGTTCTTTATTGGTAGTAACTATATATTTATATGAAGCTTACGGTAATAGATTAAAAGATATAATTGATTTGATTGAAACAGAATTGGCACACCAGTTCTATAAAGATGGTGGTAATTTTGAAAACTCTACTTGCTACCATAAGTTAGTTTCAGAAATGTTAATTCTTGCATTCAATATTTTAGATAAATCACAATTAATTCACAAACTTTCATTTAGTAAAGAAGCTAAAATTAAGTTTAGCTTTATTATGCAATTCCTTGATAATATACAAGATAGACAAGGTAAGTTGCCACAAATAGGCGATAATGATTCTGGTTATATTTTGAGAACAAACTATGGCGAATCATTAAAGAATATCAACTATCTCTTACATAAAGATAAATCTGATCCAGTTGAATTTGCAACATTTGCTGATTTTGGCTTGACCAGATATTCCAATGAGAATTATGATTTATTCATAAAACATAGCCCAGCACTTGGCAATATGGGAAAAGGCGGACACGACCACAATGATGCTCTAAGTTTCACATTATCGAATAAGTCTAGTGAAATCTTTGTTAATCAAGGAACATATTGCTACACTGCTGATAGAAATTTGAGAAATCATTACCGTTCCACAGAAGCACATAATGTTCTTTATATCAATGGAGTGGAGCAAAATGAGTTTTACTCAGCAAGTAAAGATGATTTATTCTGGGTGGCGAAACAAAAAGCAATTCCCAAAGTAATAAGTGTTAATCATATAAGCTTTATTGGTGAAATTGATTACGGTAAATCAACTTATCGTAGGACATATTTCGTTAAAAACGATTCGCTAATTGTGAAAGAAAGTTATTCGTCGAATATTGAAAAAGAACTACACTTTCATTTGAATAAAGGATGTTACGTAAAATATTTAAACGAAAATTCAATATTGATTATCACTCAATACGATGAAAAAATTAGATTTACTTTCGATAATGGCGAATTAGAAATAAAAGATTATTGGTTAAGCCCAGAATATGGTGTGAAGATAAAAGCATATAAATTAATAATTAAATTCAAGCAAGAAGAGCTGAATTGGTACTTGGACTTTACAGAAAAAAATGAATATTAAAGATAATTTAAGTAAAATCTCTTGGTCATTCCTAGATAAACTAACATTGGTTATTTATGGATTAGTTGCCTTGCTCCAAATCAAATATATGGAGCCAGAAGATTATGGTTATTTCTTTTCATTGCAGCAGCTTACAAACTTCTTTTTGTCTAATTCGGATTCACTCGCATTGCAAGGAATTATCCAATTTGGACAACGAAAAGAAGATAGAAAAAAGGTGAATGCACTCGCAATGCTTATCAATTTCTTTGTTTTGTCTGCAATTCCTATCTTGATTCTAATTCTCAAACCACTATACATCCATAAAATAGCCAATCCTTACTTTGCACAATTGATTTATGTATTGCCAATTATTACAACTCTCTCAGCAGTTCGTATTTATGTGCTTAAAATATTATCAAGAGATTTGAGATTCAAAGATACTTACTGGATGAATTTTATATTCTATGCAATTTTAACAATTGCAACAGCTTATGGCATATTAGTTGAGAAAAAATTAAATGCCAATTTTATGATTGTGGCCTATATAGTTGCCAACTTCTTGAGTGGGATTTATGCTTTTATGATAGCCAGAAGTAATTTTGTATTTTCACTAAAAGGCGGAATTCGACTTAAGGAATATTTAAAATTTACAATACCAGTCACATTGGTTTCTGTATTTCATTCAGTACCGAAATTACTCGATGTGTTTATTATTAGTGTATTTTTGTACAATCCAAATAAAGTCGCAATTATTGGGGTTTATGCTTCGGCAAAAACTTTATTTAGAATTTTCGATCAGGCACTCGATGCCTCTTATTCTTTGATTTATCCAGCGGCTGTAAAGTCTTTAGCGAGTGGAAATAAAGAAGTCACTCAAAAGCTATTTTCTAAAGCGGTATCGTTCATTTTGGTGATATTCTTAGTCTTGTTTGTAATTCTTCAACTTGGTTTCACAGAGTATTTGATTTCTTACTTGCCATATAAATATCACAGTGCAACACAGTTTTTCAATTTGATGATTTATTCTGTGCTATTTTTGCCTTTCACTTTGCTGGCAATTATTATAAATGCGGAAGGAAAGCCAAACATTACTTTCTATTTCGTATTGCTTTCGGCAGTGCTTTCCACATTAACTTTTGCTTACACTGCACGAATCGGAAGAGTTGATTTATTGCCACTTGGCATCATTGTTTATAATGTTGTGTTGGCAACTTGCTCTTATGTTTATACGAAATTGAATTACGGTTTTCCAATTAAAATGGTTTTCCGTTCTATTTTCGATACTAAGAATTTCATTTTTTCAACTTTGAACAAAAGGAAAGGTTTATAACTTGAATTTAATTGATAGATACATACTTAAACAGTTTCTCAATACTTTTATCTTCTCGATATTAGCTCTATATATAATTTTCTTAGTTGTTTCCTTGATTGAGAATTTAGCAAATATAATTGATTCAGGAGCTAAATTATCTGTAGTAGTTCTCTATTATCTCTACTATTTTCCAGAAATATTAAAGCTATTGACTCCAGTGGCTATGCTGTTAGCTACTTTGTTCTCGGTGGGAAGAATGGCAAATTTGAATGAGATTACAGCAATGAAAACTGGTGGTATGAGTATGCTTCGCTTTATGATGCCTCTACTTTTGCTAGCTTGTTTTGTTAGTGGGTTACATCTTTATTTCAATGGTTGGATAGTACCCAAAACTATGGAAAAGAAACTTGTGCTCGGCAGAGGATTTGCAAAAAACCAACCTGAAAAATCAACAGCAATTCAAAATCTGCATATTCGCAATACTCCCATTTCAAACCTTTCTATTAATTTCTATAATGTAGAATCCAAGAAAGGTAATCAGTTAGATGTTGATTACTTTGAGGACAATCAAAGTCCAAGAATTACAAAAAGAATTGAAGCTAAAGAATTTGAATGGCTTAATAAAGAAAAGATATGGCTACTAAAAAGTGTTTGGGTAAAGCATTTCAATTCAAAAGATAGACAAATTGTGAAACAAGAAGTGCTTGCTAATCTGAAATTAGATATAAATCTGAAGCACGAACAATTGAGCCAATTGCAAAAAAGCACCGCAGAAATGAATTTTGATGAATTACAAAACCATATAAACACACTTAAAAGTAGTGGTAGAGATGTCAAAAAAGATATGACCAGTTATTATGGAGATTATGCATATCCGTTTTCCAATATTATTGTAATTTTGTTTGTTGTGCCGTTTGCATCTTTGAAAAAGAAAAGTGGAGTTGCTTTGCAAATCACATCGGCACTGCTGATTACTTTTGCCTATTTGATTTTCACCAAAGTGGGGCAGTCGGTTGGCAATTCTACCGATATGAGTCCACTTGTTTCAGCTTGGCTGGCAAATATTGTCTTTTTCATTTTAGGCGTTCTCAATTTCTTTAGACTTAGGATTTAAGATGTTAAAAATCGATTCACTTACTTCGCTTCAAGGCAGAAAGTTAATCCAGCAAATATTTTTAGAATTGAAATATGAAAGGCAACTTTCTGGTTTTAGGATTTTAATCATACTTTGGCGACTTTGCACCCACGAAAGAGATTTCAGCAAGTATATAAAACAAGATGTGCAAGTGGCACACACTCTCGGCACTCTTTCTGGCTCTTCGCTTTGGATGCAAGAAGTGGTGAATAGATTTTATTATACTTCTTTCAACTCATTTGTTTATTTTGGTGCAGCTATTATTCTTTTGTTAGTTGGTATACGCAGATTCTCTGGCAATGTCCCAGATTCTGTTGTAATTGGCGGTATTGCATTTGAATCATTCCTGCTTTTCCTTATGTTCATTATAATGTTTTTCTCTCCAGCCGAAGATGAAGTTCTTAATAGTGATGAAAAAACAGAAGAAAGAGAACTTCTCAATGAAGTTGGCGAATTGAGTAGAGAAATTGCAATGGTGGCTGTGCAATTGGAAAATGTTGTTGATAGCTTAAAATCAATAAATACTTACCAAAATAATATGGTTACAAGTGTTGAAAAAATTGCGAAAGCTGCTTCCGATTCAGTTTCTCCAAACCCAGAAATGCTATCTGCAATGAAAGAGTTGAATCAGGAGTTAGGTTCTTTCAAAGAAAGAATTGCAGAACTAAACAAATCTGCTGAAGCTATTAAAGTAGAAGAAATAAAAAGTCAAGTTAAAATTGAACTTGAAAATATTATTAGTAAAAGAATTAGCTAAGCAGCAAATTGAAAAACAAAAAAAGAAATATTGAAATGTACTTTGTTCTTTATTTGGCTGCACTGATTATGCTTTTGCCCGATAAGAATATCAATAATATTGACCCAAGCAAATTGGATTCAATCAATATTCCTTTTCAAATATACCCTGATAAAACAACTCTTACTTGCAAAATGCACAAAGAATCTAGCAAAGTAAAGTTAATTGAAATTGATTCTGTAAACCAAATATTTTGGCGTGGAGATGTCCGAAATGTAAGTTTTGAATTTCTTGTTGAAGATTTAACTCAAAGATTGAAAGTAAGTTTGAACAAACAAAACTCGAACACTAAACTATTCAAAATTATAGAATCAATACCAGAGCAAAACGTGAAATTCGTTTGGTCGCCTGGGAATTCAGATTATTTGAATAAAACATACCTTGTGAAAGTGATTGCAAAGGCAATTTCAAATAAGACAAATACTCCGCTAATTGTTAAAAGTCAATTCAGTTTGAATATTTTCTTCGATGACGAAATTCCTCAATTTGATTTGCAGAATAACAACCCAAACAATTTATTTGCAATGAACCAAACTGGAATTCAAACTGGGCAATCACCTCAGTTGCAAACTACTGGCAATGTGGATATGCAACAGGAAGAGTTTGTTATAAAATCAATTGCTTATATGAATTGGCAAAACGTTATTAAAGTTAGTAATTTGAATTTGCTTACTGGACTTAGCAAAGACCCTATTGTAAGAGTACAAACAAACACTGGTGGAAATGCGAAAGTAAAAGAAATTAAAGAGAATATACTTGTTGTTGGTGGTAATGCACCAGCAAGTGGAGATATGAGAGTAACAGTAACTATAACTTCTAAGTTTGATAAAAAAGAGTCATCAACTGAGTTTATAGTTAAATCCAATTCAATAGGAAATCCTTTCTACGACAGGGTAATGAATCCATTCAAAACTTATAGAATAATTCCAAATTTCCCTGACAAACTCTCATATCGAGTGAAAACTCTTCTACGAGATAACAATAAAGAGATTCTAACTCAATCAATAGGGAATTCTGAACTATTCTATTCTCCAAATGCTTCTGACACTGGGAAAACTTTATACATAGAGCGATATTTGGAAAACGAGTTAATCGGCGAGAGATATCCAATTAATTTAAAGGCATACCCAGCTCCAGAGATACTATCAGTAGTGAAAGATAAGAAAAATGAAAATGTACTTATAATTAAAACAAGAAGCTTCGGATTTGCTTCAAGCCGAGGCAAAAAAGGTTTTGAGAATAACTATGTAAAAACGATATACTTGAGCGAAAGAGCTGAAGTGAAAGAACGCTATGGCGATGCTAGCACCAACGATGACAAAGATGTTTTCTATCAAACTTTTGAAGTTAAGATTAATCTTTCAAATAATTTAAAAATACAAGCAATTGATACTAGAAGTATTGTATCCGTTGGAGTATTTTATCCTTAATATTTTAAACAAAGTGAAACTATTTATCTTTTAGTTCGTTTCACATAAAAACTAATTTGACGGTGTATGAAACCTATTTTTACTCTTTTTCTATTTCTTTCCATATTATCTCTTTCTGCTCAAACTGGTGCAAATGCCACTAAGTTAAGTCTTGAGGATTGCTACCAAATAGCAATGGAAAAGAACCTCGACATACTTTTCACACAAAAACAAGAACAATTTGCAAAATCGGGTGTAAGCGTTGCCAAATCTGCTTATTTGCCCAATGCAGATATGTCAATAAATTATAATCGCCATTTGAATGTGCAGGACAATGGAACACAATCTTTCAATTTGGGTGGTATAGTTATCCAAACACCTGGCACACCTGCCAGGCCAAACTCATATTCTTTGAATGCACAGCTTTCTTATACGATTTTCAATGGTTTCAATAGAGAAAATACTATTGATAAATCTATAATCAATCAAGAGCAAGTGGCAAATAACAAACGAAATACTATCGAAACTGTGAAGTATAATATTTTTGTGAATTATATAAATATCTCTCAAACTAGCCAAATTGTGAAAATAAGAAAAGAAAACATGCAAGTTGGTATAATTGACTTACAAAGAATTAAAGCTCAATTAGAAGCTGGTGTCGTGCCCGAGAGTAATGTATTTGCACAAGAATCGGAACTTGCAAATAGGGAATTGGATTTAGTTCGTGGAGAAAACGATTATAATTTAGCAAAAGCAAAAATGTTAAGTTTGCTAGGTTTGAATGCCGACGAAGAGAGTGATTTCAAAATTGATGACATACCAATTGAATTGGCAGATAATGAAGTTAGTAACTATTATACAAAATCAAAAAACTTAGATAATTTAATCAATAACGCTTTAAACAATCGTTTTGATTATAAAACTAATAAGCAAAATATCGAAAAATTAAAACTTGATGTAGAAATTTCAAAAGCTTCATACTATCCATCTGTTTTCGCAAGTACTGGTTGGAACTGGAATAATTTTGAATTGAATGATTTAGATATTGGAAGAAGTACCGCAGGACTATCGCTTCAAATTCCAATATTTCAGCAATTTAGAGTAGATTTCCAAGTGGAATCCGCACAAATTCAATATGAAGAAGCACAAAAGAATTTGAAACAAAGCGAACTTTCGCTTAGAAATTCTTTAAAATCGAATTTGCTAACACTTGAAGCAGCAATGAAACAATTGGAAATTGCTAAAAAATCTATTTCAGCTGCACAGCAAAATTATGAAAGTGTGAAAGCAAGATTTGAAGGTGGTTTGCTTTCAATTAATGATTTCACAATTGCAAACGCTAGCTTTATAAATTCCAAAGTAAACAGAATAAATGCTATCTATAATTATCTGATAGCACAAAGAGACTTAGAATTTAATTCGGGTAATTACAAACAATAAATAAGGTAATTTTATGGAAGAAAATCTACTAAATAGCAATATGCCTCAAGAAGGTACTCCTGAATACGAACAAATGATGCGAGAAGCGTATGGAGAAGAATTCCAATATCAAAAAAGAGCTACATTTTTAACTAGATTTTGGGCATTTTTAATTGATGCAATAATAATTATTTGCTTACAACAAGGCATATATTATTTTATTTATCAAGGTGATACTTCAATTGGGAGTTTTGGATTTTCATTTTCGCAAGATTCTGAAATTCAACAATTATTGCAATCAAGATTATTACAAATTGGGTTTGTAATTTCTGCTTGTTTTATATTAATGGAAGTTTTTCTTGCATCAAGCCCTGGTAAGATGATAATGAAATTGCAAATTGGAAACTTTGATTCTAATCTTGCAAGTACAAATCAATTAATAATTCGTTCAGCATATAAGAATTTAAGTACTATTCTGACAATTATATTTGTGGCAACTGAAATGAATGTTGCACCATATAGTTATTTAGCAATTGCTTTAAGTTTTATTATGATTATTGGATGCTTCTTCGCACTATCTGAGAAAAGACAAGCTATACAAGACATCATAGCAAAAACTGCTGTCTTCAAAAAATCAAATTTAAATTTAGAAAATTAAAACTCACTGAGAAAACAAATGGCAAAAAAATCTAATACCGGGAAGATAGTTATACTTCTAATCTTAATAGCCGCGATAGCTGGTGGCTCAATCTACTATATTAAATCTAAGAAAAGCGATGCAATAGAAGTGCAAGTGTCTAAAGTAGAGAAACGTACCATTACAAAAATTGTAACTTCTGTAGGTAAAATTCAGCCAGAAACTGAGGTTAAAGTTTTCTCTGAAACGAGTGGCGAGTTAATAATGTTGGATGTGAAAGAAGGTGACATCGTCCAAGGTGGTTCTATTCTTGCTAAAATCAAACCAGATATTATACAATCGCAATTAGAAGGAGCGGAAGCTGGTGTGAAAGCCTCTAATAGCGATATTGAAGTTGCAAAAGCAACTATGAATAGAACTAAAACGGAACTTGATAGAGTTAAAAAATTACATGAAAAGAAATATGTTTCCGACCAAGATTTGCTTTTAGCTCAAACTGCTTATGAACAAGCTAAATCAAATCACGATGCGAGTATTTCACGTATGGAGCAAACAAAAGCAAGTGTCCGTCAAATTCAATATAGTGCAGTTAGAACTACAATCTATTCTCCAATCAATGGTGTCGTTACCAAGCTTAATGCAAAAAAAGGCGAAAAAGTGTTGGGTCAGGCTCAATTTACTGGTACTGAACTAATGAGAGTTAGTGATTTATCAATAATGAACGCAGAAGTAGATGTTGACGAAAATGATATTGTGAATGTAAAAATTGGAGATACTTCATTAGTGGAAGTAGATGCATTCCCCGATGAAGTATTTAAAGGTGTAGTAGTAGAAATCGCAAATGCTGCTAAATCTTCGGAATTGTCTTCCCAAGATCAAGTTGTGAATTTCAAGATTAAAATCCGCTTGATAAATTTGAACTCTAAGTTTCGCCCAGGAATGAGTTGTAACGTACAAATAATCACTGAAACTCATCCAAATGTGATTTCAGTTCCTCTTATGGCGGTTGCATCTCGCAAAGAAGAAGAAAAAGCAAGCAATATGAAAGACGATAGCAACTTAGAAGAAGCTGAAAAAACAAATAAAAAGAAATCAAGACCTAAAACTTATGTTTTTGTGAAAAAAGGTGACATAGTTTCTATGAAGCAAGTGGAAACTGGACTTAATAGCCAAGATTATATTGAAATTAAATCTGGTGTTAATGAAGGCGAAGAAATTATTAGTGGTCCATATAGTGCTGTAAGCAAAGAGCTATTGGAAGGAAGTAAAGTTAAGCTCGAAGATAAATCAAAATTACTAAAAAGTAAGAAGTAGTAAAATGGCTGAAAAGAATAAAGTAATTATTGATATTGAGCATATCTCTAAACTATATGTTATGGGTACTGAAAAAGTATTCGCATTAAGAGATGTTTCTTTAAAAATTCACAAAAATGATTATGTTGCCATAATGGGTCCTTCGGGTTCTGGCAAATCTACATTGATGAATATATTGGGTTGTTTGGATACTCCCACAACAGGTAAGTATTTATTTGAAGACCTGAGTGTGAAAGAAATGGACGACAACGAACTTGCTGAAATTAGGAATAAAAAAATTGGTTTCGTTTTCCAAACATTTAATCTATTGCCGAGAGCTTCTGCACTGAAAAATGTAGAACTTCCATTGGTTTATTCTGGTATGAAAGCCAATGAAAGAAAAGAAAAAGCAACTGCAAAATTGGAAAATGTTGGTTTAGGCGATAGAATGACCCATAGACCAAATGAACTTTCTGGTGGACAGAGACAGCGTGTGGCAATTGCTAGAGCTTTAGTTACTGAACCATCAATAATTCTTGCTGACGAACCCACAGGGAACTTAGACTCCAAAACTGGCTATGATATTATGAAACTTATCTCGAACCTTTGGAAGGAAGGTAATACTATTATCATAGTTACCCACGAAGAAGACATTGCTAAGTATGCTCACAGAATAATTCGTGTCAAAGACGGATTAGTAGAAAAAGATGAATTAAACCACGATTATATCAAATTTGAAGATATGGTTAGACCTTGAGAATAAGCTTACACGAAATATATGAATCTATGCGAATTGCAATTGATGCACTTCGAGGCAATAAATTGCGTTCTGCTTTGGCATCGCTTGGTGTAGTAATTGGTATATCAATTGTAATTGTAATGGGTTGGTTGGTCAATGGATTAGATTCAGCATTAAATCAAACTTGGCAAATGATTGGACAAGATATGATTTATATTGATAGATTCGATTGGTCTGGCGGAAGCAGTTGGGAAAAAACTCGAAATAGAAAGAAAATCCAACTTTCCGATTATGACTTTATGGCTACAAAAATGCAATCCCAAGAAATGATGTCGCCAGTTATGAGTAATTGGGGTGGCAGAATGGTCTATAATGGCAAAACATTCAATGGTGTTGCTATGACTGGTACAAACTATGAGATGTATAAATCGCCTGCTGGGAATTTGTCTGCTGGCCGCTTTTTCAATGAATTTGAAGATTACTATGGTGCAAACGTAATGGTAATCGGATTCAATATTGCAGATAATATCTTCAAAGGAGAAGACCCTGTTGGCAAAGAAGTGAAAGTGGAAGGTCATAAATTTCTTATAATTGGTGTGATTAAAAAGCGTGGAACAGTAATATTCAATTATATTGATAATGAATGCTATGTGCCATATAGGAAGTTTTCAGCAGTTTATGGTAGCCGAGCTAAATCTATGTCAATAGCTTTAAAAGCAGGTAGTGTAGAAAATTTAGACAGAGTTAGAGATGAAGCAGTTGGATATTTCAGAATGAATCGCCGATTGACTCCCGACCAAGAAAATGACTTCGCAATCAATGAAGCAAAAGCATTTGAAAGCACTATGAAGCAATTTAAAATAATTGTATTTGGGGTTGGCATTGGAATGACTATGTTATCATTCCTTGTGGGAATCATAGGCATTATGAATATTATGTATGTGTCAGTGGTAGAGCGAACTAAAGAAATTGGGATTCGAAAAGCACTTGGTGCTAAAAATGGAACTATTTTAGTACAGTTCATTATTGAAGCGGCTATACTTTGTCTTTTCGGAGCTATAATTTCTATAGTTTGTTGTTCGGCTTTAATTTTTGCAATTGCATATTTCATTCCAATGTATGTGCCTGGTTTGTCATTTCTCGATCCATATTTGCCAGTTAACTTAATTGTAATTGCAACTATTGTGTCAATAATAGTTGGTTTGGTGGCTGGGCTTTTACCAGCAAGAAAAGCAGCTAAAATGGACCCAGTAGAAGCTTTGAGGTATGAATAAAATGAATTATTTAGAAAACATTGTTCAATCACTTGAATCACTCAAACAGAATAAACTTCGCTCTGGACTAACTTTGCTATCTGTTGCAATTGGTGTATTTTCAATTATTTCGGTAGGTACTTTAGTAGGTTCTTTAAATGCAACCGTTAGCGATAAACTCGATGAACTTGGTGAGAATACATTTTTAGTTACTAAAACACCATCTTTCGGTAGCGGAAGAGATTGGCGGAAGTATCGAAATAGAAAAAATATAAGTTATAAGCAGTTCAAAGAGCTTAAAAAACGAATGACTCTAACTGACCAATTAAGCCCAATAATTACTTCTCAAGGCTTTACAGTACAATTTGAAAAGTATAAAACCGACCCAGATGTAAGTATGGTTGGTGCCGATGAGTATTACTTCAATAACAATAATTTAAAAATTGAAACTGGTAGACCAATAGTTGAGTATGACATAACAAATGTTTCAGAAATTGCACTTATAGGGAAAGATGTTGCCGTAAAAATATTTAAAAATAACGAAACCCCAATCGGCAAGAAAATCAAAATCAAAAATCATCAATATACAATAGTTGGCACTTTGGAACCCAAAGGTGCAACTATGGGTAGAAGTGAAGATAATTTAGTGTGTATTCCTGTAACTACTTTTATCAAATATTATTCAAATGAAGATGAAAGTATTACCATAACATTGAAAGCTCAAAGCAAAGAACTTATTTCCAAAACTATGGATGAAACTATTGGTCATCTGCGATCAATTAGAGGAGTTAAGCCAAGTGACGAAAATGACTTTGAAGTTGCAACGAATGAGTCTTTATCAGATCAATTCTCAAGCTTTACAGATTATTTATTATATTTCGGTTTGATTTGTGGTTCAATTTCCATTCTTGCTGCTGGAGTAGGGATAATGAATATAATGCTGGTGGCAGTGAAAGAACGCACAAAAGAAATTGGAATTAGAAAAGCAGTCGGTGCAAAAAAAGCTACAATTCTTTCACAATTCATTATTGAAGCAATAACTCTGAGTCAAATTGGTGGCATTATTGGGATTATAGTTGGAATCCTGATTGGAGGAATTGCAAGTGTATTAATAGGTTTTAAATTTGCCATTCCTTGGGATTGGGTTGCGATTTCAATTACAATATGCACAATACTTGGAGTAATGTCAGGCTATTACCCAGCAAAAAAAGCAGCCAATTTAGACCCCATCGAAGCACTTCGGTACGAATAATTGTAACAAAAAATTACTTTTTCAGTTTATTATGTTACCAAGTTTTGGCAATGCTAATAAACAATTCTTTGAGAATTACAAAAATTGTCTTAATTTGTGAAATATGTTTTATAAATAAATTCGGAAAAAATATGAAAATTTCGAGACTGTTTCTTGGGGCAGCCCTATTGCTAACGTCTATTTCAGCAAATGCTCAATATCCTCGCAAGATTGTTGTAGAGCAATTCACTAGTGAATATGTTTCAGACTGTTTTACAATTAATTCGGTTGCAGACCCACTTTTAGCAAGTAAAGGCCCACAAATACTTCCAATTAAAGTACACTTAAATGTAAATAACAGTAAATTAGCAGGCGACCAACTAACTAATTACGGAAGACCATTCTTTTATTATGGAAGTGGTAGTTTCAATTATGGTGCATTCATCGTAAATGGCGGTATAGTTCCATTTTCTACTTCATTACAAGAATATATCCAAAATTTAGAAAGTTCAATTAGAAATTTTGAGAATCAAACTTCACCAATTAAATTAACAGTACTTGAAGACAGAACAACTGACAAAGATAACATTGAAGTAAGTGTTGTGCTTGAAACTGATGTAACCGAAACGGGAACAAAATATGTCTTTATGAACTTTAATGAAGATAATATTCCAAATTCTCTTGTAGGTGGAAATAATGGCGAAACAATGCACAGATGGACTTCAAGAAAATACTATCCTACTACAACTCAAGCAACAGTTTTTGAATTGAAAAAAGGAATGAAAGGATTCTATTTCACAGTTTCAAAAAATGACCCAATCAATTATGCAAACATTAGATCTATTGCTTGGGTGCAAGACGGCTTAACTAAAGAAATTTTACAAGCCGAAGTAACTTCTAAACCACCAAAAGAAGATGCAATGATTTTTGCTGATTCAAATTCACTATTCTTTGATAAATCAAGTGCAAAAGTAACTAAAGACATTGGTTTGCAAAATCGTGGCTATGGCTATATGAACTTAAACAAAATTGAGTTAGTTGGGCCAAATGCAGATAAATTTGTTTTATCATACACTGCTTCTACCACTAGACTTCACCCAGCAGAAAGAATGTCTATAAGAGTAAGATTAAAAAATCCTGAAAAAGGTACTTTTTCTGCTAAATTAGCAATCACAACTAATGCTGTAAATACACCAGTATTCGAAATTCCGATTAATTCTTTTATAGATGGAGACTTGCTTTATCCAGAAATAAAATCTAGTCAAAACAAAATTGAATTTGGAGATGTTACTACTTTTATTGATAAAACTATTTCTTTCTCAAATTCAGGGAATGCTACATTAGAAGTAGCTAGAGCATCATTGCTTTCTCAAGAAGATACTTTGAATTTTAAAATTCTTTCAGGTCCATTTCCAGATAGATTAGAAGCAGGTCAGAGATTTGATATGAAAATTAGATTCATACCAACAACTGACGAAAGTTACTATTCAAACTTTAGTGTTTATTCAAATGCACAAACTAACCCAACTCTTTCAATAGATATGACTGGTGCTGGTAAAAATGTTGTTCCTTTTTCTGACTTTGAAGTTCTAAACGATTCATTGAAATTTGGTACTTTAAAAACACAACAAGTTAAAACTATCAATATTAATAATATTGGTACTGATGTACTAAAAATAACAGATTGCGAAATTTTGAATGATACTAAAAGCCAATTTAAAGTGGTTTCTAGTAAAAACGCAACTATTCCTCAATTTGGCAATTATCAATTAGAAGTTAGCTTTCAACCCAAAGAAACTGGTTTCTTTAATGCTCAATTGTTGATGACATCCAACGCAACTAAACCAAACAACATTAAAAGATTTTATTTGAGTGGTGCTGGGGATATAGCTTCAGTGAGAGAAGAAGCAATTTCTAATGAATTAGGGATTTCACTTTCTCCTTCTCCAACTGATAACTTTTTAAATATTTCATTGAAAGAACCTGCAAAAGCTGATTTCATAAGAATCTACAGCTCTACAGGAGCATTAATCAAAGAATTGAAAGACTTTATGATTAGCAATAATCAAAATGGAATTTCAGTTTCCGATTTGTCAAGTGGTGCTTATGTTGTGCTTGTTAGTGCCAATGGAAAACTTAGCCAAGAGAAGTTTACAGTCAAAAGATAAATTTGATTGAAATAAATGTTTAACTTTGGGTGTTTGTTTTAGGCGAACACCCATTTTTTATAAAAATGCTAAATGAAAAATTTTATAATTATAGTATTTCTTTCATTAATTATACTTTCTTGCAATGAAGAAGTTACAAAAGTAAAAAAGCTAGAAGATGCAACTGAGGGTGCAGACCAAGTATCTTACGATTTTTCTGGTTATTTTATTGATTCTAACTATACGAAAGCAAAACTTACTTCCAAAATTGCAAGAATATACAATGAGCAAAGAAAAACAGTTCTTGATAGTTTGGTGAAAGTTGATTTCTTTTCGAAAACAAATGGCAAAAGAATTACATATATGGAAGCTGACTGTGTGGTTATAGATGATAATTCAAAGAATATGTATGCTTATGGCAAGGTTTTTGTGCTTTCAGATAGTAGCAAAGCGGGTTTAAGAACAAATTATCTTTTTTGGGATAACAAAGCACAGAAGCTATTTAGTGATAAATTTGTTACTTACAGCTCTCCTTATGAAAGAATTTCTGGATGGGGATTTGAGTCTGACTTAAACTTAGACAATTATAAATTCAAAAAAGTGAGTGGGGAACAACGATGAAAAATATGATGATAGCTGGAAATTGGAAGATGAATACCAATTTAGAACAAACAGCAAATTTGGCAAATACCTTGAAAAGGTTTGTTGAAAAGAATGATATTGGAGACATTGGAATTTCTATTTTTCCACCATACACAAATATTAATAAAGCAATAGATATACTTAAAGATACTAAAGTTAGAGTGGGAGCTCAAAACTGCAGTGGTGAAGAAAATGGAGCTTTTACAGGGGAAATCTCGGCTGCTATGCTTAAGGATATTGGTTGCAACTATGTCCTTATTGGACATTCCGAACGAAGAACACAATTTGGAGAGAAAGGCGAAACAATTCAAAAGAAGCTATTAAAAGCATTTGAAAGCGGTTTGGAAGTAATTTACTGCATTGGTGAATCGCTTGAAATGAGAATCTCTGATAGAACAAACGAAATTCTTAATAAGTTTCTTAAAACTGAACTTCACAATTTAGATTCCCAATATTTGAAAAATTTAACAATTGCTTATGAGCCAGTATGGGCTATTGGTTCTGGTCTTACTCCATTGCCAAATCAGATTGCCGAAACTCACGTTTTCATAAAAAATACTATGTTGGATATTTTTCAGTTAAATGGATTGTCTGTGCCTGTGCTATATGGCGGTAGTTTGAATGCAAATAATGCAAAAGAAATATTATCTATAGATGAAGTGAATGGTGGATTAATCGGTGGAGCTTCATTAAGTGCTGAATCATATACATCTATTTTAGAAACTGCAATCGAAATAATGAGTTAATATTGACAATACCAAATCTTATATCGCTAGTTAGAATACTTATTGCACCAATCTTTCTTTTCCTATTCATAGGAAGTGATAAGAAGTTTGTTGCTTTAGCTTGCGTATTGTTTCTAATAGGTGCATTGTCCGATTATTTCGATGGTTGGTATGCAAGGAAATACAAGCAAAGCTCCAAATGGGGTATATTCATTGATCCATTAGCAGATAAAGTACTAACAAGTGCTGCATTGGTGGCGTTTGTGCTTAAAGACATTATTCCATTTTGGATGATTATCATTATAATTATTAGAGATTTATTTATCACATTCCTTCGCTTATTTGCCGATTCCCATGAAATGCCTATTATAACTTCTCAAAATGCCAAAATAAAGACATTTGCTCAGTTTACGCTGTTTGGATATGCTATGGCAGTATATTTTTTCACAAATCTTGGATACCTAAGTTTTGAAAATTTGAATCAATTAGTATATAATCAGTATGTATGGCTTGCAAATTTGGCACTAACTTGCTTTACTGTTTATACTATGATTGAGTATATATTTCACAACAAATTAGTCATATCAAAGCTTTTTGGCATAAAATAATAAAAAACGACTAAAAATATCAGTCATGCCATTTTTTTGAAAAAATTACAAAAAACTCATAAAACTTCTAAGTAATTCATAAAAAACACCCCGAATAGCTACTAAAAACGGCTTTTTTCTCAATAAAATGCAATGTGGAAAAAAATAATGTTTGGAAAAGTAAAATTTATGTTTAACTTGCTAACGTATTCAGGTAAACCTTTGTTCAACTCTATATTTAGGAGTATTTATGGGATTAAATAAACAACAATTAGTAAGCGCAGTTGCTTCTGGCTCTGGCTTAACTAAAGTTGATGCTGAAAAAGCAATCAACTCAACTATCTCTGCAATTTCTAACGAATTGACAGTTGGTGGTAATGTAACACTTATCGGTTTTGGTACTTTTTCTGTTGCTGCTCGTGCTGCAAGAAATGGTAAAAATCCACAAACTGGTGCTGCTATTGCTATCGCTGCTAAAAAAGTTGCGAAATTCAAACCAGGTAAAGCATTAGCTGAAACAGTTAACGCAACTGGCAAAAAAGCTCCAGCTAAAAAAGCTGCTGTTAAGAAAAAATAATATTATTAATTAATATTATCTTAGAAAGCCGTTCTCCGGAGCGGCTTTTTTTTTAATTAGCTAATTTATTAAATATTATGTTCAAACATCGCTCAATCCTCGACATTAGAGATTTAGATTTAAATGATGTGAATGAAGTCTTTGCAGAAACTTCTGCTATTAAAAAATCTAAACTAAAATTCTCAAACAATTTGGCTGACAAAACTGTTGGCTTACTTTTCTTTGAACCTTCAACTCGCACAAAACTTTCGTTTGAATTAGCTGCTAAAAAGCTTGGGGCTAACACTATAAGTCTAGACTTAGATAATAGCAGTTTGAAAAAAGGTGAGTCTTTTTCCGATACTATTCAGACTTTTGCTGATTTAACTTGTGATTATTTAGTAATTAGACACACTCACACCAATGCTGCTAAACTTGCACACGATTCTTTGGGTTTGCATATTTTGAATGGTGGCGATGGGAAAAATCAACACCCAAGCCAGGCATTGCTCGATGCATTCACCCTTAAAGAAGAGTTTGGATATATAAAAGGTTTGAAAATATGCATTGTTGGCGATATACTTCATAGCAGGGTAGCTAAATCAAATCTTCACTTACTTGCTTTATTAGGTGCTGATATTAGCATTTGCGGACCAAATCCTCTTCTTCCAAGATTTTCCAAATATAAAACTTGGGCAAATATTGATGAAGCTGTTGCAAATAATGATGTTATAACTTGTTTGCGTTTACAAAATGAAAGAATGGCAAATGGATTAATAGCAAGTAAAAGTGAATTCTATAAATACTATGGACTTAAAGCCAAACACTTAGTGAAATTTCCTAATTTAAAATTTATGCACCCTGGCCCTGTTAATTTAGGAGTTGAATTAGATGTGAATTTGCAAAAACACTCAAATTCATTAATTAATAAACAAGCAAATAACGGACTTTATACAAGAATGGCTTTATTGAACTTACTTAGCAAGGTAAAGTAATTGCAAAAAGTTTGGACAATAATTGAGTTAATCAACTGGGGAACAGATTTTTTCAAAGAGAAACATATTGAATCCCAACGACTTAATATTGAATTGCTTTTATGTGAAGTGATAAAATGTGAAAGACTGTATCTATACACCAATTTCGATAAGCCACTTTCCGAGCAAGAACTTTCTCAATTAAGGGAATACGTGAAACGTAGAGCTTCTGGAGAACCTCTTCAATATATTTTAGGCAATGTAGATTTCCATAAGCTGAAGTTCAATGTGAATTCAAGCGTGCTAATTCCTCGCCCCGAAACGGAACAATTAGTAGAAATTATTGTTTCGCACAATTCAGAAAAAAAGAACTTACGAATTTTAGAAATTGGGACTGGCTCTGGCTGTATAGCAATATCCTTAGCCAAATTCTTGCCTGAATCTGAAGTTTTCGCCTTGGATATTTCGCAAGAAGCACTGCAAACAGCAAAAGAAAATGCTAGTTTGAATGAAGTAAAAAATGTGTTTTTCAAGAAAATTGACATATTAAATGAAATTCCTCAAAAAAAATACGATATAATTGTATCCAATCCACCCTATATTCCGTTATTAGATTATAAGCAATTGGAAAAAGAAATTTTCTTTGAGCCAGAAATTGCATTGACAGATAAGAACGATGGTCTTGACTTTTATAAAAGATTTGCTGATATTTTTCCTGCTATGCTTGATGAGAGTGCTAATTTTTATTTAGAATTGGGCGACACAACTCATTTGGAAATTGCAAATATTTTCAATTTGTCTAAGTTTAATATCAACTTAGTGAATGATTTTAGGCAAATTAAGCGTTTTGTAGTTGGCTCTTTGAAGCGAGAATAATTGTTAAGATTTGGTTAATCTCTAGTTTGGATAAATTTAGTTTAGATAATTGTTAATTTATCAATAACTTTGTATTCTGTAAGATTGATAAGTTTATATTTTTATGTCGCAATTAATAGTCGAAGAAAGTTCAAATTTTACCATAATTAAACTGAAAGGTCAGTTTATTGGTGGCGAAGAAACTGATTATTTGCGTGATATGCTTGCAAACATAATTGCAACTAAAAATATTTCTGTAATTGTAGATTTAGAAAAAGCAACTTATTTGAATTCGACAGCTTTGGGAGTGCTAATTTCGGCACACACAAATTTTGCCAGACAACAAAAGAAAATTATTCTTGTTGGAATCAATAAACAGTTAGAAACAATTTTAGTTTCTACAAGATTGAACACAGTTTTTGAAATAACTGATACAATTGAAAATTCAAAAAATATTATTAATAATTTAACTTTAAACTAAAAGGAATTTTATGAAAGGTTTATTCAATACCTTTACTATCGTAGCATTGGTAGTTGTGTCATTCGTGTTTTACTTTACAATAATGGGTGCACCGAGTGGATTCAACGACCCTGCAACTAAACACGAACCAAAACCAGGAAATGTATTGGCTACAATCTATACAGGTGGACCACTTGTTGCGTTGTTACTTTCATTCATCTTGATTTCGGTAGCTTATACAGTAGAACGTGGTTTGACGATTACAAAAGCTCGTGGCAATAAGGCACCTAATATATTCTCTAAAGAATTAGAAGGATTGCTTGCTGCTGGGAAAATTGATGAAGCACTTGCTGCCTGCAAAACCCAACGTGGAAGTTTGGCAAATGTAATGCGTGCTGGTATTGAAAGATATGTGCAAGTTGAAACTGACGGTCAGCTAAACGATCAACAAAAACTTTCTGAAATTCAACGCTCTATTGATGAATCTATGAACTTAGAAACACCACTTTTAGAGAAAAACTTAGTTATTCTTTCTACAATTGCTTCTGTTGCTACGATGGTTGGTCTTTTGGGAACTACATTGGGTATGATTAAAGCTTTCCAAGCTCTTGCTTTATCTGGTACTGTTTCTGCAACTCAACTTTCTTTGGGTATTTCTGAAGCATTATATAACACAGCTGGTGGTTTGATTGCTGCTACAATTTGTATTCTTGCATATAATTTCTTTACTACTATAGTAGATGGATTTGTTTATGCTATAGATGAAGCTATTCTTTCAGTGATGCAAATCTTCACAACTAGAATTAAAAAATAATTGCATAGGAGCATTTAAGTGCCTAAAGTTAAAAAGAAACGTGTCGGCTTTGTGATTGATATGACGCCTTTGGTGGATATCACATTTTTGCTTCTAACATTTTTTATGTTTACTGCTAAGTTTAAATCAGAAGCAGAAAACGAGCAAAAATTTATGATAACTAGACCAAAATCAAAAGCTGATACTTCAAAATTACCAGAAAAAGATTTAGCTGTTATTAAAATTGCTTTTCAAGATTCGACTAAAAAAGACACTTCATATTACTATGAAATGACTGATGAGAAAAGTTGGAATGCTGTGCGAACAGCTATGAAATATCCACTTGACAAAGCTCAAATAAAAGTTGACTTGGAACAACTTAACGATGTGCTAAAGCAAACTTATAAAGTTGCTGGCAAAACAAAGTTTGCAATCGATGCCGATCAGGATATTAGATTTAAATGGATTTCTGACGCAATGGAAGTATTGAGAAAAAATAAATTTACTCAATTTAACTATGTTACTGATAAAATTCAGTAAATAAACTAAAACTCAGTGTTTCATTTAATAGAAACACTATTATAAATTTGAAATTGAAAGGATAGTGTATGGCAGGCGGCGGTTCATTAGGCGGAGGCCACAAACCAAAACGTGGAAAGTCATCCAAAAGAAAAGCTAAGAAAAGAGTTGGGTTCACACTCGATATGACTCCTTTGGTGGATATCACATTTTTGCTTTTGACATTCTTTATGTTTACAACTACTATGGCTACACCTCAGGTGATGGAAATGAGTGTTCCACCTGAGCAAGATAAAGAAGTAGATGTTAAAAAATCAGAATTAATGTCTATTTTCGTAGATAGTGAGCAAAAAGTTTATTGGTATATTGCAGATGAAGAAATAAAAGAAACTTCTTTGAAAGAAATTTCGGCAATTGCTCTTAGAGAAAATTTGAAACCAGCAGTTAAAAATAAATTAATTACTGTTTTGAAAATTTCCGAAGAAGCTCCTTATAAAGCAGCTATTAATATCTTAGATCAGTTAAACCAAGCTGAACTTGGAATTAAAGAGCAGTTAGATAAAGAGAAAGACCCTACCACTGGTCTACCAGTGAAAAGAAAACGCAAATTTACTTTAGCTACTCTTAGCGAACCTGATATGAAAAAAATTGAAGGGATGAAAAAATGAGTACTATAATAGTTCCAGTTCCACAGCGTTCCGAATATGGTGCGTTTGAAATAAAAAAATTCATAACTGTATTTACAAGATATGGACTTATTGCTTCTGTTCTTTTGCTTTTGATAATGTTTGGTAGCTATAAAATTAATGAAGCTATTGAAGAAGCTAGAAAAGCAAAAGATTTGTCAGCTGCTAAGATGCAAATTGTTGATATTCCACCTCCACCAATAGATGATACTGCACCACCTCCACCAGTGGAAGAAGTGATTCAGGATCTGGGAACGACTGTTATTGCAGGTACTCCAAATCCAGTAGAGGATAGTCAAGTAACTGAAGATATTTTCGCTTCCGTTGACGAAATGAGTAAAGCTCTTGCTACTAGAGGCGATATAGACATTTCTAATTTAGATTTGGGAAATATTGATTTAGATGCTAAACGTGGCGATGTAAATGTGGGTAATACTCAAGAAAAAGAACTTGATCCTGACGACTTTATAGCTGTAGAAAAAGAAGCAGTTGTTGATTATGCTGAATTACAAAAATCAGTAGATTATCCTGAACTTGCTAAAAGAGCTGGTATTCAAGGTACAGTTGTTGTTCAAGTATTGATTGGTGCTGATGGAAGACCTAAAAAAACTAGGATTCTTTCTACAGATAATAAAATGTTGAACGAAAACGCTGTAAAAGCAATTAGTGAATTTAAAGGTTTCAAACCTGCAATTCAAAATAAACAACCAGTTGCAACTTGGATGTCAATTCCAATTAAATTTAGATTGAACTAATTTTATCAAAATGGGTAAACATTTTGAGTTTACCCAAAGTGGCAAAAATTTTAAAACAAATTCAATTTCTCAACCAACCAAATAGGTGAAGCTCAAAGAAAAGAAATAATATTAGCACCAATAGGCAAATGACATAAGTTAGTTCAAGCAATTTGAACTAAAAGTTTTAATGACTTACTTTTAGTTTTGTTAAATTTATTTGTCCATACTTTTTACCAAAAGAGGTAATAAAATGAATGCATTATTTTCTTTCTTAGCAGCTCAAAATTCCCAATACGGAGCCAAAGAGCTTAAACAACAAATAATTAGTTCAACTAGAACTGGTATGTTTGTTTCTCTATTAGTTATGCTTGCCTTCTTCGGCATCTATAAAATCAACGAAATAATTCAAGTTATTCCCACAACAACAAAAGGAATTGGGAATGGACCAATTATATTATCAGATCCAATTATTCCAGAAATTGTAAAAATCCCAGTTCAAATTGAACCAGCTAGCTCAATACAACAAACTATTGGCACATTAGCAACTGCAGGGATAATAGTTCCAGTTTCTTCTGATTTGCCTACAAATGATTTTGCAGACCTTAAAGAAATGGGTTTTGTTAGTGCAACAAAAGGCAGTTCTGATAAATTAGATTTAGGAAAAGTTAAGTTAGATGATTACCCAAGCAAAGTCAATATGAATGGGGTAGTAGAATCTACAGGAATGCCAGAAGATACCTTTGTGGATGTTGAAAAAGAAGCTACTATTGATTATGCAGGTTTGCAAAAAACTATTATTTATCCATTAGCTGCCTTAAAAACTGGATTAGAAGGTAATGTAGTTGTTCAAGTGCTGATTGGTGCTGATGGCAAACCAGCTAACACAAAAATATTATCTACTTCAAATGTAGTGTTCAATAATGAAGCTATCAGATCAGTAATGGAATTTACTGGCTATAAACCAGCATTTCAAAATCAAGCACCTGTGGCATATTGGCTAACAGTACCAATTAAATTTAGATTGAAGTAAGCAGAAGAAATTGAGTAATAAGCCACTTTGGGAGAACTAAGGTGGCTTTTTTATTTTGGTTCAAGCGGATTTTCAATTCTATCATCGAATTTGCGGAAAGCAAGAATGAAACCGAAAGAGAAGAAATTATTTTTCAGCACACCATAATCAACTTGGTTGTTCATTCCAATAATTAGATTCACCTCTGGAGAAAGGATAAGTGAGCCATTTGTATTGAGAGGTATGGCTTTGTTAATCCCAATAGCTAAATAGTGAATTAAAGTGTTTGATTTGAATGAACCACTGAATGTATTTCTAATTCTTGAATTATTCTCAAAATTTCCTTGATTTGGAACAATTAGCCGCTCTTCTTGATGGAAACCAGTTGCCACAGAAACATTCATTAAATAATTGAAATTCAAATTCGCCACTTTCCAAACTTTTAAAGATATGCCAGGTGAGACTATAACTCTATTAAAGTCAAGTTTCAAGCTATGTTCAATTTCAGCATCTTGGAATTTCTCTACATTATTGACAATAAGAGAGATTGGTTTGAATTCAGAAGTATAGAAAGTAGCATTCTGATTCAAATATCCAATTTTAGCATTAAAAGCAATGAAATCAGTAAAATAGTATTTATAAGTAAGACCTAAAGTTAAGCCCAAGCCAAAACCAGTGTTGAATCCTGTACAGCAATTCTCAAATCCTTTCGCACCTTTTATATCGGTATTGAATATACCCAAGTTAGAAAAGCCCATAAAACCATATTCATAGATAGGTTTTAAGTTTTCCGTTTCGTTCTGAGATACTTGCAAATCGTTCTGAGCATTAGCAAAACCTAAGCAGGAAAGCAAAATAATTATATTTTTGAAGTAAAATTTCAATATTAAAGTAATTTTGTACACTAAAAGTTAAAGCAATTTAGTAATTTACATTTTAAACATATTCAAAATTTACATTTTTTTTCATACAGAGGTTGTAAATATGTCTTCGGGATCATTCAATCCGTTTAAAATGGCTCAACAACAGTTTGATGCAATTGCCGCTAATCTAGGTTTGGACGAGGCAACTTGTGATTTATTAAGAAATCCAGATAGAGAATTCTCTTTCAATATTCCTGTTAGAATGGACGACGGTTCATATAAAGTATTTCGTGGGTTCAGAGTGCAGCATAACGATGCTCGTGGACCATCTAAAGGCGGAATCCGTTTCCACCCACAAGAAACAGTAGATACTGTTCGTGCTTTGGCAATGTGGATGACTTGGAAAACAGCAGTAGTAGATATTCCTCTCGGTGGTGGTAAAGGTGGCGTTATATGCGATCCACATAACCTATCAATGAGAGAGCAAGAAGCAATCTGCCGTGGTTGGGTTAGACAAGTAGTTAAAAATGTTGGACCATTGCAAGATGTTCCAGCTCCAGATGTTTTGACTACAGGTCAGCACATGCTTTGGATGTTAGATGAATATGAAAAAATTACTGGTGGGAAATACCCTGGTTTTATTACTGGCAAACCAGCTGGACACGGCGGTTCACTTGGTAGAACTGAAGCAACTGGCTATGGAGTTGTTTACACTATTAGAGAAGCATTGAAAGAACTTGGCTTGGAAACATTCAAGACTACTGCTTCAGTGCAAGGTTTTGGAAATGTTGCTCGCTATGCAATTGATAAATACCAACAATACGGTGGTAAAGTTATAGCTGTTTCTTGCTGGAACCACGGTGAGCAAAAAGCATACACTTATAAAAAAGCTAATGGTATTAATTTAGATGAATTGCTTTCTATCACAAATAAATTTGGCGAAATCAACGTACCTAAAGCAAAAGATATGGGCTATGAAATTTTAGATGGCAATGCTTGGATTAGCCAAGAAGTTGACATCTTGATTCCAGCAGCTCTTGAAAATCAAGTTAATTCAGACACAGTAGGAATGATTAAAGACACAGTTAAAATTATAGCAGAAGGTGCGAATGGACCTACAACTCCAGAAGCTGACGAAGTAATTAAAAGCAAAAATATATGGATGATTCCAGACTTTTTGGCGAACGCTGGTGGAGTAACTTGCTCTTATTTTGAACAAGTACAAAACAACATGAACTACTATTGGGATAGAGACGAAGTTTTTGATAAATTAGACAAAAAAATGACAGATGCTTACACAGCTGTTTCTAATATGGCTCGCTCAAAAGGAGTTTATATGAGAGATGCTGCTTACTTGATTTCAATTCAACGTGTAGCAGAAGCTTGTAAATTGCGTGGCTGGGTTTAATTCAACTAAATATTTTTAAAAATAGAAAAGCTCCACTTTTGAAAGAAAGTGGAGTTTTTTTTTTAGAATATAATCCTATCATTTTTTTTATTTAATTTATTTTTCATAAATTGCAAGAAATTAACCTTATCAAATCTAAGTAATAACGAATTTAACCTTGTTTTACAAATTGAAAAAACTCATATGAAAAAATTAATTATTACTATAATTTCATTAATAATAATATTAGCAAATAGTTACTCCCAAAAAATCAATTTCCATCAAAATGATAATTGGTATTTTGGAAATAGTGCTGGTATTACCTTTAATACATCCGATGGTGAACCAATTAATTTAACAGGTTCAAATTTAGATACTTATGAAGGTTCTGCTTACATTTCTGATGAATTTGGAAATTTACTCTTTTAAACTGACGGTGTAACGGTTTGGGATAAGAACAATAACATAATGCCAAATTCTTTTGGATTATTAGGGGGATATTCAAGTTCAAATTCTGCTTTAATTATACCAAATCCCAAATATAAAAATTTATTCTATATTTTTACTTCCCCTCCTTGTGCAGTTTTAGATAATATTAGCAATTGGAATAAGCCTATTTCAGGCATACATTACTCTATAGTTGATATGAACTTGAACAATGGCAATGGTGAAATAACTGTTAAAAATAAAAATTTGTATTTCCCCGCAACTGAGAAATTAGCAGCTGTTCATAATTTAGATAATAACAACATTTAAATTTATATTGTTAATGAATTCCAAAGAACCTTAAGTGTTATTGAACAACCAAATAAAATTGGCAATAGTTGTAATTTTATAAAAAACTCAAATTCACTTAATAACCCTTGCAATATTGACTTCCCAACATTTTTGCAAAGTTACTTTCAAGATTCAATACCAAATCCCAGAAATATTTGTAAGCCATATTTGTCCATTACACTATCTGATACAATCATTCCAGTCAGTGATAAATTTTGTATTGATGGTACATTATTAGCAAAATGTGATAGCTTAGTTCTGCCAGATACTTTGTTTGTAAAATTTAGCATTCCTAAAAAATTGTTTAAGATTGTTTCAGTTTCAGAACAGTACTCAGTAATTTCAAATGATTCTTTAATGATCCTTACAATTAAGTTCCCTTCATATAAATTGCAATTAAATATTGACTATTCTTTTAATATTTGTTTAACTTCATAATTATCAGATACCTTAATAAGTGAATTTCAAGCTATTGATGATACAAGTAATTATAATTTAATTTATAACGATCCAAGCTTAATAAAACTAACTATGTGTGCTGAAAATATAAGACAAGTTTACTTTTTTGTAATTACATCTTTTGAATATAAAATATTTTCAGATAAAATTTCAATTTATCTAAACACAGAAGAAAAAGGTATCTTTAGATTTTACTTGAATGATTTGTTAGGCAATTTAATTAAAAAAGTAGATTTTAATGCAACTTTGGATAAGTACAAAAATGATAATGTTCAAGAAATTGATATTACTAATATTGCAAATGGAACTTATTTCTTAAGAATGAAAACTCCTAATGGTAAGTTTACAAATAATAATGTAGTTCTTTTGAAATGAAAAATTGTTACAAAACTTAATTTTTGATTAAGTTTTGTAACAACATCTCTACCTTTTCCAAAATCATCACTTCTCCACACATACAAACTTTGAAATCACTCAATTTATTGATAATTTAGTAGTCTATAAGTATAATAATTTTCAAAACTCAATAATTACACAAAAAGATGAATAATTTCTCGCATTATGACAGGTTTATCAATCGTCATATCGGTCCTACTGATGAACAAGTAAGTCAAATGTTAGCTGGGTTGAACTTAAATTCACTCGATGACCTTATTGACAATACAATCCCAGCACAAATTAGAACTGACAAATCTCTCAATATTTCTGAACCTATCTCAGAATTTGAGTTTTTAAGTAAAATCAAAGAAATTGCTTCACAAAACAAAATTTACAAATCATATATTGGTTTGGGATATAATCCTACTATCACGCCTGCTGTTATTCTTAGAAACGTTATGGAAAACCCAGGTTGGTACACTCAATATACGCCCTATCAAGCGGAAATTTCTCAAGGTAGAATGGAAGCACTTATCAACTACCAAACAATGGTTATTGATTTGACTGGAATGGAAATTGCAAATGCTTCACTTTTAGACGAAGGAACGGCTGCTGCCGAAGCTATGCACTTGTTCTATTCAATGCGTAAGCCAAGCCAGACTAAGTTCTTAGTTTCTGAAAAATGTTTTCCTCAAACTATTGACATTATTAAAACAAGAGCTACTCCATTAAACATAGAAATAGTGGTTGCTTGTTCAAAAACATTTGAACTTGATGAAACTGTACTTGGAGTAATGCTGCAGTATCCTAATAAAGATGGTAAAATTAGTGATTACACTGATTTGATTTCTCGTTGCAAAGAAAAAGGTATTTTCACTTGTCTTGCTTCCGATATTTTAAGTTTAACATTATTAAAATCTCCAGGAGAAATGGGAGCAGACGTTGCAGTTGGAACTACTCAACGATTCGGTGTTCCAATGGGATTTGGTGGACCACATGCTGCATATTTTGCTACAAAAGACGCTTTTAAACGTAATATACCTGGTAGAATGATTGGCTTCACAATTGATTCAAAAGGTAATAGAGCTTTGCGTATGGCATTGCAAACACGTGAGCAACACATCAAACGTGAAAGAGCTACTTCTAATATTTGTACTGCACAAGTACTTTTAGCTGTAATGGCAAGTATGTATGCAGTTTACCATGGCCCAAAAGGTTTAAAGGCAATTGCTGAAAGAAGTCATAATATGGCAAAAAAATTGGAGAACGAAGTAACAAAACTTGGCTTCACTCAGTTAAATACCTACTATTTCGATACAGTTCGCTTTGAATTAGATTCATTAGCAAATGTAGAAAAACTTCGTAATATTGCAGAACATAAGCAAGTAAACTTTTATTTCCACGACACTCAAGTAAATGTGGCTATTAATGAATCGACTTCGTTTTCTGATTTACAAGAATTAGTAAGCATTTTTGCTGATTTCCACGCAAAAGTTGTCTATATTGATGATTCATTAATTGCTGAAAGCAAAATTCCAGATTCAGTAATTCGTAAATCCGAATATTTAACACACAAAATATTTAACTCTGTAAATAGTGAAACAGATATGCTTCGCTATTTGAAAACTCTCGAAAATAAAGACTTGTCTTTAACTCAATCTATGATTCCACTTGGCTCTTGCACAATGAAATTGAACGCAACAGCCGAAATGATTCCGGTTACTTTCCCTGAATTCGGCAATATTCACCCATTCGCACCATTAGAACAAGCGACTGGTTATATTAAGTTAATAGAAGAATTAGAAAAAGACTTAGCTGAAATAACTGGATTCTCAGGAGTTTCATTGCAGCCAAATTCTGGAGCTCAAGGAGAGTATGCAGGACTAATGGTTATTCGTGCTTACCACCACTCAAGAGGCGATTTTCACCGCAATGTTTGTATTATCCCAGCTTCAGCACACGGAACTAATCCAGCAAGTGCTGTTATGGCTGGAATGAAAGTAGTTGTAGTAAAAACTATGACAGATGGGACTATTGATTTTGCTGACTTTAATTCGAAAGTAGAAGCAAATAAAGAAAATCTTGCTGCTTTGATGGTTACTTACCCATCTACATTTGGACTATTCGATGAGAATATTTTAGAAATTAATGAATTAATCCACTCAAATGGTGGTCAAGTCTATATGGACGGTGCTAATATGAACGCACAAGTTGGCTTGACATCGCCTGGTTTAATCAATGCTGATGTTTGCCACTTAAACTTACATAAAACTTTCTGTATTCCTCACGGAGGAGGTGGACCTGGTGTTGGCCCAATCTGTGTAGCTTCCCACTTAGTACCATTCTTGCCAGGTCACTCTGTAGTGCAAATGGCTAAAGAAAAATCTATTTCCGCCATATCTGCAGCACCTTGGGGTTCCGCTTCAATCCTAGTAATCTCTTATGCATATATAAAAATGTTAGGTGCAGATGGTTTGAAAAAAGCAACTGAATTGGCAATTCTTAATGCAAACTACATTAAACGAGGGTTGGAAAATGATTACAAAGTGTTATATACAGGTTCAAAAGGTTATGTAGCACACGAATTAATTTTCGATATGAACGGCTTTAAGCAAACAGCAGGTATTGAAGTAACAGATATAGCTAAACGACTTATGGATTACGGTTTCCACGCACCAACTGTTTCTTTCCCAGTAGCTGGTACATTAATGGTAGAGCCAACAGAATCTGAGCCATTGCATGAATTGGATAGATTTATTGAAGCAATGAAATCAATTAGAGCTGAAATAAAAGAAATCGAATTAGGAATTGCACCTAAAGAAGATAACTTGCTTGTAAATTCTCCTCATACACAATCAGTTGTGATTGCAGACGATTGGAATCACTCTTACTCAAGAGCAAGAGCTGCTTTCCCATCGGAACATACTAAACGTACTAAATTCTGGCCAACAGTATCGAGAGTGAACGATGCATTTGGAGATAGAAACTTAGTTTGTTCGTGTAACCCAATTGAAGACTACGTAGAAGCATAAATTTGTGATTAAAACTTCAACTTAAAAACCAACCTTCCTAAGGTTTGAAACCTTCGGAAGGTTCTTTTTTGTCTAAATGTTAAGAAGGCAAAAAAAAGGGTGCAAAAAATGCACCCTTAATTTAAATTGATTATTTTCAGAATCTTAAGATTGAGGAGAAACTTCTAATGTGTTTTCTTTTGGAATTCGAAATATAAATTTTGTACCAACTCCAACTTCACTTTCTACCCAAATTTTCCCTTTGTGAGCATCAATAAATTCTTTTGAAAGAATTAAACCCAAACCAGTTCCAACTTCTTTGGCTGTTCCTTTGCTTGAAATTTTTTCATTGATTTTGAATAGTTTTTCTCGAATTGTTTCATTCATTCCAACGCCATTATCTTCTACAGTAACTTTGTCGAACTTAGCTTGACTTTCTAATGTAATTTTCACCAAACCGTTTGGATTAGTAAACTTAATTGCATTAGTGCAAAGGTTACGAACTACCGTTTCAATCATATTTGGGTCGCCAAAAATTTTGTCATCAGTTGTTACATCGCAAATTAGATTAATTGTTTTATTGTCGGCGTGGTTTTTAACAATAGCAAAAACTCTTTCGGTAACAGTTTTCAATTCAAAAAGTTGAGGTTTGAATTCAATAGTGCCGTTTTGAGTTTGCGACCAACGGTGAAGGTTCTCAAATAAATCGTGAACCAATTTGATTGAGTCGTTTATTTTACCAATATAGGTAATTAAATTGTCTTTTGTAAAATTGTCGAAGTTATGCTTCAACATTTCAACCATAAGCAAAACAGAAGAAATTGGATTTCTTAAATCGTGAGAAATAATAGAGAAAAATTTATCTTTAGTAGCGTTCAGATTTTGCAACTGATCGTTTACTTGATTGATTTGATTATTTTGCTCTTCTAATTTCGATTGCACTTTAATCAGTTTTCTTTGTGTGGAATCACTAATGCGAGTCATTTTCACAGACTGATTGTACAAACTTTTATAATCTTCCAAAAGCTCTACAAAAGAATCATATAAATCATCTTTTGAAATAGAAACTGAGTCAACAACTTTTTGAGCTTTCTCTATAGCTTTGATTTCGTTTGCAAATATTTGTTCGCTTTCGGAAGTGTAATTTTCGTTCATTTTGTTTGGACTAGATTAATTAATAAGCAATAATGTTGTAAGGCACAGAAAGACCTTCAGCGAACTCTTCTCCGCTTTCTTGGATATCTTCGTCGTCTGATTCATAATGCCAATTTAGAGTGATTTTACCACCACTTTTGTGATAGTTTTCAATCAAATCCAAAATATCTAAAATAGCTTTTGAAGATGAAGTATTGAAATAAATCATTTTAAAGTTGAATGTAACTTCACCTTTGAATTCATTGAAATATGAATTTAACCAATCATAAACTGGTTTGAAAAATTCTAATGCATTTTCTGGGTAGGATTCGCCACCAATTTCCAAAACTCCTGACTCAGCATCGAAGTTTATGTAAGCTTTGGTTTTGCTTCCTTCAATTTTTAAACTTTCCATAATTTTAATTACTCCTTGATTACATCTTTATTAAATGTGATTGTTAATTCGAGAAAATGGTGTTCATTGGAAACCTCTTTTAAGCTATATATGATTTTATTGCTTGACTTACGAGCCATATCAATAAATCCCAATCCAGCACCTCTGCTTTCATTCTCTTGAGGTTTGGTTAATTGCTCTTTATACAATTGTTTTAATCCTTCGCTATCAAGTTCATTAACTCTATCAAGTTTTAGTTTGAGCCTTTCGCAAATGCTTGAATTGACTAAATTTCCAGAAGTTATGAAATATTGAGATTTATTTTGTGTAAAAAGCACAATTCCAACACCAATTTCTTTTTGCTCTTTTTCACTGAAATCTCTTTCAGCGGAATAGTGCATAATATTTTGAGCCATTTCAACAAATACAGCAAAAATTTTCTTGATTTGTTTGTCTAAAATAAGCTTTGTTCGTAAAATATCACCCATTTCAACAAGAATCTCTTGTGAAAGAGCTCCTTTAAATGTTAAAATGATGTTATTTTCTCTGCTATCCATATAGTATTTGTACAAGTCAAAATTGAGCACAAAAATCTCCACTTTAAAATTAGTTTGAAAGAGACTTTCAAATATAGTTAAAAATTTAAAATATTTTACCTTAATTTGCTTCTTAAACGAATTATAATTGAAATAAAGTAGAAATTAATCTAAAAATAAAAGGAAAAAAATGAAACTTGGTCTTTTTTATGGAACAAATACAGGCGTAACTGAAATTGTTGCAGAACAAGTAACAGAAGAATTAAAAGCTAACGGCTTTGACGTTGACATCTATGATATAGTGAATGTGCCTTTGGAAAAATTGGACGATTATGAAACTTTGGTTATTGCCACTCCAACTTGGAACGACGGAGAATTGCAAGATGATTGGGAAGAAAAATTTCAAGATTGGTGTGTAAAAGATTTCACTGGTAAAACAATAGCTTTTGTAGGTACTGGCGATCAAGAAGCATATTGCGATAATTTTTGCGATGCTATTGGAAGAATGGCGAAACCAGTTCGTGAGAATGGCGGTAAGATTATTGGCAGAACTTCAATAGATGGCTACGTACATAAACATTCAATTGGACAAGATTCTGACGGTATGTGGGTTGGTTTAGCCATAGATAATGACAACCAAGAAGATCAAACTGAAGAAAGAATTCAAATCTGGGTGCAACAAATTAAAAAAGAATTAGGTGTGTAGCCACATCAAAATCGATACTAAAAAGAAGTGCTATCTAATGGCACTTCTTTTTTTTGTTTTATGTTCAAATCAAGTTTCTAAAGCTAATGGTTATTATCTTACAATAGGTTACCAAAAAGAATTTAACCAAAACAGTACTAATTTCACTACAATATTTAATAATCCAACTTGTTGCAATGAATTTAAAACTGGAAATGGTGAAGCTCAAAGTTTCTCTTTTGGTATTGGTGTGCAATTTGAAAATTCTTCACTCGAATTGGATTTTGGTAATTTAAATGCAAGTTATAGCTTCGAGAATAAAAGCTTTACTTTAGTTAGCAAGGACGGAATTGAAAAACAAGCTTCTTTTTCATATTTTTTTGATTTAGAAACCGAGGGTTATTTAATTGGCGCGAGATATAAACATAATATTGGAAAGAATTTCAAAATTGGAGGTGGTTTACATTATAATCTTATTGAAGTGTTTAGCTATAAGCAATTTGAAAAAATAACAGATAACGACAACTTGATATTCAAAGAAACGCAAAATAGAATTAGAAATTCATATTCTGGAGCGAGAATTAATAATTCTTTTGGCTATGCAAGCATAGAAATGCTAATTCAATATGACTTAAATCTAAATAAAAATAAGACATTTCAGTTGTCACCTATAGCTGGTCTAAATTATCAATTTCCACAAAAAATAAACCTAAAGTGGAATACTTTAGGTTCATTCGTAAAATTAGAGCTGAAAGCATTTCTTAATTAACAAAGTTTAAAACTTTGCTTAAGTTTCTATTTTCAAATTCAATTACAAGAAAATAAGCCCCACTAATTATTGAGTTGTTAAATTCTATAATTTGCTGATTGCTTGTGAAACTAAAAAAGTTTTCTTGAATTAATTCTCTCGTAACATCTTTACCAATCGAATTGAAAATTTTCAAATTTATATTTTTACCATAAAGTTCAAAGTTCTTATCAATTAAAGTGAGAGTTTCATTATTAGCAATTATATCTATATTGATATTATCTTCAATATAATCTGCTATGCTATTCAAATCAGTAGTTTCTGCATTTAATTTCACAATTACTGTTGAATATAGCATATCATTGGTGGATACTACTAAATTTGCTACTTTCTTTCCAAGAGTAGTTGATTTATATTTCACTTCTACTGTCATTTTTTCTCCTGACTTTAAAGAGCTACCAAGGGCAGGTGAGATTTTGTTTATAGAGAATCCTTTGTTCGCACCAAGTGGAATATTTACGTTGTCTACTTTTAAAGAACTTTTGCCAACTGGAGATATTTCAAATGTTTTAATTAATGAATCTTTTTGCAAAACTTTTCCAAAATCAATCAATTCTGCACTTACACTAACAGTTGGTTGTGGGCTAACTGTAAAGTTATGTATGATGTTGTTACCAAAATCAACATTGAAGTTAAGTTTATTTTGACCATTAGATAATAATCTAAATTGTCCCGCTTTGAACTTATTTAATGATCCATTATTGTTTCTTTGCAAAAACCAGAAAAATAGTCCATAACCAAGTTTATTTTCTAACTCAAGTGTATAGCAACCATCAGTTAATTTAAGTGAATCGGAATAAGTTTTATTGTTTTCTGTAGATTCTTTGGAGAAAATCAACTCACCTAAGCTATTTTTTAGGGTGTATCGGTAAGGGGAGTCCGAACCAATTTCGTCATAGTTATTTGATTGAAGTTCTAAAAGTAAATTACTTGGATATGATGGAGTACCTTTGAAATCTGAAATGATACTGTTATTTCCATTAAATTCATCAACTTGATTATTTACTTTTAAAATTGAAACCTCATATTTTGAGTTCACACCAGCAATTTCAGGAGTTTCTAAACTACTGTCTTCAAATGTAATAATTTGACTTTGATTGAAGAATAGAGCTAAGTTTACTGTTTTTGTTTGTTTAGTTTTACCTTGCACTCCAAATTCAATTTCTACAGAATTTATTTTACTTTTCCCTTTATTGGTAATTTTTATTTCTGGGTGGTTACAAATTGGATTCTGTCTGTTATAGATTTGTTTATTAGTTGGAGCTAAAATTTCTGTTAATTCTGCATCTACATTGCTCTGCAGACTACCATAAGTAACTAAATATCCAGTTATTGCATAGTATGGTCTTTCGTTGCCACCATTGCCATATTTCCAAGAATTGTTATAGTATTCCATATCGTAATCAACTTGATTTTCAACTCCTAACTTTATAAACTCAGAAAATTCAAAATTATAAGGTTCTACTTCCATTCCTGGACACCAATTAGTTCTATCAATTAGCCAAGTGCCTCCTTGAGGATAAAGAGGAATATTGCCGCATTCTCTCCAAACATCGTGTTCTTGTTTTTGCACTCCATTTATTTTGAAGAATCCTTTCTTTTTACAAAATTCAGCACAATTATCGGAATTTCCACCAAATCCATGTCCAGACTGAATAATGATTAATTTCCCCATTGTTTCTTCAGCACCGAGGGTAAATTTAATTTCTGGAATATATTTCTCAATATTTTTGTCGTAAGTTGGATAAGTGTCGTAAACTTTTTTAATGCTTAAGATTTGTCTTTCTTTTGGTCCTTCGTAATATTGGAAAGTTAAATCAAGTTCTTCTTGACCATTTGTATTTTGTATATATACTTTCCCTTTTAAGTATAGCTCAAAATCAGAAATATCCATATTCCAAGTCCAACCAGCGCCTAAATTCAAACCATTTCCATAAGGTGTTATATATCGCACTATTTCAAATCTTTCATTATAATAAGGTGATTTGCTTTCATAAACTCTTGTTCTATTAAGCACTAAAGTAGAATCATTCTTCAACATAATTGAATCTAATTTCTGAGTATTAGCATTAACAAAAAATCTCCAATTAATTGGATAAACTGATAAGGAATTAGTTCTATTAGTATTGTTATCGATATCTAAATAGAAATCTACTAATTTTACTTTGTTTAAAACAGAGTCAATTTTTAAAACACCTAACGAGTCATACTTATATGTAAAGTTATAAGTAGGAATTTTTGAGAATTTGAATGTATCAACTATTGCTGAATCAACTCTAAAAGAGGGGGCAAACCAGTGCAAAATAAAAATATTTGCAATGTAGTCCCATTCTCCGCAAGGCTTTCCAGGTGGGCAGCGAAGAGTATATTTGAGATTAATCTTATTGAATTTATCGGTGTTTTGAGGCAAATCTACCCAAGCGGATCTGACACTTCCAAAAGTAAAAGCTTTTACTTCTGTGATAGATGAGCTTTGGCTAAATAAATTGTTTGCTAAAAAGAAGCTAAAAATAGAAAGGATGTACAAATACTTTTTCATTAAATTCTCGATTGTGTGATTTAGAATTTAATTCAAAACTTTTACATTTCAAAGTGATTAATTTTAATGATTGTGGAATTAAATGATTTAATAAAAAAAAGAAGGGTCGAAAATTCCAACCCTTCTTCTAAATAATTATTCAAAGCAACCAATTTCTCTAGCTATCACAAGCCGTTGGATTTCAGAAGTACCTTCTCCAATTTCGAGAAGTTTTTGATCTCTGTAATATTTTTCTGCATCGTATTCTTTCATAAGCCCATAACCACCAAGAATTTGAACGCAATGATTTGCTGAAATATGTGCAAGTTCAGAGCAATTTAATTTTGCAATTGCACCTTCTTTTGTGATATTGAGTCCTTCTTCTGCCATTCTACAAACATCATAAAGATAGTTCCTAGCCATTTCAATCCCCATTTCTACATCAGCCAATTTGAAAGCAATTGCTTGATAAGTAGAAATAGCTTTTCCAAAAGTCAATCTTTCTTTCGCATATTTAAGTGCATAATCAAATGCACCTTGTGCCAATCCAAGTCCCATAGCTGCAATAGATAATCTACCTTTGTCCAAAGTAGATAACATTTGTTTGAAACCATCGCCTCGTTTGCCAAGCATTGCACTTTTATGTACTCTCACGTTGTCAAAATGTAACTCTCCAGTGTTTGAAGAACGCCACATCATTTTTCCGTGCATCTCATTTGCAGTGAAGCCAGGAGTACCATTTTCTACAATAAAGCAACTTAATTCTTTTTTCCCATTTTCTCTTTCGCCTGTAACAGCGAGTACGGTAGATCCAAGAGTTAACTCATTTGCAGAATTTGTAATGAAAATTTTACTGCCATTTATAACCCAAAAATCACCATCTTCCACAGCGGTAGTTTGAGTATTTCCAGCATCGGAGCCAGCTTCAGGTTCTGTTAATCCAAAACCCCAAAGGTGTTTTGAAGTAATTAATGGTAGATACTTACTTTTTTGTTCATCGTTTCCAAAGTAATAAAGCGGACCTGTGCCTAATGAATTGTGAGCAGCAATTGTTGAAGCTTGTGAGCCATCAACCCTAGCTAACTCTTCGACTGCAATAATATAGGAAACATAGTCTAACTCACTGCCACCATATTTACTAGGAACAAAAGCACCTAGTAATCCTAAATCAGCCATTTTAAGAGTTAAATCTGAAGAGAATTCTTCTTTTTCGTCTAATTCTTTTGATTTTAATCTTATTTCTTCTTCTGCAAATTTGCGAACAATGTTTCTTAAAGATATTTGTTCTTCGTTTAAATTTCTATTGATTGGCATAGCACAAACTTTTTTTTATTAATATTCAACAATAATTTTATCTAATAGCTCAACTTTGCCTGAATAGCAAATGTTATCTATTTTATTTGGGAAACTTCCTTGGAATTCAACTTTAACTACAGATTGACTTGTAGGTATAAGATTCAAAGGATTATTAGTTTCACCTCTTAGGTTAGTAATAAGAGCCGTTGAGATTGCACCAGTGCCACAAGCTCCAGTTTCACCTTCTACACCACGTTCGTAAGTTCTAATGCTTATTAAATCATTACTTTTTAATTGATAAAAATTGGCATTAACACCTCGTTTTCCAAACATTTTGTGTTGACGAATTTCTTTGCCAATTATGTTAATATTGAAATTGTCGGGTAATTGATTTGCATTTATAACGCAATGGTCTGTGCCAATATTTACATAAGCGACAGTTAATTTACCTAAACTCGTTTCAATTTCAATATTATCTATAAATTGAAGTGGAGGAGGGAATTTAATTGTAACAAAGTTATCTTCAACTGTTCCAGAATAATCTATCCCAGACAATCTAAATTTTGCTTTATGATTGAATAATGCTTTTTGCTTTGCGAAAAATAAGATTGCTCTGCCTCCATTTCCACACATCATACCAGATGAACCATCAGGATTGAGGAAATCACAAGTGAAATCATACTTTTCAATACTATTATTCAAAAGGATTATGCCTTCTGTTTTATAATTATCTAAATTACAGAGTTTATCAACATTTTCTTTGATTTCATTGAAACTTGTAACTGTTTCTAGATTATCAATTACTGAAAATATATTGCCTGAACCCGAAAGAATATTTATTTCTACTTTTCTCATTTTCTATTTACAACTTTTAAAAGTTCATTATGTATTAAATCATTACTAGCAATTAGAGATTTTTCCTTGAGAGTGAATTGATCACCTTGATAATTAGTAACTTTGCCACCTGCTTCTTGCACAATAATCAAACCAGCAGCTACATCCCAAGGATTGAGAGAAACTTCCCAAAAAGCATCGAACCTGCCACAAGCAACATAAGCCAAATCAATAGCTGCTGAGCCAAGTCTGCGAATGGGCATTCCGTATGAGATTATATCAGTAAAATGCTGCAAACAGTTGTCAGGGTTTTCATTAATATTATATGGAAAACCAGTAACTAAGAAAGATTTTTCAAAATCAGTGGTATTTGAAACATTGATTTTTTTGTCGTTAAAAAATGCACCTTTACCTTTTTGAGCAGTGAAGAGTTCATTTGTAATTGGATTGAAAATGAATCCAAATTGTATTTCTCCACGATATTCCATAGCTATGCTGACGCAAAATATAGGAATATTATGAGCAAAATTTACTGTGCCATCTAATGGATCAATCACCCATCTATATTCGCTTTCGGAATTATGATGAGCCACACCACTTTCTTCTGCAAGAAACGAATGGTTTGGGAATTCTTTCTTAATGCTACCAATTATTTGCTCTTCAGCTTTGAAATCATATTCAGTTACAAGGTTATTCTTACCTTCTTTATTTTGAATTTCAAAGACAGTACCGAAGCCATCTTTCAATAACTTACCAGCATTCAAGGTAACTTCAAGTCCTAAATTATAAAGATTTTGCATTTTTAATTTCTTTAAACAAATTTTATTAAGTAAAACAATTGTTTTATATTGCTGTTTATGTATTTACAATTCTTTCAAAAATGCTAAAAAATAATTTCATTTCATTCTTAATTTTTACAATTTTCACTTTTTCTTCAAAAGTTTATTCACAAGTTGATTACAAACTTATAACTGGTGTAACAGTTGGAGCTGTGGATACTTTGAATATTAACAATGCGAAGCAAAACTCAATTGATAATCAAGGGCTTACAGAAAAAGAACTTGACGCTTCTATTTATATTGTTGGGCCTGGTGATGAATTTACAATTACTTTGCTTAGTGCTAATTCTTTGGAATTTAAGGGGATAGTAACTCCTGATGGCAATTTGATTGTGCCTAAAATTGGTGCTATCAATTTAAAAGAGAAAACATTAGGTGAAGCATACATTCTAATTAAAGAAAAAGTAAAAAAAACTTACCTATCCAATGAAGTTTATGTAGCTTTATCTAAAATCAAGAAATTTAAGGTAATAGTTAGCGGTCAAGTGCAGAGACCTAATATTGTGAATGCCACTTCGGCGGAAAGAGTTTCAGAAGTGATTGAAAAAGTTGGTGGTTTTAAAAAAGATGGCTCTCTTAGAAATATAGTTATTTTGCGAGGAGAGAACGGTATTCAACAAAAAATCCAAGTTGATTTATTAAAATTTTATAATTTAGGAAACAAAGATTATAACCCTTTTGTGCAAGGTGGCGATCAGATTGTTGTTTATCCGATTAACAAAAGTCAAAGTATAGCTAGCTATGGCGAAATTGCATTGCCAAATGAATACGAATTTAGGGAAGGGGACTCTCTTTCTACCTTGATTAACTTTAGTCAAGGATTTTTAAATACATCATTGCTTGATTCTATTGAATTTGTAAGGGTTAACAAAAGCAACAATTCACTTGAGCGAACTATTTTGGACTTGAATGAATTTGGTGGCTCCAATTATGTAAGTAATCTTGGTGCTAAAGATTTTAAGTTATATAGTGGCGATAGAATTTATGTCAAGAAAATTGCGAATATTACTAATTTCAAATATGTAATTATAAGTGGCGAAGTAAAATATCCTGGTAAGTATGCTATTGATGAAAAATATGATAAAGTTTTTGATTTAATTATCAAATGTGGAGGTTTTCTTGAAACTGCTGCTATTGATAAAGTAAACTTTGTAAGACAGCAAGAACTAGAAGTAGTAGATGAAGAGTTAAGACGATTAGAAAAATTAAATCCTTCGGAAATGTCCAAAAGTGAATTGCAATACTTTCAAGCTAAAATTAGAGAAAAAAGAGGGGTAATGTCTATTGATTTCACAAAATTAATGACAAGCCAATCTAATAGTGAAAATATCTATTTAAGAAATAAAGACTCTATAATTGTTCCTCAGAAAAAAGATTATATAAATGTGCAAGGTCGTGTTAATAATCCTGGAAATGTTAAATTTGAAACTAGCTATAATTATTTAGATTATATAACTTTGGCTGGTGGTTTTGGCTTTAGAGCTGACCCTGATGAAACAATTTTGACAAAGCAGCGAGGCGAACAATTTTTAGCTGAGGATATGAATTATAAGATTGAACCAGGCGATGCTATTTTAGTTCCCCCAAAATCAGAAGTTACTTTCTATGAAGTTTTTAAAGATTCACTAACTATTGCTACACAATTATTTACGATTTTAGGTGTAGTGTTAACGATAAGTAGGCTAAACTAGTAATGAATAATATTGAAATTAACATCGTAGATTTATTTAAGAAAAAATTCAAATATATAGTTGGGTTTAGTGTTTTGTTAGGCACATTGCTGGCATTATTTACTTATTATCTTCCAACAACTTACAGTGCTTCTGCTTCTATTCTCCCTTCTAAAGAAAGTGGTAATTCGAGTTTTAATACTTTTTTGCAAAGTGCTGCTTCTGGACTTCAACTTGGGGCTTTGGGCAAAACTAGTCAATCTGTAATATTTTCTCAGATTTTAAGAAGTAAAACAATTGCTGCTAGAATTGTTGATACGAAGATACCTGATAGATTAGGTGTTTTTCCTGAGAAACTGAGTAGAGAAAAGAAAATTATGCTAATCAAAAAGTCTATAGAAATAGATGTTGATAAAGCGGGTATGATTACATTTGAGTTCAAATTAAACACTAAAACTTTCCCAAGTCAACAAGATAAAGATTCCGTTAAATTCTATACAGCTTTTTTAACAAACTTTGCAATTTTATCACTCGATGAAATTATTAGAGAGAAAAATTCAGTTACAGCAAAGAATACAAGATCATACATTCAAAATGAATTAAATAAGTATTATACAATTCTTGATTCCTCAGCTCAGAATTTGGAAAATTTCCAATCGAAGAATAATGTTCTTTCCTTAGATGAACAAACAAAAGCAACAATTACTCAAATTATAGATATGAGTAGCGAATTAACTAAATTGGAAACTCAATTAAATTTAGCTAAACTTGAATACGATAAAAACTCTTCTATAATAAAAGCACTTCAAAAACAAGTGGATTTCTTGAAATCTAAAATTTCAGAAGTTCAGAGAGGCAAATTTTTGGATAATGATGATTTTTCTGTTTCATTGAATCAAGTTCCAAAACTTACAAGAGAATATACAAATATATATAGAAGCAAAAAAATATTAGAGCAAGTAGTTCTTTATTTGGAAACCCAAAAACATCAGGAAGCAATACAAGAAGAAAAGAATGTTCCAATTGTAGATGTTTTGGATACTGCTACTCCACCCGATGATGCAATTTCCCCAAGTAAAAAAGCTATGATGGCAATTGGGTTGTTGTTAGGTTTTTTCTTTAGTTCAATTTTCTTTATTGGTAAAGAGTACATAGTGTTGAGAAAAAAAGCTGCTATTGCTATTGGTGAGTAAGTTCTTTTGCTAGCTTCAATGCAGAATCCGAAATTTGATTTCCACTAATCATAGCTGCTATTGATTGCAATTTTTCATTTTCATTGAGAATTCTTATCGATGAAACAGTATGTTTCTCATTTTCTTGTTTGCTTACATTTATATGGTTTTTTGAGTTTGCCGCAATCTGAGGTAAATGTGTAATTACAATTAATTGCCTTATTTTCGATAAGTTCTTCATTTCAATACCCACTTTTTTAGCAATTTCGCCACTTATTCCAGTGTCAATCTCATCAAAAATATAGGTTTCAATAGAATCTTTGCTAGCAAAAATAGATTTCAAAGCTAACATCACTCTTGATACTTCTCCGCCAGATGCTATTTCTTTCAAACTTGCTGGTGCTATACCTTTGTTTGTGGAAATTAAAAAATCTATATTATCCATACCACTAGAATTTAAAATGTAGTTCTTATTATCTAAACTTATATCTAGTGAATTTGCAGTTTTTTTGATTGGTTCAATATTAATTTTTATAATTGGATTTTTTATTCCTAAATTAATCAATCTACTTGAAATTTCATTTTCTATTAAATTTAGTGCATTTGTTCTTGATTGATGAAGAAAATTTGCCTTATCTACTAATTGCAAACTCATATATGCTAATTCTGTTTTGAATTTGTTTTCAGTAATTTCAAAATTATCTGCTTCAAATTGTGAAGATACAAGCGACTTAATTCTCTCAATTATAAGCTCTTGGCTACCATATCTTTTTTCAAAAGTTTTTAATGTCCTAAGACGCAGTTTTAATTCTTCAATCTTGGTTTCGTTGTACTCAAAATTTTCTTTTAAATCGCTCAAATGTTTGAAGGTTTCTTTTAGTGCAATCTTGGCAGACTCAATTTCATCAATAAATCCTTTGATTTTGCTGTCGAATTTGATGATTGTCCCAAAATGCTTAAGTGCTTGAGAAATATTGTTATAAGCTGAATTGTCGTTGTTAAATAATAGTGAGTTAATTGTATTTACTTCATAATTCAATATTTCTGAGCTTTCAAGTAACTCAAGCTCTGTATTGATTGCTTCAATTTCGTTTTGTTTGATGTTTAACTGCCTTAATTCTTCAAGCTCTTTGGTTTCAATTTCAAAATCAGAGGTATATTTGTTTTTACTTTCAGTGAAAAGTTGATAATCTGAAAGAGTTTTCTGATAAAGGAAATATAACACTTTGAATTGTTTAAGTAAATCTACTAAATTGAGATAGTTATCTACTAATTGTAATTGATTGTCGCTTTTTAAAATAAGTTGGTTGTCGTGCTGACCGTGGAAGTCAATTAAATGTTCACCGAGTAATTTTAGTATATTGTTGTTACTTGGTGTATCATTTATAAAAACTCTATTAATCCCTTTAAGTGTAAGTTCTTTACGAATTATTAGATGGTTTTCAAATACATCAATATCATTTTCAATCAAAATTGAGTTGATTTCAGGATTACGAAAGTTAAAATTACCTTCGAGAACAGTTTTTAAATCTTTATTTCTAATTTGGTCGGTGGAAATTCTTTCGCCAAAAAGCATTTTCAAAGCCAAAATAAGGATAGATTTACCAGAACCAGTTTCACCAGAAATTATATTCAAGCCATCGCTGAAGTCAATTTCTGCTTTATCTATCAAAATAAAATTCTCAATTGTGAGCTTTGAAATCATATAAAAGTTATTTTTACTAATAATTATTTTCAAAATTAAATCTTTCATAACAAAAATAGAATAATTGTTTAAAACTTCAATTAAAATGTTTGTTAGAGTGAATTAGTAGTTAAATGAAATTGTTACTTTTGCAATTCAAATTTAAACACAAATTCTAAAAAATGGAACTAGAAGTAAGCTTTGAACAATTAACCTTCGAGAACAAAACCCGCCAACTTGAAGAATATATACCTATAGCAACAGAAATTAGAAAGGACATAATTAAAAGTCTTTTACTAGCAAAATCTGGACATAGCGGTGGACCTCTTGGAATTACTGATGTATTGACAGTGCTTTTCTTTGGTGGTTTTATGAAATATGATAGCCAAAATCCAAACTTAGCAACAAGAGATAGATTTGTATTGAGTGCAGGACACATGGCTCCTGTTCAATATTCTATTTTGGCTAGAGCTGGCTATTTCCCTTGCGATGAATTAAAGACTTTGCGAAAATTTGGAAGTAGATTGCAAGGACATCCTGGACTTGATGTTCATTTGCCTGGAATTGAAACTTCTTCTGGTTCTTTAGGACAGGGTATTTCAATTGCTGTTGGAATGGCTATGAGCGATTATATGCTTGATAAAAATTCAAGAGATGTATATTGTGTAACAGGCGATGGAGAATTGCAAGAGGGAGCATGTTGGGAAGCAGCAATGTGCGCTGGAGCTCATAAAGTATCGAATCTATGCTGGATTGTTGATAACAACGATTGTCAAATTGACGGAAGAGTCAAAGATGTTTTATCTGTTTATCCAATAGCTGATAAATTCAAAGCTTTTGGCTTTGAAGTGATTGAAATTGATGGACATAACTACGAAGATATTACATTTGCTTTAAATAAATTTAAAGAAAATAGAAATAACAACTTAAAACCAACTTGTATTATTGCTAAAACATATATGGGTAATGGAGTTTCATTTATGCACGATCAGTATAAATGGCATGGGAATCCACCAAATATGGAACAAGCAATTACTGCATTAAATGAATTGAATATGGAACAAGGAAATTAATATGAATTTTGAAGTACTTGGTAATAAACCTACTAGACACGGCTTTGGAGAAGGACTACTTGCCCTTGGAGAATCTAATCCAAATGTGGTTGCTATTGGTGCTGATGTTACTGGCTCTGTTATGACTAATTTATTTAGAGACAAATTTCCAGATAGATTTTTTTCAGTTGGAGTTGCTGAGCAAAATGCTACTACTATTGCAGTTGGTTTTGCTTTAAGTGGCAAAATACCATTTTTCTCTAGTTATAGTGCATTTGCAGCATTTAGAAATGCAGATCAATTACGTGTTTCAGTTTGTTATAATGATGTGAATGTTAAAATTGTTGGCGGACATTCTGGAATTACAGTAGGACCCGATGGAGCGACACATCAGTCTTTAGAAGAAATTTCTTTTCTAAGAGCTTTACCTAATCTGACTTTAGTTGTACCTTGCGATTATAATCAAACTAAGAAAGCAACAATTGCAATTGGCGAAATGACTGGCCCTGTTTTTATGAGAATAGGTAGATCACCTTTACCAACATTTATACCTGAAGATAAACCATTTGTCTTAGGCGAGGCAGAAGTGCTTACAGAAGGTAACGATGTGGCTTTATTTGCAAATGGTATAATGGTATGGCAAGCAATTTTAGCAGCAAAAGAGCTAAAAGCAAGAAAAGGAATTAATGCAAGAGTTATCAATATACATACCATCAAACCATTAGATTACGAAACAGTTATTAAAGCTGCTATGGAATGTGGTGCTGCCGTTACTGCTGAAGAGCATCAAGTTTATGGTGGATTAAGTGGTGTGATTTCCGAAGCTGTTTGCAAAAATTATCCTATTCCTTTGGAATTTGTTGGTATGAAAGATACCTTTGGTGGCAGTGGTGAACCAGAAGAATTGATGGAAAAATTTGGTTTGAATTGGAAAGCTATCTATGCCTCTGCATTGAAAGCAATGGAACGTAGAGATAAAGGTTTTTCGGGCGTAAGAAAATTAACTGAAATTCCAGAATTTAATGAAAGTTTGTAACTTCTATGCAAATTTCAATCACCGAACCTATTCTTATTGAAATTGGAAAGCTATGCGACAATTGGGGAATTGAAGCATACCTTGTTGGTGGTTACGTTAGAGATCATTTCCTGGGCAGAGAAAGAACAGATTATGATATTACCGTTGTTGGCGATTCAATCGAATTTGCTAAAAAACTCTCAAAACACTTCAACACTAAAGTAGTTATTTACGAAAAGTTCTTAACTGCTTTAGTGCCTATTGGTGAACACAAAATTGAAATTGTGGGTACTCGCAAAGAAGTTTATAAATCTAATTCACGCAAACCAATTGTGGAAATAGGTTCTCTTTACGATGATTTGGTTCGTAGGGATTTCAAATCTAATTCATTGGCCGCTTCTATCAATTCTAATAGCTTTGGCGAAGTTAAAGATGAATTCAATGGTTTAGCCGATATTCAGAATCGTGTTTTGACAACACCTATTGACCCAATTGCTACATTTAGTGACGACCCATTGCGAATGATGAGGGCAGCCAGATTTGCATCACAACTCGACTTTTCTATTGACCAAGCTGCTTATAACGCAATTGTATCAATTGCAGATAGAATTAAGATAATTTCACAAGAACGAATTACTGATGAATTCTTAAAAATACTTGCTTCCCCAAAACCAAGTATTGGTTTAGGAATTCTATTTGAAACTGGTCTTTTAAAACATTTCTTTCCTGAAGTTCATAATCTTGCTGGTATAGATATAGTAGAAAAGGGAACTAAGGTATTTCAACACAAAGATGTTTTTTGGCATACATTAAAAGTAGTAGATAACATTGCAATAATGACTGACAATTTATGGCTTAGATTTGCAGCTTTAATGCACGATATAGCAAAACCTGCTACCAAGAAATACATAGATGGAATTGGTTGGACTTTCTATGGACATGAAGAAATTGGTGCCAGATGGATTAAGAAGATATTCTATAGAATGAAATTTCCACTTGATAATGTTGATTTTGTTGAAACTATGGTTCGATTGCACCAACGGCCAATGGTGCTTGTGGAAGAAGAAGTCAGCGATGCAGCTATTCGCAGATTAGTTGTGCAATCAAAGGGATATGTAAAAGAGCTTTTTACTCTTTGCAGAGCAGATATAACTACAAAAAATCCGAATTTAACTAAAAAATATTACAACAACTACGATGTAGTTTTGCAAAAAATCCTCGATGTTGAAGAAAGAGATAAATTACGTGAGTTTCAATCTCCTGTGAGAGGTGAGGAAATAATTGAAATTTGTCAATTGCCTCCTTCCAAATTAATTGGATATATCAAATTCCAAATTGAAGAAGCTATTCTTGATGGTTTGATTCAAAATGAATACGATGAAGCTAAAAAATACTTTATTGAAAATAAGGATGAATGGATTAAAGATTTCAATGAAAATGGAATTAAATTCTCACGTAGGGGTTAAACAATATATTCATTCTCGTCGAATTCAAATTCTTCAACTTCCGCAATAAATTCATTCTTTCTACAAATTGATTTGTAATCACAATATTGGCAATTTGTATTTGGTGTGATGCTAATCTCTTTTGAGTTCAAATGTAAAAATTTTTCATTAATAGTAGCTAAAGCTTCTTCAATCACATTTGATTTTACTTTTGGTTTAATTGGTGAATCCAAAATGAATTCATAATGATTTGATTCAATACCTTTTGCAAGGACTAAATCTGTGTTTGCTATAATTTCATTTTTATAGATATAACGGAATTGGGCATTAACAACCTTTAGATTGGAATTTTTAAAAAATTCATTCACAGCAAGAGTATAAATTGGTAATTGAATATCCTTGTTATCGAAAGTATCTTTAGAGTTTTTAAATTTATTGATATAAACTTTGTTATCTAAGTTCTTATCAGTTTTGGTTTTATAATCTATAATTCTAAGTTCATTTGTTTCTTGATTAATGTCTATTCTGTCTATTTTCAGATTTACATTGAATTTAAAATCTCCATTGTCGAGAGTTAAGAAATTATCTTTCCCGAAGTTTTCTTCAAAAAGTGCTGGTTTGAATTGCTCTGCGTTTTCTAATTCAAAATTGAACCATTGCTCAAATATTGATTTATGCAGAAGTGTTCCAAATAGTTCTTCTCTAATATACTTCATTTCTATATTATCATTTTCATAGAAGCTGAAATATTTTTCAGCTATGCTTAGGAACTTTTCCTTATGTTCAGGTTTTATAGTTTTGGGTTTGAAAGTTTTATTATTAATTTCAATTGAATCTGATTCTAAACTGGAATAGAACTCATTGAAAATAAAGTGTAGAAGATTACCAATTTCATATTTTTCTAATTTAGAAGTATTTTTCAAATTTAATTCATTCAAGCCGAAAATTGAATGCAGATAAGCTCTGTATTCACATTCTAAAAATTTATTGAGCGAGCTAGGTGAATACTTGTGATTCTCCACTTTCTCCTTGTAATGTATATCGGTTTGAGGTTCTATGAAACTAAAGTTCACATTAGCATTGAATGTGATGTTGTTCAAATTAATTGATTTAGTTAAATCAAATTTATTCCAAGCAAGCAAATCTTGATTTAGTTCGAACTTATTATCTTGATTTGGATTACTTGTATAGAGTATTGGTTGTGAAGAATTATATGTAAGTGATTTCACAAAATGAGACATATTCACTTGCGACTTGCCATAATGTTTATGGTAAGTAATGTAAATTTGTTTTTCACTGATTTTTTCAATTTCTGTGAAATTATTAAGTATTTGAAGGAACTTGATTTTTTCGTTGCTGATGTGTTTGGTTTCACTTTCTATTAATTCCATTCCCATAAGTTTATCTGAGCTATATGGCAAGGGTAAATCATTGCTACCAGCTCCACAAAGTATCATCACTTTTATTGGCAAATAACGAGTTTGTTCAATTGTAGTTATCGTAACACCATAATTTTGTTTTTCCTGCATTTGGTATCTTTTTTCAGAAATCCCAACAGTTAGCATATCGAATAGGTAAGCTGTTTCGTATTTTGTCTCTGGGCTATTATGAGTGCGAAGATTATCAACTAATTCCGAGAGTACACTATAAAAAGCACTCAATGCACGAAAATTTATTTCAACTTCATTGGTATAGAATTCTTTTTCAAAATTTGTTAAATTTGATTTATTTTTTAATAATTCAAAAATTGCAGATTTTATTCCAAGTTTATCAATCAGATTGCAAACAGCCAAATAGAATTCATTTGCTGTCATTTCAAGTTTGAATTCTGAATATAATTCAAGAATATTTTTATAAAAACTACTTACATATCGGATTTTCTTTGAGAAATAATTGACACTATCAAATTCAGGAGGGTCTTCATTGAGTTTTTTATCAATGCTACATAGTAAATCATTTTCTTTTTTAATGCTTTTTGCAGAAATTTTCAATTCTTTGTGTAAGTGCCTAATTTCTGTGAAAACTCTACTTTTATCAAAACCTTTATATTTAATGAAATTTGAATTTAGCGAGTTTAAAAGTAACTTCACATCGTAATTATTTATGTAGAATTTTAATGAATTTAATAAAGAAATAACTACTGTGGATCTATTCAGTTTGAATCTATCTGTAACATTGCAAGGAATCTCATTTTTGATAAAATTCTCTCTTAATCTCAAAGAGTATTTATCGGAATTTCTAAACGCTATGAATATATCTGATAAAGGTGTATTTTCTTTGAGATATAAGTATTTAACAATTTTAACTATATCTTCAATTTCTTCTTCTATGTTCTTATATTCAATTACTTTGATATACTTGCTAATTTGTGTAAGTGAATTTGACTTTTTCTTGAAAAGATTTTGATTTAATTCAGATAGATTAGTTTCTATATCATTGGAGTTAAATAGGTTTAAATCTTCTTTATTAGTGTGTTTGAATTTATGTTCTATTAATGTTTTGCTAATATTGATTAAATTCTTGAATAGTTGAGAATTGTTTGAATTATAGTTCAAACTAAATGAAACTTCAATTTCTTGTTCTGCAAGTTTAGTGAAAAAATTTATTTCTGGAAGATTAAAGTCAGTGAATCCATAGATGAAAACTAATTCTTTATTTTGAAAAAAATTAGAACATTTATCAAAATTAATATCTTTCGATAATTCATTTAAAACCTTGGAATAATCATAATCGTTGGATAGTGCTTTGTCATATTCAAAGTATAAATCTGAAATTAATTCAAATTTGTCTTTATCAACTATTTTAAAGTGTTCTTTTTGCGATTGAGATAACGAAGATTTTTCTCTTAATCCTTTAATGAATTTATAAAGAGTATGCACAAATTCATAATTAGATTTGAATTTAGCAAAGTACTTATCTTCATTTAGTTTATCAAAAACATTTTTAAAAAGGATAAACTGGTATGAATCAGAAATTACATTCTTTTTAGCGGTAAAATTTAATTCTTTAAAAAGAGTATTTGCGAAACCTTGAATTGTGAATATATTAGGTTTTTCAGTTGGTTTTTTGTGATGTTTCCAATAAAGGGAAATGTAATATTTTATTAAATGTCTAGTTAACTTGCCTGTTGGTACAATTAAGTAAAAATTTGTCGTTTTATCTTCAACTATAAACTTATTGAAAAAACTATCAATATCTTTAATGTTATTATTTGTAGCAATCCCTTCAGGTTTATTTGTAAAGATTTGAGACATTAAGAATTCCTATCGAGTAAATAATTTGTAAGCCAAATTAAGCAATCTTTCGTGTCGCTATTGGGTATTCCTTCCAAATTTTCTAATGAATGATTTGTAAAATCTTCAATCCTTTTTATAGTGTCTTTAATGACTCCCAATTCGTGCATTAAATTTGAAATCACAGCAATACTTTCTTTTGGTAAACCATTTTGCAAATAGAACTCATTGATTAACTCTATTCCTTTTCTATGTCCAGTGGAATGAACTAATTCTTTCGTTCTAAGAATCATATAAGTTTTCTTACCTTCAATTATATCTTGCCCTATTGTTTTGCCAAGTTCAGCTGAATTGGCTGTCAAATCAAGTAAATCATCTTTTAGCTGGAAAGCTAATCCTAAATTTTCAGCATATTTTGCCAATAAAATTGAAGTATGGTCATTGTGTCCAATTCTTGATCCTATTTCAACTGAAGCAACAAGCAAAGAAGAAGTTTTATTACTTATCATTTCAAAATAATCGAACACACTGACACTTTGGTCTTTGTTAAACTTAATATCTAATGCTTGTCCATAGCATACGTCAAAAAGAGCTTTTGAAAAAGCAGTTTGGATTTTTTCATTTCCCTTCAAGTATTTATATGCCATTCCCATAATCATATCGCCAAGCAAAACTGCTGTTGGAGTATCCCACTTAACATGAATGGTATTCTTGCCACGTCTCATCTCAGAAGCATCCATTATGTCGTCGTGGATTAGAGTAAAATTATGCAGCAATTCAATAGCAATAGCATTACTAAGTGATTCCTCAATTGGAATACCAACAGCTGATGCTGCAAGAATAGTTAGTTTTGGTCTTAAACGCTTACCACCATTTTTTAAGAAATAAGTATAAGGAATATCTAATTCTGTTTTTGAAATTAAGTCAGTCGCATTATTCAATTCCAAATCAATTGCTTCGCCAATTTCATCTAAGTAGTGTTTGGGGTTCATTTCGTATCAATTTATAATAAAATACTTTCCAGTAAGTTGTCTAATATTGCCATTGAATTCCAAATTCAATAGATTTACTAATAAAACTGACATATCAAGTTGAGTCAATTCACTAATTTCGTCAATATGGGTTGGGTTTTTAGACAAACTGTTAATAATCAATGTTTCTGTTTCATTAAACTTATTTGTTGGAATATTATTGTTTGAAATTTCAGATTTATATCCTAAATCTGTCAATATTATTTCTGGATTAAGTGCAATTTGTGCTATATTATCTTTGATTAACTTATTTGTGCCTTGACTTTTCTCATCGAAAACTCTCCCTGGTACAGCATAAACTTCTTTATTTTGGTCAAGAGCAAACTTAGCAGTCCAAAGTGAACCTCCTTTGGCACTACTTTCCACTATCAAAGTGGCTGAAGTTAACCCGCTGATAATTCGATTGCGTGAAAGAAAATAGCCTCTTTGTGCTACAGTTTGGCTTGAATAGGCAGTTAAAACTGCACCTCCAGAATCAATTATTTTCTGTGATTGCTTCTTCATATTTGAAGGTGCTATTTTATCTAATCCAAATGCTACTACTGCAATAGTATATCCACCTTTTTCAATTGCAGTTGTGTGAGCAGCAGAGTCAATTCCATAAGCCATACCAGAAACCACAGCCACTCCCGAATTAACAAATTCAGTAACGAATTGCTCTGTGGCTAATTTCCCATAAACAGAGCAAGCTCTCGTGCCAACTACCGAAATACTTTTCTTCAAATCTTTTAAACTCCCACTAACATAAATTACAGCTGGTGGGTCATAAATTTCTTTAAGCCGAGCGGGGTAATTTTCATCCCAAAAAGTAATTATTTTGTAATTTTTCTTTTCATTGTTCATAATTTCCTCATCAGCAAGACCGAAGGGTATAGAACTTGAATTGAATAAATTTTCTTGATGAAAAATCTTTTTATACTTCGGATTATCAGCTTTTCTAATAAAATCGTCTAAATAGTTATTATTGCTAACAATGTCTATAACGTTTCTATTACTAATGTTTTTCATCATTGTAAGCGAAATTATATCTCTTAATTCAAATTTTGTCGCCATATAAATTTTAAAATGCCTTAAATTGATAAGATTAACAATACCAATTTACAAAAATGAAACAATTCGAGCTACATTCTAATTATGAACCAAGAGGCGATCAGCCCAAAGCAATAGCTGAATTAGTAGATGGAATCGAGCGAGGAGACAAGTTTCAAACACTTTTAGGAGTTACTGGCTCGGGTAAAACTTTTACTATGTCGAATGTAATTCAACAAGTGCAAAAGCCAACTTTAGTGATTTCGCCGAATAAAACCTTAGCTGCTCAGCTTTATAGCGAATTTAGACAATTTTTCCCGAATAATGCTGTTGAATTCTTTATTTCTTACTACGATTACTATCAGCCAGAAGCATACTTAGCCAAAAGAGATTTATATATTGAAAAAGATTTCGCTGTAAATGATGAAATTGACAGATTGAGATTGAAAGCAACTTCTTCACTTATTGATGGCAGAAGAGATGTTATATTAATTGCTTCAGTAAGCTGTATTTATGGAGTGGGCGAGAAAGATGAATTAGTAAAGATGATTTACCACTTAACTAATGGTATGCAAATTAAGAGACAAGATTTGCTTTATCGTTTATCTGAAATGCACTATTCTCGTAATGATTTTGAATTTCAACGAGGTACATTTAGAGTACGTGGAGACGTTATTGATTTGATTCCAGCATCGGAAGTCAAAGAGGGGATTCGTATAGAAATGTTTGGCGATGAAATTGACAAACTTTCATATTTCGATGTACTCACAGGGGAATCAATAGAAAAAGTTGAAGAACTTTATATTTATCCTGCCAAACTATTCTTGACTTCAGAGAATAATATGGCTCGTGCAATGGCGGATATAAGAGAAGAACTTAGATCTAGATTGAAAGAACTTTATGAACAAGATAAATTCTTGGAAGCTTCTCGATTGGAAAAAAGAACATTATTTGATTTGGAAATGATGAAAGAAGTTGGCTATTGCTCGGGTATTGAGAATTATTCAATGCACATAGCAGGCAGAACTTTTGGCGACAAACCAACTTGTATCATAGATTATTTCCCCGATGATTTTTTAATGATAATTGATGAGAGCCATATAACTGTATCGCAAATTGGTGCAATGTATGAAGGCGATAAATCAAGAAAAACTAGCTTAGTTGAGCACGGATTTCGTTTGCCTTCTGCAATGGAAAATAGACCTCAGAAATTTTCGGAATTTGAAAAATTATTAAATCAGGTTGTATTTGTTTCCGCAACTCCAAGTGACTATGAAATGAATAAATGCGAAGGAGTATTTGTTGAACAATTAATTCGTCCAACTGGTCTTTTAGATCCTCAAATTTCTATTCGACCAATCAAAAATCAAGTTGATGATTTGGTAGAAGAAATTCGCATTAGAGTTGAATTGCATGAAAGAGTATTGGTAACAACTTTGACTAAGAGAATGTCTGAGGATTTGACCGATTATCTAACTAATTTGAATATTAAAGTAGCTTATATCCATTCTGGTGTCGATTCACTTGAGCGTGTGGATATTATCCGTAAGTTTAGATTAGGGGATTTCGATGTATTAGTTGGAGTAAACCTTTTAAGAGAGGGATTGGATATGCCAGAGGTATCTCTTGTGGCCATATTAGATGCTGATAAAGAAGGTTTCTTACGTAGTGCTCGTTCTTTGATGCAAACTGCTGGTAGAACAGCTAGAAATGCAAAAGGACTAGTTATTTTTTATGCCGATAAAATGACGAAATCTATGAAAGCTGTAATTGATGAAACCAACCGCAGACGTGAACTTCAAATAGAGTATAATAGAGTTAACAATATAGATCCTGTTACTGTTTATAAATCAATTGCTGAGATTATGACAGCTACATCAATTGCTGATATAAATTCTCAAAAAGCTGATTATCAGAAAATGGCAGAGCAAAGCAAAATTAAAAAAGCTGCAGAGCCAATGGTTGCTTATATGAGTACTTCAGATAAAGATAAACTTTGTGAAGAGCTTTTTGTGCAAATGAAAGATGCAGCTAAAAATCTTGATTTTGAATTAGCTGCCAACCTTAGAGATGAGATAGAGCGTATCAAAGCAATGTAATGCAAAATAACAACTATAAATCAAAAGCCCATCAAAATGATAAAAGTTTGATGGGCTTTTTGAATTTACAGAAAAGGAATTCTTTATTTTAAAAAAGATTCACTTTCACCTTCTCTAATTGGCATAACTTTGAATTTGAATTTTCCAACTTCAATGTATTTATTCAGTTTTGCTTGAATGAAAGTTTCAAATTCTTTCAAATCTACTTGCACTTCAGGTCTATTGTCTTTCACGCCAGAAATTAATCCAATTTTACTATCTTTGCGAATCGTAGGGTCTCTTCGGCAATCTTTGTATCCAAAGTTTTGAATTAATGATTGTGCAAATGTGAATTCATCTTCAGTATCGAAAGCACCAAACTCTATCCAATAACAAGGACCAGGGCAACCCATACCATAATCATTGAATTTGATTTGTATTTCTTTATTGACAACTGGAACTACCTTCGTTACTTCTTTTACTTCGGTATTCTCAGTATTTTCTTTTTTCTCTTTTATTTTCTTTTTCTCTTTGCTATTTTGTTTTGCCCAAGTATTTAGTGCATCTGAATTTGATTTAGTATCTTCATTTGTGCTTAATCTTTTTGCAACATTTGCAAGAGTATTATCTTTTGTTGTTTTTTCATTATTTCCAACAAACATTGTAGATTCAAAATATTTGTCGCCACAACGCTCATGTTTTAAAACAATATTATTTGGTAGAGTTGGCACTAAATCAGTATAGATCATTACTCTTCTGCTGTAAGGCAAATTACAAGTTTCTGGATTAGTTGGTTTATTTGGGTAATCCATCGTCACCAGATTTTTTGCAATTGAAGGGCAGTCGTCTTTGTCGTAAACGCCAAAGAAATCCATTTGATATTTTACTGTGTTATCATATTTTGCAAGTAAGCTTTTATTATTAGACAAATACTTTCTAATACCTTTATCTAGAGTTACTTTTGTATGATATGCTCTTAATAAAGCCAACATAGCATTACCATTCTGCGACTGAATAGGTAGTTTCCAATCTTGCCCAGCTGTAGTTTTTAAATTTGGATTTTTCATATCTGTACCGTCAGAAACTACTACATCATTGAAAGTAATATCGCCATCGCTACTAAATTTTGTGAAATCATTATTTGCTGTTGGTCTTAAGCGGCAAGGATCGGTAAACCCATGTACATTAATTACAATTTGCTGTTTATTAATAAAGCAAGGGTCTATTTTATTCAACATTTCTTCAATTGACTTATAGTATGATTCAAACCATTCGTCATTTTTTGTTGCCACAGCAGCATAGAATTCATAGTCTTCAAAGTCTATAAAATTAGATGTCTTTAAAGCTCCAGTTGGTCCTTTTTCTTTGAACTGATTTAAATTATCGGAAGTTAAAGGCCACCAATAACCAGTTACAAACATTGCAATTCCTTTGCTTGTGCTTGTTTCGAAAAATGTAGGTGTATTATTCGTAAAATAACAGTTGATTTCAGCTGTTATAGTATCATTTTGTTCAATATATCTCGGTGTGGCAAATGAAATTGGTGAAGTACTGATAGTTTCACAAGATGAGTTTTGTTCTACTACAGATGCAACATATTTTTTATCCAAATCAATTTTATAAATTTGATTTGTTTGATTTAAGCTTTTGCTCAATTCATTTGTAGATGAAGTATCATTTGCAAATGAAGTAAAATTGTACTTACTAGAAACATCAAGTCTTCCAATAGTGGTGTCACCACTTTCAGAAACATTATATTCGTTTACCTTAATAGTTACAAATATTTCAGGTTTAATTATTATTGGTGGTGGTTTGGGAGTACAATCAAATATATCACTTGCCAAAGGGAAACGATATAAGTCATAACCACCAACATTTACTAAAACTGTATCACTTCCCCAAGGTTTTGCAATTGAATTTCTATTTGAAGTTAAATACAAATATTTAGCATTTTCTTTTGAGAAAGGATATGGAACATAAGGAAATCTCTCATCAGAACTAGAATTAATCTCAGCTTTAATTTCTTCTGATTTTCCAGTTGCTTTGGCTTCTTCAGCTTTTGTAAATGCAGTAACTTGCCCATCTTGTTCTATAACTTTTTTATCAAAGTTGATTTTGATTCTCGAGTAGTAAATATCAAAATCATTATTGTTAGTTTTATCTCTATCGGAAGAGAAAAATAGAGTTTGAGATTCACCACAAATGCAATAAACAAAAGGAGAATATTCGTTAGCTTCCTTTGTAGAAATGCCAAATTCTAATTTCATGGGAGTAGTCCAAGATTTTCCTTCTTCTTTGAATGAATAAAAAATATCTGTACCACCTATTTTGATAGTATCTTTTTTAAGAGTAACTTTTTTCAAAAAAGGATAATCTCTATCAGAAGCCCAAAGCAAAATAGTAACTCTTTTTGTTTTTCCAAATTTGTCCATTAAAATAGTATCAGCAGCAAATGGATGTGATTCCCAAAATTCTGTATTTATGGAATCGAGTCCATTAAGTTCCATTTCAACACTTTTATTATTTCGGAATTCAAAAATATCTGTACCACCTTTAATACCTTTCAAAGGTAGGTGTGCATATTTTGCATATTCTTCTGTGGGTGGATGTGAAAATGCAACAAAACCATTTTCTTTATCTATAAAGCTAAGTGATTCTACATTTTGAGACAAGTAATTATAAGCCTGCACATTAGAGTTTTTAAGATTAAAATCTTGTTTTGTTAAACTAGAAGCAGAAATAATGTCTTTTACATTTACTTCTAAAGATTTCATTTCTCTATTGTATGGAGATGAATAATTTGGAATTGCATCAGGTCTTGTAATTGGTGCCACTTCATCTTTAACAGTATTTGTTGCTAAAGTTGAATCAATTTTAGTCAAATTATTTGTTGGAAGTATTTTTACAATAGTTTTATCTGCACAAGAAGTTACTAAAACTAAAGTTAAAATTGAAAATGCAAAAATATTTAATTTCATTAGTATTATCTCCTGTCCAAAGCAGTGAACATAATTGTAAGTCTATTTTTAAAAGGAGTAAGCAATCCTCTGTCAATATTTGTGATTGCAAAAATGAATTCTCTACCCGAAGATAAAGATTGGAAATAATAAATCTGACCTAATTGCACATCTGAATCGTAGGAAACTTTCAAATTTAAGCCTTTAATTTGTCCCTGAATTTGAGTATCTGGCATAGCAGCTACAATAGTTGGGTCAGTAATTACATTGCCATCAATATCATAGACTTTGTAATCAGATTTGGTTAGATTTAATTGTGGAACTGTACCTAAACCATAGTTTGTTTTTGATTTTCTGATATTATCAATAATATTAGAATTATTATTCATTTTATTGATAATATCTGCACAAAAATCTTTGGAGTTGTCTTTCATAAAATCATTACCAATATCGGCAACAATATTTTTTACAAATCCATTGAATCTAATTTTTGCTGTACGTGGAATGGACGTTAAATCTTCTGAAACAACAATAAAATCGCCATTAATATCATTGTTGAATGGCAAAGTTTGTTCATACTGAGCAAAATAAGTAACTTTATTTACAACAAACGGTACTGTTCCATAATAGAGTGTAGATTTATTTGAAAATCTAAAATCATTTGGAGTACTCCCAGAAGTTGCATCAGTACCTGGAAATAAATATGAATGGATTGAAAATTCAGCAACTGGTTCTAAATAAGTAGAGTCGTTACCACTTATATCCTTCACAGTAATTGAAGTTACATTTGCGTTGAATTGTGTGACAGTTGCCTCTCTTGGAGCACAGCTAAGTTTCGTTAATGGCTCAAGTGAGCAATCGCTACAAGCATTAATCATTGCAGCAGAGATAATAATTAAGAGTAATTTTAATTTCATTATTTTCATTTCCTTTTTAATAAGTAACACCTAATCTAAGCACAAACATATCTATTGTTTTATTGAATGGTACATTCAAAAAGCCACTAACTGGAAGGTATTCACCTACATTCAAATGTTTATACCCTAAATCTATTGATAAATCTAATTCCTCTAAAACAGGAATGTCGAAACCAGCACCAATACCGTAAGAAATTGGTAAGTTCACATTATAGCTTGGGTCTGTGATTTTGGCTCTACAATCTCCAGATTGGAATTTGAATAAATCGAGAGAAGCTTTATCTAATGACAAACCAAATTGTCCATAAATAAATGGAGAAATACAAAGTATTCTATCGAAATTTTTTCTTCCGTGTAGCATTAACCAAGGTCTTGTTACAACAGATTCATCATAAGTATTGGCAATTCCAACTCCAGTGCCATAAGCCAATCCAATTCCCCATTGTTTAGTTTCGCCAAATCTATATCCTACTGCAATTTCTCCCATGTATCCTTCTACTGCTTTGCCAGTAGTTAATAAAGAAAGCTTGTCAACATAAGCTGCATATCCACCACGTAACTCAACAAAAATGTCCGAATATGTTCGTTTACCGCAATCAATACCTAAACTAAAAGAGTAAGGTTCACATCCACAATCAATAGGCGAAGGTGGAGGTGTATTGCAGGTATCACAAGGTTTTGTAGGTGGACTTTTACAATCAATTATTGAAACATTAGTGGTATAATTAACTTCTCTAATGTTTTTTGCATTTAAAGGGTCGTTGAAATTTTCAAACCAATTCCTACCAAGATTAACTCCTTTCTTTTCGCCTACAAAATCAATATCTTCTAAAGGAATTCTTTCTATTTGAGGTCTATCTTTATTGAAAAAAGCTGAATCAATAAATTCTACATATCCAGATTTGATTGTATCATTTTTTCCATCACAAGTATCAATAGAAACTTGCTCAATAATTCTATTTACTTGCCCCCGCAAGGTAGAACCATTTCTATAAATATCTTCGTTATAGACTTTGTATTTATCGTATTTGTTTGAGTATTGGGACTTTATACGAACGGCATCATCATTAAATTTTGATGAAGTTCCTTTTGGGTTGCAAGCTGCAAGAGTCAAAATAAAGACAGCTAAAATTAAGTGAATTATATATTTTTTCATTATAAACCTACACTTAAAGTTAGTCCAACATTCAACGAAGTTAATCTTTTTCTACCATCTGCAGCATAAAGTGAATTTGGAGCACCATATAGAGCATTCAAATCTAACATCCAACACTTTTTAAACATTTGAAAGCTATAAGCAGCTCCAACTCCAACACCATAGCCAAGCCCAACTGTACTTAAAGAGTCAGTATTGGAAATAGATGAAATTGATAATAACCCATTGGCATAAGGAGTGATGTCATATTTTTCACAATCGTCTGGAATGAAATTATAGCGGAATTCTGGAGAAATTATGATAGCACGATTAAAATAAAAATCACTTGCTTGTTTTCCTTCAAGTGAATCTGTTTTGAAATAATCGAGTCGCAATCCATACCAATATTTACAAAACTTTCTTGATTCGAAAATTGCAGTGAATCCTATGCCACCATTGTTTACTTCGCTATAATCTCCCATAGGATTAATATAAGTAGCACCAAGACCAACATAGTTGTTTTGTGCAGTTAATATATTAGGAGCTGTAAATATGAAAAGTAAAACTGAAAAAATCTGTATTATACGCCTCATCAGAAACCATTTGATAATTATAAAATTATTTAGTGTAAAATTAACAAAATTAATAATTCATTACAAACTAAAATCATTAAATTATTGATTTTATTGATAAGTTTATTTTTCCACATTGATAGGACTGTTGAAAAATAATACTTTTGGGTGATGTTTAAATTGAAAGGAAAGTTTAAGTAAATTAGTGATTTGAATTAATTTCAGTATGAAATATATCTAATCGTTTTAAGAAATTAACTAAGTTTATTTTCTCTTTATCTTCCATACCAATTAGCAAATCTTGAACAGAACCAAGTTTTATGTATAAGCTCGTGAGTGCAAATTTACCTTTTTCACTTGTAGAAACTAGTTTTTCTCTTTTATCATCGGGATTAGTTTTTTCATTCACAAATTCTTTTTTAATTAAACGTTTGATTATATCTATACCAGTTGTATTATCTATTAAAGTTTCCGAAATAGCATCTTTCTTTGAACAAACTGTTTTCAAATCAATATAAGCTAAAATTCCAAACTCATCTAAACTTGAAAAATTGCACTCTTTAAGTATGTTCTTTGTATATATTTTCAAAAACTTATAAAGTCTGCCAATTAAATAGCCTGCTTCTGAATTTAGATAACTTAGTTTATGCAATTCAGATTGATTATCGAAATAAACTTGCAGTTCTTGATTCCTAAGTTGTTCATTATCTCCTTTTTCATTCAAAATCCATTTGGCAAAGTTATGTATAGAATCATCAGTTGAATTTACAAGATATTCTTCCCATTTTTCAATAATTGGTTTGGCTGAAATAAATTTTAATGAGTTTTCTAACATTCTGAAATAATTTTAATTAATTAAAAATAAAGTTTCAATTGCAACGTTATTGTTGTATAATAGAACGAATACGTGGTAAAACTATTGCAATATTTGCAACTTTATTAAAATTTATACGTACTGCATTAAAAATAATTATTTAACATCAATAAATACAGGATAAGTTTTGAAGAATAGGTTTTACTATTTTGCATTAATACTTTTAATAATATCTTCACTCCAAGTCTATTCACAATCTAAAGTAACAATTAGCGGTTATGTGAAAGATGCTAAAAACGGAGAAAATCTAATCGGTGCCACAGTGCGATTCAAAGATACTAAACTTGGCACAAAATCAAACGCTTATGGATTTTATTCCATTTCAGTTCCCAAAGGAAAATATACAATCATTTCTTCTTATGTTGGATATGACAACTTCATTAAAGGTTTAGAAGTTGAAAGTAATTTAAAATTAGATTTAAATTTAGTAATATCTTCAAAAACTACTGAAACAGTTGTTATCTCTGCCGAAAAGGAAGATAATAATATTAAAAATATAGAAATGAGTACTTTAAAAGTTGAGATGATAGATTTGAAGAAAATCCCAGCTCTTTTAGGTGAAGTAGATGTAATACGCAGTATTCAACTTCTTCCAGGTGTATCCACAGTTGGCGAAGGAGCTTCTGGCTTCAATGTGCGTGGAGGTGGAATTGACCAGAATTTAATATTGTTAGATGAAGCACCAATTTATAACTCTTCACATTTGTTTGGTTTCTTTTCTGTTTTCAATCCAGATGCTGTTAAAGATGTGAAATTAGTAAAAGGCGGTATTCCAGCTGAATATGGCGGACGCTTATCTTCTATTTTAGATGTTCGATTGAAAGATGGAAATGTTAAAGAATTTGATGTTACTGGAGGTATTGGTCTCATTTTTAGTAGATTATCTATTGAAGGTCCAATCGAAAAAGATAAAGGTTCTTTCATAATTGCTGCTAGAAGATCTTATATTGATTTGCTTGCAAAACCTTTTCTGAGTGGAAGTTTATCCGATGCAAAATTCAATTTCTATGATTTAACTTTAAAATCAAATTATCAAGTTGGAGAAAAGGATAAGTTATATCTTTCTGCATATTTGGGGCGTGATGTTTTTGGAGCTGGTTTTGGATTTAACTGGGGAAATATAACTTCTACATTTCGTTGGAATCACTTATTTAGTGATCAATTATTCTTGAATACTACCTTGATTTATAGTAACTATGATTATTCATTGCAGTTTGGCAATGAAGATGCTAATCAATTCAAAAATGATTCGAAAATTATTAACTATTCCTTCAAGCCAGATTTTACATACTATATGAATTCAGAGAATACTCTGAAATTTGGTCTGCAAACTACATTTTATGATTTCGTGTTAGGTAATGCAGTATTTTCAAGTCAAGGAATTACAAACACCATAAACTTGGAAAATAGATATTCATTGGAAAGTGGAATCTATGTTGATAATGAACAAAAATTGACTGATGATATTACAATTCAATATGGTGTACGTTTTTCTAATTATCAATACTTAAGTTTTGGCGACAAAGGTGTAACTGTTTATGAGTTTAATGAGACTGCACCAGGGTTAAGAAAAAATGTAGCTAGTTCTACTAAAGTAACTGGTTTGAGTAGCATAACTCAATACAGCAATTGGGAACCTAGATTTTCTTTCAAATCTGATTTAGATCAAGTCTCTTCTATTAAATTGAGTTATAATAGAATGGTCCAATACTTACATTTGGTATCCAATACAACTGCCTCCACTCCTTTAGATGTCTGGACACCAACCACTAATAACATTCTTCCAGAATTGGCAGATCAGTTTGCTTTAGGTTATTTCAGAAATTTTGAAGAAAATGAATACGAAACGAGTGTAGAACTTTACTATAAAGCTTCACAAAACCAAGTAGATTATATAAATGGAGCTAACTTATTTTTGAATCCACTTATTGAAGCTGATTTGCTTACTGGTAAAGGTAGAGCTTACGGAGCGGAATTCTTTGTTCGTAAAAAGAAAGGACTTTTGAATGGTTGGGTTAGCTATACAATTGGAAAAACAGAAAGATTGATAGAAGGTGTTAACCAAAATGATTGGTTTGCAAATCGTTTTGATAGACTTCATAATTTGAATATTGTTGCAAATTATGATTTGAATACAAATTGGAATTTCTCTGCAAACTTCACTTTCCAATCTGGTACACCAGGCACCTTTCCTACTAATAGGTTAGAAATACAAGGGATTGTGATTCCGCATAACTCTTATGATTCGAGAAACAATTACAGACTACCTGATTATCACAGATTGGACATTTCTGCAACTTGGCGACCTGACAAAAAAGAGGGCAGTAAATGGGAATCTTATTGGGTTTTCTCTTTATACAATGTTTATAACAGAAGAAATGCTTTTTCAGTTTTCTTCCAACAAAACAACGACACTAAACAGACTGAAGCAATTAAATATTCTATCATTGGTTCTATCGTGCCTTCTGTGGCATGGAACTTCTCATTCTAATTGGAAATTAAAAGGTAAAAAAAATGAAAAACTCAATCAAAATATTATTCTTACTGTTCGGAGCTTTACTTTTTACTTCTTGTGAAGATCCAATAGATGTAGAACTTGACCCAGGAGAATCTCAACTTGTTGTTGATGCATTTATTAATAATTTAAACGAGAAACAAATAATTAAACTTTCTATGACTACACCTTACTTTGATAATAATGCAAAAGTATATGCCGAAGGTGCGACTGTAGAAATTAGAGATAGCCTTGGCAATATTTATAGTTTCAGTCCAGAATCAAATGGTGTTTATTCTTATTCTCCATCAAATGGAGACGATTTTTGTAAAATTGGAAACAAATATGAATTAGTAATAAAGTATAATGGCGAAGAATATTATGCTAACTCTATTGTAAGTCCAGTTCCAAAAATTGATTCAATTAGAATAATAACAGAGAAAAACCCTTTTGATGGCAAAGAAGTAAAACTTGCTGAATTTTTCGCTGTTGACTTTAAAGGCAGAAAAGATTACAACTGGATAAGAACTACATATAACGATACTTTAAAAAAATTGGATAATTCTGATATCGTTTCCGATGCTTCATTTGGAGGTGATGGTGGTGATGGTTTACCATTTATATCACCTATGAGATTAACAATCAATAAAGAAGGCGGAAGGAAACCTTATGTTATGGGAGATACAATTTCAATACAGTTGTTATCTATTGAAGAAGGCACTTATAATTGGCTCGGTGATGTTTTAAATCAAATAATTAATGGTGGACTTTTTGCGACTCCTCCTTATAATGTGAGGACTAATATTAAGAATAGAAACCCTCAATCAAAAACTAAAGCTTATGGATATTTCTGTACATCGGCAATTTCTACAGCTGGAATAAGAATGAAATAATTATTCATAAATTTTAAAAAAAAGGTCAGATAAAAATCTGACCTTTTTTGTTTTACTATAATCCTTTTTTCAAGAATGTAATAAAAGCAGCTTTATCTCTTGAAAATGTTTTAGTGCCAATTAGTTCTTCATTTGGTTTGACAATTACATAAAGTGGTAATTCAATTGTTCCATATCTGTCCATTTGCATTTTCTTATTTGCAAGTTCAGCTTCTTGTCTGCGATCTGTATAAAGTCTGACTAAAACATATTTATTCATTATTTCCGAAACTTCTTTATCTGGAAATATGTTCTGCTCCATCCATCTGCAGTTTGTACAAGTCCAACCAGTGTAATCAATAAACACATTTTTATTTTCAGCTTTAGCTCTAATTAATGCTTTCTTATAATCAGTTTCCCAAACTTCTTCAACTTTTGTTGAGCCAGCTGCTACATTTGACACATTAGCCGTATTAAATGAATAAGGAGGCATATATGAATTTAAATCATTGAAAAAAGTACTTCCACCCAAACCGTAGAATAAATAAACTGTGATTGTGGCAAAGAAAAATCCAAATAAAGCACGTACACCACCAACTTTTTCTAATTTAGAATCCATTTTCATTTCAAAGAAACCGAAAATATAAAGAGTTGCAAGTGCAAAGCAAGCTATCCAAGCAGCTAAGAACACTTCTCGTGGCAATATTTCAAGACCCCAAGCAACATCTGCTTGACTTATGAACTTAATTGCAAAAGCTATTTCCAAAAATCCGAAAACTACTTTAATGTTATTCATCCAACCGCCTGATTTAGGCAAAGATTTCAATGCTCTTGGAAATAATGACAATAAGAAAAATGGAGCTGCAAAAACAGAAGAATAAACTAACATCCCTAAAATAGGATAGAACCATTTTCCATTTGCAGCAGAGCCAAGAGCAAATGAAACAAAAGGAACTGTGCAAGTAAATGAAGTTAAGGAGAAAGTTAAACCCATTAAAAATATAGCAAGTAAACCATTTCCTTGGGATTTTGAGTTTAGTTTGTTCATAATCGAAGTTGGTACTTGTATTTCAAAAGCTCCAAACAAATTTAGAGCTAAGATGAATATTACAATTGCAATTACCAAATTAAACCATCCATTAGCAGCAAATGAGCTTAAGCCACCAGCACCACCACTTACAGATGAGAATATTACTCCCAACAAAGTAAATGTAGATACAATACCTAACGCAAATATCAAAGAATCTCTAAGTCCTTTTCCGTGTGCTTTTTCCGCTCTTTTAGTAAAGAAAGAAACGGTTATAGGCACCATTGGGAAAACGCAAGGAGTTAAAAGTGAAATCAAACCAGCAATAAATGCTAACCAAATAAAAGAAGATACTCCACCTTTCACGGCATCGTTGTATTCTTTTTGGCTCTCGGTTTCAACTTTTTTTGAAATGTTTGCATTTGGAGAAGTTGTATGATCTTGATTTTTTTTAGAATTATCGTTGTCAATATGAAATGATTCAGCTTGAGAAGCAGTAGTATCTAATTTTACTATTTCAATTTCAACAGCTTTTTTATCTATTTTTACATTATATTCTTCAGGAGGTAAGCATCTTGATGTATCACAAATTTGAATATAAACAGTAACAAAAAGTTGGTCTTTAGCAAAATTGATTGCTTTATTAGCTTTCACTGGAATTGTGAAGATAGCACTTTCTTTAAAATATTCAATTTTAGTTCTAAAACCTTCATCGAATTTTACTTTGCCTTTTGGAACTATTAATTTCCCATTTTGAGAAAGTAAATCATTTTCTTTTAGCTTTATCTCAGTTGTGGTTGGTCCAACACCATCTGGGCCAACTTGCTCTTTTGTAGAATAAGTGTACCAATGTTTATCAAGCACAATTTTAAATTGCACTTGGAATTCTTCTCCAGCTTTCACACTAGATTTACTCGGGTTAGCAAAGAACTTTACGTGTTGCTGTGCATTGGCAGTAATAACTGCAAAAAATAGTAATATGTATAATGATGATTTGATTAATCTCATCGTTTTTTAACCTTTCTTTTAAATCTAATTTGTAATTACTCTCTATCACCCTGAAAGTATGATATAATCCTACTATCATTGTGTTTCCCATTCAAAGTTTTGGCTTCAATTGCTTCTCTAAGTTTATTTGAGAATACATCAGAAGCATTATAGCCATAAGTTTTCAAAAGATAATTCAAAGCCACCACTTCGGCTATAACAGTTATATTTTTTCCTGGTATAATTGGTAGCTTCACTGTGTTTAAAGCCACTCCCATTAAAGTTGAAGGAGTTTCTTCCAAACCAGTTCTATTGTATTCTGTATTACTATCCCATTCTTCGAGTTCAACTATTATTTCTAATCGTTTTTGAAATCTAATAGATCTAACCCCAAACATTTGTCGGATATCAATAATACCTAAACCACGGATTTCCATAAAGTGCTGTACAAGGTTTGTTCCAGTACCCATTATTATGGATTCACGTGTTTTAGTTACCATTACGATATCATCGGCTACTAATCTATGTCCACGTTCTACTAAATCAAGAGCAACTTCACTTTTACCTATTCCACTTTTTCCACAAAATAGAATTCCAACTCCGTAAACATCTACAAAAGAACCATGAATAGTGGCTTGCATTGCAAATTGATCATCTAAAAATTCGGAAAGTAAAGTAAATGCTAAAGTAGTTTCAAGTTCTGTGGAAAGTATGGCTATATTTCTATTTTCAAATATTTCTATTAAATGAGGCTCTAATTGATTCTTATTAGTTAGTAAAATGCAAGGGATGTCGAAACCTGCAATTTTCTTTATAGATTTAATTCTTTCTTCAGGCGATAAACTTTGCAGATAATTAACTTCAGTATTTCCAAAGATTTGTACTCTTTCGAAAGTAAACAATCCCACATAACCAGCTAAAGCAAGCTGAGGTCTGTGTAAATTTTTCTCAGAAACAAACTTATTGCCCAAATCAACTTTCTGAGTTACCAATGTTGGTTTTATTGGCGATTCCAGCAAATGTGAAATAGGAATTTTAGCTTTTCTAATTATTTGAATATTATCGAATTGTTTCATTATTGAGATAAAAAAGGGGACTTGAAAGTCCCCAAATAAAAATTAATGTTCTGATTTTTTTTCTTTGAATTTTTTGATTTGTCTTATCATTTTGTCTTCGGCTAAAGCTAAACTTTTTTTCAATTCATCGCTTGAGTCTTTCGCTACTAAAGTTGTACCAGCCACATTCACAGTGAACTGCACAGTTTTTTCATTTTCTTTTAAAAAGTCAATATTAGCACTAATAATAGAATCGTGGAATTTTGAGAATCTATTTGCTGCTTCAATTGCCATTTCTTGCAGGTCGGGATGGTGACCATTGAAGTGTCTGAAAGTTACGTTGGTTTTCATATCTACACCTATAATTTGAAATTATTAAAGAACGCAATTCCAAATTACAAACTTATTTGCTAATTGCAAATAAACATTCTTTGGTTTAACAAAATATGATTTGAGTAATTAAAATCCAAACCAATCAACATAATGCGTTAAAGCCGATTTCAGCTCTTTTCTGTGGACGATTTTATCTAAGAATCCGTGTTCCAATAAAAACTCAGCTCTTTGGAATCCTGGTGGTAATTTTTTCTTAATTGTTTGCTCAATTACTCTTGGGCCAGCAAATCCAATCAATGCACCTGGTTCTGATATATTCAAATCGCCAAGCATTGCATAAGATGCACTGACCCCACCAGTTGTTGGGTCGGTTAACAATGAAATATAGGGAATACCTTCTTCGTGCAATTGAGAAAGTATGAATGAAGTTTTAGCCATTTGCATTAGAGAATAAGCAGCTTCTTGCATTCTAGCTCCGCCAGAAGCTGAAATCATTATGAAAGGGATGCGATGTTTAAGGGCATACTGTCCAGCTCTTACAAATTTTTCTCCCACAACTGAACCCATACTGCCGCCAATAAATGCAAAATTCATTGATGCAAATGAAACTTTATGAGAATTTATATTACCATAACCAATTGTCAATGCGTCATTTAGTTTAGATTTTGCGTAAGCATCGTTAAGTCTGTCAGTGTATTTTTTAGTGTCAACAAATTCCAAAGCATCTACCGAGCGAATACTGGTTTCAGTTTCCACAAAAGTTCCTTCATCAAAAAGAATATTAATGTATTCAGAAGTATCTATTCTGAAGTGTCTATTGCAAGAAGGGCAAGTAAAAAGATTTTCTTCAAGTTGAGTTTTATAAATTACTTCTCCACAAGAATCGCATTTAGTCCAGAGTCCACCTGGCATGTCTTTGCTTATTTGAGCTTCAATATTTTTATTTGACCTTGAAAACCAAGCCATTTTAAATTTCCTAATTAATTAATGTCAATTAAATCATTTCCAAATTCATCGAAAATGTTCATTATGTCATTGTATTTCATAATTTGTTCATCGTTAAAAAATGGTGCAGGTAAAATTGTAAGATTCACCATACCCATATTACCAAGTTGACCATTGACTGCAAACATATTTCCATTGTTCTTATAAATAACGCTAATGTTCTTTTTCAACAATGGTTTCATAGAGTTTATAATTTTCGTTTGGTTATCTCTTTTTCTGAGTTTTGCTCCCAAATGCTCATTGTTTGTAGGGTTCATAATATTAAGTGAGTTAGAATTATACATAGCTAACATCTTTGGTCTTCCATTTTCAACATAAGGAATAACTTGATTGCCAGCAGAAGAGTTCATATCGCTTATCAATATTTTTTCTGCATTTGCATTTTGCAATTTGCCAACAATCATTTTTACGCCTTTTTCATCTTTGAAAATTGCAAATATCTTTGAACCGATATGTTTTTCAATGATTTTTAGTATTTGTAAATTTAGTTCCATTCTAATTCTAACCTATATTTTCTCATTATGTTTCACATCTTTTCTTAATTTATAAAAACTTTTACTCAATATTTCAAATATTTCATTTGCCGACTCAATATCTAAGTCTCTAAGTCCTGCATCGAATTGATTGGAAGTCGCTGCAGTATCAATAGTTAATTTAGCTAAACCTAAGAATCTAGTCCAAATTGATTGACTTACACTTAATGTTTGAATCTTATTTATTGGGATAACCTTAACAGATTTATAAACCACCCCAACTTTAATGAAAATTAGTCTTTCTGTGATTTGAAAACCCTTATTTTTCCAAGAAAGAATAGCTATTGGAATTAAAGCTAAATAAAGAAGAACTAAAGTAATATCAAGATAAATAAATTTGAATAAGCTGGTTTCACTAAAGTAGTTGATAATTAAAAGTAAAATAGTGATAGCCACGGATTGTTTAAATATATTTCTAGCAATTGATTTTTTAGAAATTTTTCTATAATCATTCGGAAACTCTACTGGTAGAATATGTCTAAGAGTGTTTATTATCAAGTCTAATTTTGCAAAAGGTATTGCAATTTCAGCACCATTGAATCTTCCTCCACCAGCTGTTTCCAATCTAAGACCATAAAATCCAAGTTTCTCTTTTAATACATTTGTTTTTAACACTATCATTTGCAGTTTATTTATTGGGATAGCACCCTTGACTGTGTTGAATAAACCTCGAGAGGTGAAGAGCTTGTTCTTGTTTTTAGAAAGTTTAAAGTTGTAGTAGGTGTTAAAAGTAAATATTATATCTATGACAACAGAGGAAACTATGAAAAGCAAAATGCTTGCAATAATGTACAATGCTATTTCTATATTGTTAATTTGAGTACCAACTCCATCGTAAGTCTCTTCAATTCGATTGATAATTTCTTTAATGTAAGAGTTTGCATAAGTTGAGACAATTCCAAAAATCCAAAAAATTATTGGCAATAGAGTCAATCTGAGATTAATTAGTCCAAAGAATAGCAATTGATTTGTTGGCAACTCAAAAATCAGAGTCTCTTCTTCATTTGGTGAGTTTAAATAATTTATTTTATCTTCTTCTAATTCATTTGCAATTGTTTCATCGGCCAAAGTAACTGTTTTTTCAAAGTTTTGCTTTAAATTTTTCAGATAGTCACTTAATTCATTACCTTTTGAAAGACTTACACAATTTAGTTCTCCTTCCATTGAAGTATCACCAGCTGTTTCAATTTTTAAAACACAAAGTCCAAGCAATTTCATTAAGAAAGTTTGTTCCATTGCAATATTTTGAATTTTTTCAATTGGAATAATTCTTTCTTTCTTTGCAATAACGCCCTGTTTAATAATAACTTCTTTTTCAGTTATAAGATATTTATAAAAGATGAAGTCAAACAAATAGAAGCTAAAAAAAATCAATCCTAAGAAAATCGAAATAATTAGAAAGTAGAATTCAGCCTTATCATTTTGGGAATAAATGAAATAAATTGGAATAACTAAGCCAGGGATTCTTTGCAGAATCCTAAGAAGTATAGTCAAAGGCGATAATCTGGAAAAGTGGGAACTATCTATCAAACCACATCTTCCTTAATAAACTTTCGAAGAAAATCACGTACTTCTTCTGCATAATGCAATGGTAAGCCAGGAATTGTAAGCTCATCGCCTCTTGTGCCTGCTGTATGGATGACTACTTTTGATAAACCATACATTCTATCAAGCATACTTTGTTCCAAATCTATATGTTGAATTCGTGCAAGTGGAATAAAAGTATTTGTGTGGATAAATATTCCTCTTTCAAGAAAAAGCTCTTCATCTTGAAGTTCAAATGAAAAATATTTGTATTTAAAATGTGGGAATATTAAGGAGATTAGTAAACCGAAAATGAACATTATCCCTGATAACACACCTAAATCTAACTTATAAGTTGTTAAATTTTTAAGGAATAATATGTCCAAAATAAATAGAATAACTGTCCAAACCAAAGTTCTGACAATATTTCCTAACATCCAAACACCTTTAACATCGGGATTTAATTTCATAATTAATTACTTTCTTTCGTTTTTATTATAATTCTATTTTAGAAATTGATATTTTTGAGAATTGCAAATTAACACAAAATATAAAAATGTCAGTTGAACATTATTCAGAAATAGAAGTTTCTGTTGAAACAGCAAATGAATTAGGACTTACGAACGATGAATACAGCAAAATAGTTGATATTCTTGGTAGAATCCCAACTTATACAGAGCTTGGCGTATATTCAGTTATGTGGAGCGAACATTGCTCATATAAAAACTCTATTCTTCAATTAAAAACTTTGCCTCGCTCTGGCGGCAGATTACTTGTAGATGCAGGAGAAGAAAACGCTGGACTTATGGATATTGGCGGAGACTACGCTATAGCATTCAAAATTGAAAGTCATAATCATCCATCTGCTGTTGAGCCATTTCAAGGTGCAGCAACTGGCGTTGGTGGTATCTTAAGAGATATATTCACAATGGGTGCTCGACCAATAGCAGCTTTAAATTCACTTCGCTTTGGGAATTTGGATAACGAAAGAACTAAATTTCTTTTGGGAGGAGTTGTAGATGGCATTTCTCATTATGGTAATTGCTTTGGAGTGCCAACTGTTGGTGGTGAAATTTATTTCGATGAATGTTATCACGATAATCCTTTGGTAAACGCTATGGCAGTTGGTGTAGTTCACAAAAATAAAGTTGCTTCGGCTGCTAGTGATGGAGTGGGCAATCCAGTTTTCATTATTGGTTCATCTACTGGTAAAGATGGTATTCATGGAGCATCGCTTTTAGCTTCACGTGAATTCGACGAAAAAACTGAAGATATGCGTCCGACTGTACAAGTTGGCGATCCATTTATGGAAAAGCTTCTTGTAGAAGTTACTCTTGAATTAATTGATTCTGGAGTAGTTGTTGGTATTCAGGATATGGGTGCTGCTGGTATTTCTTGCTCAACTTCTGAAATGAGTGGCAAGAAAGGACTTGGAATGGATGTGAATCTTGACTTAGTGCCTCTAAGAGAAGATACTATGACTGGATACGAAATTATGCTTTCTGAATCCCAAGAGCGAATGCTTGCTGTAATTGCAAAAGGCAAAGAAGAAGAAGCTATGGCAATTGCAAAGAAATGGGATGTGAATATGGCTCAAATAGGAACTGTAACTGATTCCGGCAGACTTATTATAACGCGATTTGGTAAATTAATTGTTGATGTTCCAGCTGAAACTTTGGTTTTAGGTGGAGGCGCTCCTGTAAATGTTCCTGAGTTTAAAGAGCCTGAATATATTAAAGCTACTCGTGAATTTGATACTAATAATTTGAAATCGAATTATTCAATTCAAGAGGAGTTTTTCAAAATATTAACATCACCAACTGTTGCTTCAAAACGCTGGATTTATGAACAATATGATTCACAAGTTCGCACTAATACAGTTAATATCAAAGGTGATGCAGCTGTACTTAGGATTAAAGAAGCACCCGGAAAAGGAATTGCTGTAACAACTGATTGCAATAGCAAATATGTTTACCTTAATCCTTATAATGGAGCTATGAGTGCTGTTTGTGAAGCTGCTAGAAACGTAGTATGTGTTGGGGCAGAACCAATCGGTATCACAAATTGTTTGAATTTTGGGAATCCATATAATCCAGAAGTTTTCTGGCAATTCAAAGAAGCTATTCGAGGAATGGGCGATGCTTGCCGTGCTTTAAATACTCCAGTAACTGGTGGGAATGTTAGTTTCCATAATGAATCCAAATCATTTGCAGTTTATCCAACTCCAACAATTGGAATGCTTGGATTGATTGATGATTTGAACTTTACAATGAGCATGGAATTTAAATCTGTTGGTGATAAAATCTATTTGCTTGGTAACACTCGCAATGAGCTTGGTGGCTCTGAATATTTGAAAGTAATTTTCAATGAAATTCAAGGAGAATCACCAATTATTGACATTAATGAAGAAATAATTTTGCAAAAAACTGTGCTTCAGTTAATCAGAAGTAAAAAAATTAATTCTGCACACGACACAAGTGAGGGTGGACTTGCAATTTGTTTGGCTGAAAAATCAATTTCTTCAAAAGGACTTGGCTGCACAGTTGATTTGAAAGGCGATTTGAGCAGTAATTCTATCTTTGGCGAATCTCAATCAAGAGTTTTAGTCACAATGTCAGCAAATAAAGTAGAAGAATTTGAATCCATTTGTAAAGCTAATGGTCAAAATTTCCACTGCTTAGGTGAAGTAACTGAATCTATTTTTTCTGTGGAAGGTGTACATACTAATCACGAAGAACTTAAAGAAGCTTACGAAGGTTCTATTCCAGCTTTAATGGCAAAGTAAATTACCATTCATTCAACTTGTAATTAAGGGTTGTGCTTTTAGCATAACCCTTTTTTATTTATATGTTTGTATAAATTAGTTGATATAAAAAAAGTCCTGAACAATTAAGTGCAGGACTTTAGACTTTTTCAAATTAAATTAGGGATTAGTTGCTTTCTGGAAGCAAAATAAATTCTTTAATCTCTTTGAAATTGATGAAATCATTCGCAGCTTTTTTAATGTCAGCTTTAGATAATCCATTAACTAATTTATCATAGCTATCTAAATTATTAATGTCTTCATCATTAATTGTGTAGTTGTAAATCCAGTTCATCCAAGAGCGATTTTCTTTAACTGAAGTTTCTCTTTCTCTTTTTTGAGTTTCTTTAACTTTAGTTAAATTGTCATCACTAACATCTTTAGTTTGAACTTCTTTTAAAACATTTTTTACTTCTGCGACTAGTTCATCAACTCTTTCTGGCGGACAAGTGAATTGTACATTCAATTTGTATGTTGATTTTGGATATTTTGTCATTTGCGGGAATACACCAACACCATAAGCACCACCTTTTTCTTCACGAATTTGTTCTCTTAAACGAATACTTAACACTTGAGTTAAAGCAGACATCATATATCTGTTTTTCTCATTGTTTTCGAATTTACCAGGAATAATCATAGTAATAACGCCTTTAGGATCTTTACCTTTGTTAACTACTTTTCTTAAAGTTCCTTTAGGTTCGTTAATCGTCATTTCTTTCCAAGTTTCATTTGAGTTTGTGCTAGGCAATGAAGCTAAATAAGTCAAAACATTTGTTTTGAATTTGTCTTCATCAATATTTCCTACAAAGAAGAAAGTAAAGTTACTTGCATCAGCAAATCTTTGTTTGTAAAGCTCAAAAGCTTTATTCATATCAATTTTATCGAAGAATTCTGGGGTAACTGGCATTCTACGTAGGTGATAACCAGACATGATAGCAGATATAGAATCTTGATAAACAGCATTTGGATTGACTTTTTGGTTTTTTATTGCATCTTTTGAATTTGAGATGTAAGATTCAAAACCATCTTTATCCACTCTTGGAGCAGTGAAATACATATTTAAAGCTTGGAAGAAAGTTTCCATGTCTTTTGCATTAGTTCTGCCTGTGAAACCTTCATTATAGTCACCAATCATAGGATTAATTTCTACAGTTTTACCAGCTAAGATTTTAGGCAATTGTGTTGAATTGAATTCACCCAAACCGCAAGAATTGATAATGTCGTCAGCAGTTGCAGCCGAATTGAAATCTGCATCTGAGCAAAGTGAATGACCACCACGAGAGTAAGCTCTGAAAGAAATTTCATCGTTGCTGAAGTCAGTGTTTTTGAAGTAAACCTTGGCACCATTTGAAAGTGTCCAAGTTGTAATCCCTTGCTTATCGTTTTTAGTTTCAGATTTGATAGTGCCAGCAATAAGTTTCTTAGTGAAGAAAGCTTTGTTGGCCATATCATCTTTGTAAGCATCAATATTTTTACTTGCAATTTGTGTGTAAACTTTAAGTAATTCTTCTTTTGATGGAATTTTAACACCATCTTTTTCTGGAGCTGTTAAAGTAAGAACCATATTGTCTTTAGTGATCAATTGTTTGATTCTTGCATTTAACTCAGCCAAAGTTATTTCTTCTGACCATTTTTTATAAAGATTAAAATCTCTTTCAACACCTGGTGCAGACTCACCATCTAAAATATGTCTAATGAATTCATCTGCTAGTGATCTAGATTCAGTTTTATCTTTTTCATTAAAAGCATTTTCAAGACTTGTAAAAGCTTCTTTTTTAACTCTATCAAATTCAGATTGATTAAATCCATTTTTATAAGCACGGAATAATTCCGTCAAAGCAGCACCATAGCCACGCATAAGATCTTCAGATTTAAGAACTGCAAAAAGTCCAGCTCCGTAATAATTTCCTAATTCTTTGTCTGCTTGGAATCCAGCTTGTTGGAAAGGAGGATTTGCTCTTTTAGCAACTTCTTGCATACGTTGAGAAATCATTCCACCGATAAATTGGTCAACCCATTTTTGTCTATATTCTGCATAAGTTCCTGCTTTATTTGTAATAGGGTGTTTATAAACAATTTGCAATACAGGGAAAGTTACTTCTTTGTCTTTAGAAATAGAAACCAAAGTTTCTTGATTCATTTTAACTGAGAAATCTTCTTTTTTCTTTGGATTGGAAGCAGCTGGAATTTCACCAAAATATTCTTTAATTAAATCTTCTGCATCGCTTTCATCAATATCTCCAACTACTACTACAGACATTAAATCAGCTCTGTACCAATCTTTATAGAATCTAGTAAAAGCCTCGTAAGGAGCCGTTCTAATTATATTTGTGTCACCAATTGGCAAACGATTAGCAAGTTTTGATTGATAAAACAAAAATGGGAAATGCTCTTGTTGAGCTTTTGAATTTCCATTTTTTCTCACTCTTTCTTCTTCTCTTACCACTCCTCTTTCTCTATCAATTTCTTTTGGGTCAAAAGTTACGTTATGAGCCCAGTCAGAAAGTACTTGAAAACCTTTCTTCTTAATAAAAGACTGATCAGTAGGTAAAAGTAACATATAAACAGTTCTATCGAAACTAGTATAGGCATTAAGGTGAGCTCCGAATTTTACACCTGTTTTTTCTAAAAAGTTTATTAACTCATTTTTAGGAAAATTCTTAGTCCCATTGAAACACATGTGCTCCAAAAAGTGGGCAATACCTTGTTGATCATCATCTTCTTGAACAGAACCAGCATTTACAACTAAACGTAATTCCATTCTTTTTTCAGGTTTCTTATTCTTTTTGATATAGTATTTGATCCCATTAGGTAAAGTGCCAGTTTTTGTAGCTTTATCTAAAGTAATTATTTGATTTGGATCTGTGTAGTTATCTTCATTTGCAAAGATACTTGCAGTGGAAATGAACAATATAGCAAGTGCTGCTATATAAATATTGAACTTTTGGTTCATAAAATTACTCCAAAGGATTTGAAATGTTTATTCTTTTTTGTATTAATTAAGCCTTCAACTTATTGAAATTTTATTAAACAAAAAATATCATTGATGTTGGAAACTTGCTTTAGAACGAAAATTAATAATAAAAGTTACATAATTATGAATAAAATCAAAGTTTTACAATGAGTCGTTATTATTTGATAAATATTTACTAATTTTGCCGTCTTTAGAATTTTAAAAATAAAAAACTTACAAAATGTTTCAGCAGCTACCAGAGAACTTTAAATATCCAGAACTAGAAGAAGAGATACTCAAATATTGGGAAGAAAACCAAATATTTGAAAAATCATTAGATACTAGAAAAGATGCACCTTACTTTACATTTTATGAAGGTCCACCTACAGTAAATGGTAAACCAGGTATTCACCACATGATGGCTCGAACTGTAAAAGATGCAATTTGCCGTTATAAAGCCTTGCAGGGTTTCTATGTTCGCAGACAAGCTGGTTGGGATACACACGGTTTGCCTGTAGAGATTCAAGTGGAAAAAGAACTTGGAATTAAAGACAAATCTCAAATTGAAAAAGAAGTTGGAATAGATGTATTCAATAATGCTTGTAAAGATTTAGTTTACAAGAATATAGAAATGGAAGAGGGTTGGCGAACAATGACTCGAAGAATGGGTTATTGGGTTAATATGGATGAAGCATATATAACTTGTACCAATGATTACATAGAATCTGTTTGGTGGGCCTTGAAATCATTTTATGATAAAGGTTTAATCTATAAAGGATTTAAAGTAGTTCCTCAGTCTCCCACTATTGAAACTCCGCTTAGTTCACACGAGCTTTCTCAGGGTTATAAAGAAGTTAGAGACCCAAATTGTTATATCAAATTGAAAATAACTTCTACTTCAATTCAAAATGCTGAAGATGCTGAATTATTAGTTTGGACTACTACTCCTTGGACTTTATTCGCAAATGTGGCTTTGGCAGTTGGTGAAGAAATAGAATATGTTTTAGTTCAAAACACTCGTTCAAACAAAGAAAAAACCGAAACTACCGTTAATAAATTAATTTTAGCTAAGAACAGAGTTTCTACACTTGATGGAGAAGTTGAAATACTTAGCGAATTTACTGGCAAAGATATTATTGGTACAAGCTACGAGCAAATATTCTCATATTGCTTTATAGATAAAGTTAAACATCCTAAAGCACTAACAGTATTAGCAGGGGATTTCGTTACTACTTCCGATGGTTCTGGTATAGTGCATCTTGCACCAGCTTTTGGTGAAGATGATTATAGAATGTCTAAAGTACACAACTTGCCATTTTTACAGCCAGTTTCACCAAATGGTCATATCACTGCTGAAATTCCTCCTTTTGCTGGTAGAGCAATAAAGAATTTTACTTACGAAGATAGAACCGAAGAAGGTGTTGACAAAGATGTGATTATCGCTTTGAAACATGCTGATAAAATTTATCGTTCAACTAATGATTATGTCCATAACTATCCACATTGTTGGAGAACTGGTAATCCAATTATGTACTATGCTCGTGAGTCTTGGTTTATCAAGTCGCCTGAGTATAAAGATGATATGGTATCAATTAATAAGACTATCAATTGGCAACCAAAAGAAATTGGATCTGGCAGATTTGGTAATTGGTTAGACGAAGTAAAAGAATGGTCTCTTTCTCGAGATAGATATTGGGGGACTCCTTTACCCTTATGGATATCGGAAGATAAATCTGATATTATTGCAGTTGGTTCAATTGCAGATTTACAGTCAGCTTACTACTTAAACATAGATGGTAGCAAAACACCAATGTCGGAATACAAAGGTGAAATTGATTTGCACAGACCTTTTGTGGATAGTATCTATTTTGATAAAAATGGACAAACATATAAAAGAGTACACGAAGTTATTGATGTTTGGTTTGACTCTGGCTCAATGCCATTTGCACAATTCCACTATCCATTTGAGAATCAAGAATTGTTCGAAAAGTCTTTTCCTAGTGATTTTATTGCAGAAGGTATAGATCAAACTCGTGGTTGGTTCTATACTTTACATAATATTTCCACTGCTTTATTTGGTAAACCAGCTTATAAAAACATTGTTGTTAATGAGTTGATTCTTGATAAAAGTGGTGTTAAAATGTCTAAGAGATTAGGCAACACTATTGACCCATTTGAAATTATGAACAGAATGGGAGCAGATGCTGTAAGATGGTACTTGTTTGTGAATAATCCTCCTTGGAAAACTACAAAGTTCGATGAAGAAGATATTCAGAAAACTGTAATTTCCGACTTTTTCCGCTCTCTAACGAATACTTATGCGTTTTTTGCACTTTACGCAAATATAGATGGATTTACTGGAGAAGAAGCGAAAGTTGAATATTCACAATTACCTGAAATTGACAAGTGGATAATTTCTCGTTTGAATACATTATTGAAAAATTATGCTAATCTAATGGACGAATATGAAGTAACCAAAGCACATAGAGAAATTCAAGACTTTGCTATTAATGAACTTTCTAACTGGTACATTCGTAGAAATAGAAGACGTTTTTGGAAAGGTGAAAAAGATTCTGATAAAATTGCTGCATATCAAACATTGCATTATGTATTGATTAATTTGCTTTCAACTTCAGCATCGCTCGCACCTTTTTTATCAGATTACTTATTCCAAAAGTTGAAACTTAAAGGAATGGCTGAGTCAATACATTTAACAAACTTTCCAAAGTTTGACGAAAAAATGATTGATGAAGATTTAGAACGCAAAATGTCTTCAGCTCAATTGATTGTATTTTTGGCTCGCTCGCTTAGAGAGAAATCGAAAATTAGAACAAGACAGCCATTGTCTCGTATATTAGTGCCTGTTAATAATCCTCAAGAACGCAGGGATATTCAATCTGTTGAGGATATTATCAAAGAAGAATTGAACATAAAAGCTATTGAGTTTATGAGCGATGATTCGGAAGCAATAGTTAAACGTAGTGCTAAAGGTAACTTTAAAACACTTGGCAAAAAATTCGGTAAAGAAACAAATAAAGTTGCTGAAGAAATCAAAAAATTCACTGGCAAACAAATTCAATTGCTTGAAAAAGGCGGAAAAGTTGTTATTAGTTTGAATGAAGTTGATTATTCAATTGAAATTGATGATGTCGAAATCGTTAGTGAAGATATTGAAGGTTGGTTAGTTGCTGCTGCTGAAGGAAAAATGGTTGCACTGGATACCCATTTAACTAAAGAACTATTAGCAGAAGGACTTTCAAGGGAATTTGTTAATAGAGTTCAAAATTTAAGAAAAGAATCTGGCTTTGAAGTTACTGATAGAATTAGCATTTTAACAAATGCCAATGACGAAATTAAAAAAGTCTTATCAGCAATGGCTGAATACATTAATTCAGAAACTCTTTCAGAATCATTAAATTTTGCTGAAAATGTGAATGGAACTACAATAGATTTGATAGAAAGTGAAGTAATAATTGCATTAACAAAAATTTAATTTCATTTGTTTGAAATTTCGTTTGAAGTTTTGATTAGAATTTTGTTAAATTCCAATATATTTTTGAAGAAAAAGAAAAAGAAAATAAATTATGCCTAAGAAAAAAGAAAATCAAGAAGAAGAAGTTGTAGTTACAACTCAAACAGAAAATAAAATTAGATTTACTGATGAAGAACTTGAAGAATTCAGAGTAATTATAGCAACAGCCAAACAAGAAAGTTTGGAAGAATTGCAAATGCTAAAAGAGCGTTTGGAAGATTTGAATAATTCTGATGCTGCTGAAGAAAGTATGATTTACTCAATGCACATGGCAGAGCAAGGCTCAGAGGCTGTGGAAAAAGAGAAAACTTATGCTCAGCTTCAAAGAATCAATGAATATTTGAAAAAGCTTGACGAAGCATTGGGTCGCATTAAAGACAAATCTTACGGAATTTGTACTAAATGTGGAATTTTAATTGCAAAACCAAGACTTATTGCTGTGCCAATTACAACTCAGTCGGCATCATATAAAATACACGGAAGATGCCCAGAAGATGGGTTTGACAAAATTGAAGCTGTAAAGAATTAATTAAGATTTGAATAATTTAAAAAAAAGGGGCTTCAATAGAGTCCCTTTTTTTGGTTTTTATAGATAATGCAAAACATTTGATTAATGATTAATGAATAATAATAAAGATAGATATAACTTAGCACTATTTACAATTGCTATTTTGTTGATTTTATTAGATCAACTTACAAAGATTTACATTAAAGGATTTAATCTTTTTGGTTATAGCCATATTGGAATGATGCTTGGTGATAGCTATAAAGGTATTGGCGAATATATACATATCACATTTGTAGAAAATCCAGGAATGGCATTTGGAATTGAATTTGGAGCTGGTAAAATATTTTTAAGTCTCTTTTCCATAGTTGCTAGTTATATGTTAGTTTGGCTGCTTATAAAGTTAAATGGATATAATATTTTTATTAGAATTGCTTTTACTTTAATTTTGGCTGGAGCAACTGGTAATTTAGTTGATAGAGTTTTTTATGGTGTGTTCTATGGTGAGTCACCTTTGTTTTATGGTAAAGTAGTTGATTTTATACAAGTTGATATCCCTGACTTAAACTTTCTTGGATTACATTACACACATTTCCCTGTATTCAATGTTGCTGATTCTTGTGTCTCGGTTGGAGTTGTTTTATTAATCATCTTCAACACATATATTCCTGACTTCCCTAAATTGTTTTCTAAAAAAGAACAAACTACAATCTCTTCAAACATTGAAGAGCAATCAAACTCCGAAATAAATTAATAAATGAAAAAGCAACAAAAAGAAAATTCTAAATCAATAACTGGCGAAGAGCTTGATTACTACCCAGATTATATAGAAAAGGTAATTGAGTTTAAAATTCCTCCAGGACAAAAGCCAGAAAGAATAGATTCTTTTTTAGCTCGCTCAATTCAAAATGCTTCCCGTACAAAAGTTCAAAAGGGTATAGATGATGGAAGATTGACTGTCAATGGAATAGTTGAAAAAAAAGCAAATAGAAAAATACAACCAAACGATTTGCTTGTTTGTAGAATAATGAAATCTCCTCCACTTGAACTTTTGCCTCAAGACATTCCAATTGAAATACTTTATGAGGACGAATATTTATTGGTCGCGAATAAACCTGCAGGTATGTGTACTCATCCAGGAGTTGGCAATAGATATGGTACTTTAGTGAATGCCATTATTTATCATCTGGGGTTAAGAAATGCTATAAAATTAGAATTTGACGATGATGAAGATGATGCAGAATCAGGAGTGATTTATGCAAGTGCTGATGTTCGCCCTGGTATTGTTCATAGATTAGATAAAGATACTTCAGGATTATTAGTAATTGCAAAGAATCCTGAAATTCACGTACTCCTGCAAAAACAGTTCTATGATAGATCCATTTCAAGAGAATACAACGCATTAGTGTGGGGTAAATTTGCTGAGCCGAATGGCAGAATTACTGGAGATATTGGACGCTCACCAAATGACAGAAAAAAATTTGCAATTGTAAAAAAGAATGGTAAAAACGCAATAACAGACTATGAAGTATTGGAAGAATATGAATTTGCTTCGTTAGTTAAGTTGAAACTGCAAACTGGTCGCACTCATCAGATCAGAGTTCACATGAGCCATAATGGACATCCTGTTTTTGGTGATATTACTTATGGTGGCGATAAGCTAAATGTAAGCCACAACAATCCTCGTTTGAAAAAAATAGCTTTAGATGCTTTAGCACAAACCCACAGACAGTTATTACATGCAAGAGTACTAACTTTTCGCCATCCTGTTTCAAAAGAAACTATTAGAATTGAATCTAATTTACCGCAAGATTTCCTAGACGTTAAAGAAATTCTTAAAAATGGAATAAATTTAGTGTGAAAATTGAGTTAATTTTATTAATTTTAGAAAAATAAATTAACACAAAAAGGCACTTTATGAAAAATTTCAAATTACTTTTTCTTTTCTTAATCAGTTTCTCATTCAATTTGTATTCATTTGAAAATAATAATGTTCAGTATGATTGCAAATTCATTGAAAATAAGGGACAATATCCAGCTAATGTTTTGTTCTACTCAAAAGCAAAAGGTTACGAAGTTTATCTAACTAAAACTGGACTTTATTATAACTTAAGTCAAATCGAAAATGGCGTAAAGACTGGTCAAGTTGTTGCAATGAATTTCCAAAATTCAAACAATCCTGAATTTGTAGTAGATAAATCATCTGCTTCACCCACAAAAAGAAACTATTTCATTGGAAGTGACTCTAAAAAATGGGTTACTGATGTTAAAGAATATGAAGTTACATACCTTAAAAACACTTGGAATGGAATTGATGTGAAATTCTATTTTGATAATGGAAAACTTAGATATGATTTTGAAGTGAATAAAGGAGCTAATCCAAAAGAAATTCAATTACAGTTCAATGGTGCTGATGCTATTCAAATAGCTAGTAATGGTGAATTAAATTTAACTACTAAATTTGGAAATTTGACTCACGGTGATTTGAAATCATTTACAAACACTAAGGTTGATTCTAAATTTGTAATACAAAATGGAAACAGCATTGCATTTGAGCTTGGAAATTATGACAAAACTAAAAAACTAATCATTGATCCAATTATTACAACATCTATTTTAAACGGTAATGGCGATCAAGAAGCTACTTCTATCTTGAACTTAGCAGATACTGCCTTTTTAGTGACAGGTTGGACAAGTTCTTCTAATTTTACAACTACGACAGGTGCATACCAAAATATTTATAGCTCAATGATTGATTCATACATTCATAGGTATGATGTTAAAGTTGGTCAATACCAATTAACTTATTCAACATATTTGGGTGGTGCTGGCGAAGATAAGACTATCGGCATTAAAATGGACGCTGATGACAATATTTATGTTGGTGGTAATACAAATTCATCAGATTATCCTATTGTAAAAGGTTTTGGTTCGGTTTATAAAGCACAAAGAGATGTCTTTGTTACAAAATTCAAAAAGAATTTTTCAGGAATTGATTATAGTGGTTTGATTACTGGAAGCAATGATGATTACGCTATGTCTATGACTTTAAGAGGAAGAAACGTATTTATAGTTGGACAAACTAGATCGTCTGATTTTCCTATAAAATTTGCTAAATACTCTACTTATAAAAACAACGGTGATGGTTTTTATACAAAAATCAATGAAGCTGGGACAAGTTATGACTTTAGTTCATTTATCGGTGGACTTGAAGAAGATGTTGTAAATGGTATTTCTGTTGATGCTACTGGAGATATATTGTTATCTGGTTCAACTAAATCAACAGATTTTCCTGTTTTTCCAAATAGTGGTGGCACTACACCTGATAGATCTTATGATATTGGTCATAATGGTAATTGGGATGCATTCTTAGTAAAAATTGATAATTCTGGTAACACTGTAGTATTTGCAACATTTTATGGTGGTTCAGAAGATGATTTTGGTGTTGCTGGTTTCAATGGTACTGATGGCCAACCTTATATAGTTGGATATACTAAAAAAGAAACAACCGTTATGTTCCCTAAATCAAATGGTTCATACCAACAAACAAATAAAGGTGGTTTTGATGTTTTCATTGGCAAAATGACAAATATTATAAAAGTTAATTTAGGTGGTTTTGGTAATCCTTCAGCTTTTAGACAAAACTTGATTTTCAATACCTTTGCAGGTGGTACATCCGATGATGTTCCTACATCAGCAATATTAAATCCTGTAACGCAAGTAATTTCAATTTCTGGTAAAACTCAATCCGCAGATTTTCCTGTAGCTGGAATGGCTTCTCGTAAACACAGCGGTGGCGATGATGCATTCTATCTTGAAATGAATAATGCTGGTACTTCATTAGCAAATTCTTCTTTATTTGGTGGTATTGGTGATGATGTTATATCTTCTTTTGCAATTGATGCAACTGGAGATATTTATTTAGCTGGAAATACTACTTCTGGAAATATGATTGGTGTTTCAAGTGCAACAGTTGGAAACACTACACCAAATGCATTCATTTCTAAATATACTTTTGGAACTCTAACTACAAGTTCTCCAAACAATGGTCAAAAAGTTTGTGCAGGCACTGATATCCAAATAAATTGGACAAGTCAAAACATTGTTGGTGGATTAGAACTTTATTATGCACTAAAAAATACAACTAATTTCACTTACATTGATAAAGTAGAAACTGGTAATTCTTCTAAATGGTCAATTCCTGCAAATATTCCAGCAGGAGATTACTATATTAGAGTTGTAAACAAGAGTGGTTTGTCTTCTAATTCTGGAAATTTTATTGTACAAGCAACTCCTGTTTTTATTAACTTTACTTCTACTGCTTCAAGTACAACTAATGCCATAGTTTGCGAAGGTCAGCCAGTTCAAATTATTGCAAATGCAAGCAATGGAACTGGAAGCTTTATTTGGAAGAAAGATGGTCAAATTGTACCAAGTGCTACTTCGGCAACTTTAACTGTAAATGCGGCTAGTCCTTTGATGGCTGGTGATTATGAAGTTGCAGTAGTTGGTGCTTGTGCTCCAAATGCAAATTCACCAAAATTCAAGCTAAGTGTATCTCCAAAAATAGCCGTAACTACTCAATTAGTAAATGCTACAACAGAAGAAGGAACTCTTGTTACTATTAGTTTCGACCATAGTGGTGTTGTTGATAATTATTCTTGGTTGAAAAATGGGCAAATTATTGCTGGGAAAACTGGTAAATCTTTACAAGTTGGTGCTGTTATGGCAGACGCTGGTAAATACAAATGCTTAATAGAAAGAACAGGTGACTGTCCTTCTTTAGATTCTACAATTGAAGCTGTAGTTACTGTGACTCCTAGAACAAGTGTTAGAGATATTGATGAAACACTTACAACAATTGAACAAAACAATAACGAACTTTCATTAGGTTTAAATTTGACTAATGAAGCTAATGTTAAAGTTTCTATGTTGTCTGCAAACGGTAACGAAATGGGAGTTTATTTCATTGGTAAAGCATCTGTAAATCAAAAAGTAACAATAGATATTGCTAAGTTTAATTCAGGAGTTTATTTCCTAATGTTGCAATTAAACGAAGAAACTTTCGTTAGAAAGATATCAATTGTGAAATAAAAAGTAAATAAATAAATGCAAAATGTTTTAGCTCCTGTTCAATTTGAAATTACAGAAACTTTAGCTAAAAGAAAAAGTATTCGGGCTTTTGATATTCAAAAGCCCGTTTTACGTTCTTATATAATGAGTTTACTTGAAGCAGCTCGTTGGTCTCCTAGCTGTTTTAATGATGAACCATGGCGTTTTATCGTTTGGGATAAAAATGATAATAATGAAGCATACCAAAAAGCATTTGATTGCCTTGGCGAATGGAATCAGAAATGGGTGAGAACAGCACCAGTTATAATTGCATCTTTTGCAGTTAGTAAATTTAGAGAAGGCGATAAAGATAATCGTTGGGCTGAATACGATACTGGAGCAGCTGCAAATAGTATTTGTATCCAAGCTGCTTCAATGGGATTGCAAGCACACCAAATGGGCGGTTATTCTGCCGACAAGCTAAAAGAAGTATTTAATGTCCCTACAGATGTAACTTCAATGGCAATGATTGCTATTGGGTATCCTGGAGATATTGAAGTTTTAGATGAAAGTTACCACGAAGGTGAAAATAAAATTAGAACAAGGAAACCTTTTGAAACTAATTTTTATAAAGACACTTGGGATAGTTCTATTTTAGCTTAAGAAACACTACTCATTACAGTGAAATTCATTTCAGAAGAAATATTCTTTATTAGTTTTCCTAATGTAGAATTTTCAGTAATTCCTTTTATGAACTTTTGTGCTGATTTTCTTAAACTTTTGGGAAATACTTCATCAACCAAATTGCAACAATAAAGCAACACAATTAAATCATAGATTTTTTTGTCTGGTTGAATACCCATCAATACAACTTTATGAATCTTATCTCTAGTTTCGAGCTCAGGTGCAGGATTCAAAGTAGGATATTTATTAAAATCAATTAAAAACAAAAACTTTTTAGCATTTCTTTTCAAAATACCTTTAAGAACAAGATTTTCTATAATTTGTTCTTTAAATATTTTGTATTCCAAAGCAAAACTTCTAATCCAAAATTCACAATCTTTTTGCTTTTTTGTTCGTCTAATTAAATTAATTGCAAAATCTAAAAAATCAATATCAGTTTTAGTATCTTGTATTAATTCAATATATCCTTTTTCATTTATCTGAATAATTTCTCTGTAATTTAATTCTAAAACTAAACTAGCAGCAATGCCATAAGGTAGATCAGATGTTGCAGAAAGGATAAAGTGTCCTTTGTCATCATTAACAGCCAAGAGCATTAATTCTTCTGAAAGAGTCAACATAATTGTACCTATAAACCTTTTTTCTTGTCGAATAAATATTTCACTGCCGATTCGTGAACTGTGAAATACATCATTTTTAGTTTAATAAAATCTTCATTAAAATAGTAATAACCCTTAGCTTTACCATTGAATCCACTACTACCAGAATCTTTAATTAAAAACCAGTCTTTATTGTCGATTCGTTTATAACCAACTACATGCACACCGTGGTCATCTGTAGTTGTGCCATTTGCCACTCTAAACTGTTTAGCATCATCGTCTATGTAATCAGATGGAATGTCGAAACTTGGAACAATAGCTACATCAGTATTTCCATCTATTCCTGCTTCAGAAACATCACCACCAATTGTGAAAGTGTATCCTTCTTTAACTGCTTTTAGCAATGCTTGATACCAATCATTCATTGGTACGTTGTAGTATTCTTTGCTGTGCCACCAGTTATCAGCAGCCTTGTATTCTGTGTTCGCCCAAAATTCATCATCTTTCAAAGAATAAATGTTGACATATTCAGATGGTTTAAGTTTTAATTCATTACTTAAAAAAGTTTTAGGCGTGAATGTTTTTCCATTATAATTGAACTCAGTTGGTGGAACGCCTAAGTAATTATTCAATATAGACTTAATTGTAGATACAACTAATTCTTCGTTCCAATTGTTTTGAGTTTTAATTGAATTTAAAAAAGTAGTCATTTCCCCTACTAACTTGTTATGGTCTGGGAAAACAGTATTTTTTGCATTACCATTAAAAGCATCGAAGGGGACAGCTCCATAATTTGACATTATGTTTGTTACAGAATTAGCTTGAGAACCTTCCCCAAAAGTTGAAACACCACGAGTTTTTACAAACTCTTTAGTTTTTTCTATATATTCCCAATAAACTGTAAACATTTCAGAAATTTTAATTTCTTTGTTTGTTTGTCTTTTTATTTCAGCTTCAATAAGTGAAGTAGTTGAATAGCACCAACAAGTGCCAGTATTTCCTTGAGAAACAGGAGGCAAATGCCAAGCTTGTTGAAAATCATTTTCAGATTGAGGCAAATTCATTTTTGATAAATCAACACTAAACTTCAATTTTTTCTTATTTTCAGTATCTTTTTTATTCAATATTTTCATAATTGAATCTATCATAGGATTGGAAGATTCCCTGAAAACGCCTTTATCTTTAGATATTTGAGAATTTGCAATACTTGAAATTAAACAAATGAAAATGAATGTTTTGGAAATAAATGAAAATTTCATAACTTTCTAAGTAAATTAATTGTTGAGAGATTTGTTTTGGTACAGAAATTGAACTATCTTAATTTACAATATAAGCATAAGTTCATTTACGATAAAGAAATGTCGAAAAAAAATCTAATATTTTTAAAAATATTTTTACTTTTAACTTTGTTTACAAACACAGTAGCCAAAGAAAAAAGTAATAATCTAATTGATACAAACGATTTAAAGCCACGTTATGGCTTATCTGGGAGTTATGATTTACTAAATCATTACGCAAACTTTAAGAAATTTGTTGATGTAAATAATTGCTGCATAGGATTTTCAAATATATTAGGCAATGGAATTTCATTTGGTGCTACTTATGATCACCCATTGAATTACAAATCGGAAATTCAGATAAGAGCTGATTATAGTACTTTTGATGGTTTTTTCAAAGCACAAGAGTTGGTGCCAGTAATTATAGATGGAAATACTGTCAATGGTATGTTTGAACATCAATTATTCACAAAAATAAGCCAGATAAACATCAATCCAAACTATAGCTGGAAGCCGATCAACGATAAAAGACTTTTTTTAAGTGCTGGTTTGAATTTTTCTATGCTAGTGAGTAGTTATTTTTCTCAAAAAGAGGTAGTGATTGATCCAGTAGATAGAGGTACTTTTAAAGAAGGAGGTAGAGAAAGAAATTATTTCAATGGCTCAATACCAACGGCTAACTTTTTAGGAGTTGGTGTAAATATTGGAGTTGCTTATGAACTAAGAATGTCTAAAAAGAATAATTTGTTTTTAGTTCCAAACATAAGATTTAACTATAACTTTACAAATTTAGCAGATGTAAATTGGAGTTATTCTGCAATAAGACTTGGATTAGGTTTTAAGTATCGTACTCCTTCAACACCACCACCACCACCTCCTCCTCCTGCATTTCCTCCTTTTCTTGATAAGTTGCCTATGCCCAAAAGTCCGCCAACTTTGAAAGTTGATATGAAAGTAGTAGAAGTAGATAGTAATGGCAATGAAAAAGAAAATCCACAAATTAAGATTGAAGATTTTGTTTCTTTAAATATGCGTCCATTATTGAATTACATTTTCTTTGAAGAGAATTCAGCTAAGTTACCAAATAGATATAACCTTTTGAATGAAAAAGAAGTTAATAATTTTAAGCTTAAAGATTTGCAAAACTATGATGCACTCGGTACTTATTATCACGTTTTGAACATTATTGGCAAACGTTTAAAAGATGAACCTTCACAAATCACACTTATTGGCTGTAATGCAAATTTAAGAGATGAAAAGGGTAATAAAGAGTTATCCAGAGATAGAGCTCAAACTGTTAAAAACTATTTAACATCTGTTTGGCAGATACCAGAAGAAGATATAAAAATTGAAGCAAGAAATTTACCTGAAGATGAGTCCAAATCTGATACAATCACATCGCAACAAGAAAATATGCGAGTTGAAATTGCTTGTAAAAATGAAAACATTATCAAACCAGTGATTACAATTGATACTCTTAGACAAATAAATAAGTCTAAATTTAGGTTTAAACCTCAAATTGAATCAAAACTCAATATTCAAAATTATAAATTCAATATTTCACAAGGCAATAGTGTCTTGCAAAACATAAGCAATTCTGGTTTGCCACCTAATAATTTTGAATGGACATTTGAACAAGATTCTAAAAATAAAAGTATAAATATAAACCAACCAATTGTTTATACTTTTCAAGTTGAAGATGAACTCGGAAACACTACAAACATTGGGAAAAGAAATATCAAGTTGGAGCAGTTAACCGTTGAAAAGAAAAGACTTGAAAAACAAGATGATAAACAATTTGAATATTACAGTTTAATACTTTTTGATTATGGAAAATCAAGTTTAGGCAAAGAACATAAAGAGGTTGTGGATTTCGTAAAAGATAGAATTGAAGAAAATGCAAAAGTCTATATCTATGGATATACAGATGCTAAAGGTGAACAAAAAATTAATCAAAGAATATCTGAAGAAAGAGCAAATGCTGTTTCCAAGCGATTAAATTTATCAAATGCACAAGTTGAAGGTATTGGTGAAAGGTCACTTTTATATGATAATTTCTATCCAGAAGGTCGCTTTTATTGCCGCACAGTTAGAATTCTTGTCGAGCAAGAAGTTAAAAAATAAAAATATACGATAAAAGTTGTCGTATTTCCATTTCTATTCCTTATATTTGTGTTCAGTTTTAACACAAAACAAAAATATGTTTCGATTATCAAAAAAAGTAGAGTACGGAATTCTATCAATGCAATATTTAGCAGATAGAGAAAGGACTCTTGTTTCTGCTAAAGAAATTTCTGATAATCTAGAACTATCTTTTGAATTCTTAGCGAAAACTTTGCAAAAGTTAATGAAACAAGGCTTGATTTCCTCTACAAAAGGAATAAAGGGAGGTTATTTACTCGCAAAACCATCTGAGGAAATAACTCTTTCTGAAATAATTGAAGCTTTGGATAGCAAAATATTTCTTGCTGAGTGTATGGATGATAATCATTCAAAAGCTTGTGCTAGGCATTCAAATTGCTCAATCAAAAAACCACTTCTATTGCTACAAAATAAAGTTACAAATATATTTCAAAGGACTCTGCTATCTGAATTGAAGAGTTCTAAAGAAAGTAATTATGAAGCAAAAATACAAATTGATTTGAGGTTAAATTAATTTGAAAATAGCTTTTATATCATTGGATAGTCATTTGAATGTAAAGTCTTGGTCTGGCACTAATTACTTTATGTTTAAATCAATCTCTGAACTGAACAAAGATACAATTGCAATGGGTGGACTGAAAATAAATTATAAGATTATTCAATACCTAATAAAAATTATAGTAATTTTTATATTTAAAAGTAAATACGAAGTATTTAGAAACCCATTGGCTTTTAATGGATTTGCTAAACAAGTTAATAATTTTATAAAAATCAATAAACCAGATATAATTGTATCAGCTGGAAGTTTACCCGTAGTAGCATTAAAGACTGATGTGCCAGTTTTTATTTGGTCCGATGCTACATTTGAAAATTTAACTCAGTCCTATCCGTGGTATTCAGCAATGAATAGCAAAGTTCAAAAAAGATTAAATGATTTTGAAACTTTTGCTTTTAGGAATGCTAGTAAAGTTTTTATGTCTTCCTCTTGGGCAACAGAATCTTTAAAGAATGATTACAAGATAGATTCCTCACAATTTGTAGAATTACCATTTGGTGCAAATTTAAATTATATACCTATTAAAGAAGAAGTTTATAGCAATATTGAATCGAAGTCGTTAAATAAGTTGAAGTTTTTGTTTTTAGCAGTAGAAGCTGAAAGAAAAGGATTGGATAGAGTACTTAGAGTGCTTTATCTTTTGAAACAAAAAGGATTCGACATTGAGTTGAATGTAGTTGGTTGCAATCCTAATATAGATAATAAGTACAAAAGCTTTACTAATGTAATTGGTTTTATTTCCAAAGGCACAGAAGAAGGAATGCAAAAGATAGAGCAATATCTTTATGACTCAACATTGCTTTTTGTTCCTTCATTGTTCGAAGCATTTGGTTTGGTTTTCGCCGAAGCATCTGCTCATGGGTTGCCTTCAATAACAAGTAATGTTGGTGGAATTCCTTCAGTTGTATTTGACGGAAAAAATGGTTATAAGTTTGAACTTGATGAAAAAGATGAAGTGATTTTAAGTAAAATAATTGAAATTACTTCCGACCTAACACAATACAAAGAACTATGTAAAAGTTCTTTTGATGAATACGAAAAACGACTGAACTGGAAAAATAGCGTAGAAAAATTATTGCAAATTATTAAACAAGAAATAGAAAATAAATGAGTGAAAGTTTAGAAATAATAGAAGAAGTAACTGGCTCCGATTATAAATACGGATTCGTTACTGACATTGAACAAGAGTTTGCACCAAAAGGTCTAAGCGAAGACACAGTAAGATTTATTTCTGCAAAGAAAAATGAACCTGAGTTTATGTTGGAATGGAGACTTAAAGCTTATAAACACTGGTTAACTTTGAAAGAACCAAGTTGGGCAAAAGTTGAATTCCCAGCAATTAATTATCAAGATCATTATTACTATGCAGCTCCAAAGCAAAAAGCTACTATCAATAGTTTGGACGAAGTAGATCCAGAATTGCTTGCTACGTTTGAAAAACTTGGAATTTCATTGAATGAGCAGAAAAGAATATCAGGTATTCCAATTGCAATTGATGCTGTAATTGATTCTGTTTCAGTTGCGACTACATTTAAAGAAACTTTAGCTGAAAAGGGAATTGTGTTTTGTCCAATGAGCGAAGCAGTGCAAGAGCATCCTGATTTAGTTAAAAAGTATTTAGGTTCTGTAGTCCCATATACTGATAATTATTTCGCAGCTTTGAACTCTGCTGTCTACAGTGATGGTTCTTTTTGCTATATTCCCAAAGGTGTTCGCTGTCCAATGGAATTATCTACATATTTCCGTATAAATGCTGCATCAACAGGGCAGTTTGAACGTACATTAATTATTGCAGATGATAATTCCTATGTAAGCTATCTTGAGGGATGTACAGCTCCAATGAGAGATGAAAATCAATTACACGCAGCTGTGGTGGAAATAGTAGCTCATGAAAATGCTGAAGTGAAATACTCAACTGTTCAAAATTGGTATCCAGGTGATAAAAATGGTAAAGGTGGTATTTACAACTTTGTAACTAAACGTGGTATTTGCGAAGGTAATAACTCTAAAATTTCTTGGACACAAGTTGAAACTGGTTCTTCAATCACTTGGAAGTATCCAAGTTGTGTTTTAAAAGGCGATAACTCAATCGGTGAATTTTATTCTGTTGCAGTTACTAATAATCATCAGCAAGCAGATACTGGCTCGAAAATGATTCATATAGGTAAAAATACAAGAAGTAAAATTATTTCTAAAGGTATTTCTGCTGGCTTTAGCAATAACAGCTATCGTGGGTTAGTAAATATAGGTAAGAAAGCAGTTAATGCTAGGAACTTCTCTCAATGTGATTCTTTATTGCTTGGCGACAAATGCGGGGCCCATACTTTTCCTTATATTGAAATTTCAAATAAAGACTCAGTGGTAGAGCATGAAGCTACAACAAGTAAAGTTTCTGAAGATATTTTGTTTTATTGCAAACAGCGTGGAATGAGTACTGAAGATGCTATGGCTTTAATTGTAAATGGTTATGCAAAGGAAGTGTTGAATCAGTTGCCTATGGAATTTGCTGTTGAGGCACAAAAGCTTCTTGCTATAAGTTTGGAAGGTAGTGTTGGTTAGAAATATTGAAATCAATAAAAATGTATTAATCATTTCTATTATTTCGGTAATCTTTTTTAAGATATACTGCTGGGCTGCAATATTAAATATTACGCCAGATTCAGCTTCTTATATCTCAACTACTAATCATTTTGCATCAACTGGTAAATTTATAAATATTACAAATTGGCCTTCAATGACATTATTGCCTATTGAAGAAGCATTCACTGATTGTGCACCTGGCTTGCCATTGCTTTTAAGTCCAATTTTGAAAATAGTAAATGAACCATTGATTGCAGCTTTTGTTTTGCAATCTATATTTTTAGTTCTTTTCTTTTACTATCTATTTAAGTTATTTGAAATATTGGAATTAAAAAGTTATTCTATACTTTCTGGAGTATTATTAATTGCATTTTTTCCGATGACAAGCAAAGGTCTTTATTCATTTTATGCAGAGCTACCTCTTGTAGTAACTATATTTGCAAGCTTGTATTACTCTTTGAAAATGTCAAACAAGAATAGCAATAATAGAGATTTCTATTATTTGGCTATTTCGTTATTATTGGGAAGTAGTTTTAAATATATTGGTGTCTTTTCTTTAGGATTTGTACTAATATTTTTATTGAATAATAAAGAATTGACTAGCAAAATGAAAATTAAACTTGCTTTACTTTTTGCTTTTAGTGGCACAATTCCAATAATTGTATGGTTCGCTAGAAATAATTATTTATACGGATATACAACTTATAGTCACAAAGTAGGGAAGTCAATTGACTTTAATGTATTTGATAGTTTTTTGAGTAAACTTGGAGTAATGAACAAGTATTTACCAATAGTAGTTATAATTTCTTTTGTTTTTTTTATGCTCTTAACTTTACTCCCTATAATATATAAAAAGTTATCATTAACTAAAAATACTTACTTAGGTCTTTATTTAGCATTTATAGTGAACTTTGGTGGGATTATTTTTCTTTCTATGATTTCGGACTTTAACGAATTAGGACCAAGATTAATGTTTCCTTCAATAGTAACTCTTTTCGTTTGTTTTATATTCGTGATGGATAAATTGATTACAATTAAATATAGTAAATCCTTGTTTGGTCTAATATTCTTAATTTCAATATTATTTACTTATAACCAAACTAAAGCTTTACATAAATTACCAATTAATTTACCTTTAGAAAAGAATATTAGTAGTAATATTATGCAAAATAAAGATTTAGCAATAGCAACTCATTATTATAGTGAATTTGACAATTATTTATTGCAACTGTATATAAATAAACCAATTAGATTCATTATGGATTCGTATTTTGATTTTAGTGATACCGTTGAAATTAGAAAATTAAAAGAAACTGGCATCAATCCATTTTTTGTATTTTCAGATACATCATTAAAGAATAAGCAGATCAATCCATTAGTTGTTTCGGGAACTATGGAGAAAATTCATTTTAAAGAGTATAAAACTTCAATTTATAAATTTAGAAATTAATAAACGCAAAGAAAAGAAATGTTAAAAATAACAAACTTACATGCCTCAATTGATGGCAATGAAATATTAAAAGGGCTAAACTTAGAAGTTAAACCTGGTGAAATACACGCTATAATGGGACCAAATGGAGCTGGCAAAAGCACTTTGGCTTCTGTTTTGGCTGGCAAAGAAGATTATAATGTTACTGAAGGTAGCGTTTTGCTTGAGGGTGAAGAACTTTTGGAATTAGAACCAGAAGATAGAGCTAGAAAAGGTGTTTTCTTGGCTTTTCAATATCCAGTTGAAATTCCTGGAGTTTCAAATGCAAACTTTATGAAAGCTTCAGTCAATGAAATTAGAAAAGCACAAAATAAAGAACCTTTAGATGCTATGGACTTTTTGAAATTAATGAAAGAGAAAGCTTCATTAGTTGAAATTGAAAGTAGTTTTCTTTCTCGCTCTGTCAACGAAGGTTTTTCTGGTGGAGAGAAAAAACGTAATGAAGTATTCCAAATGGCCATGCTTGAACCTAAGTTGTCAATATTGGACGAGACAGACTCTGGGCTTGACATTGATGCATTGAAAGTAGTTGCAAATGGTGTGAATAAACTAAAGAATGATCAGAATGCTTTTATTATCATAACTCACTACCAAAGACTCTTAGATTATATCATACCTGATTTTGTTCACGTTTTATACGATGGCAAGATTGTGAAATCAGGAACTAAAGAGCTTGCTCTTGAGCTAGAAGAAAAAGGTTATGATTGGATTAAGAATTAAATAAAACAATAGAAAATGGAAAACAAAATTAATTTTTTTAGCAGAATAAACACAAACTTTGAAGTATATGAAGCTTCACTTAATGGACAGAAGAACTCTCCATTGTTTGCATTTCAGAAAGCTGCACACGAAAAGTTTGCTTCAAATGGTATTCCCACTCTTCGCTCTGAAGATTGGAAATATACCAATCTTGGATTTTTAAACAAAGTTGATTTCAAAATCAAGTTTACTCCGAATCCAGAAACACTTGATATAAATGAATTCAAAGGACTCTATACAGAAGAACTTGCAAATACACTAACTTATGTTGATGGTTTTTTCTCTCAAGAACTTTCTATCATTAGAGAAAGTGATAAAATCAAAATAAGCAGTTTGAAAAATACAATTATTGCTGATTCAACTTTCATTGCAAAGTTTAAAGAAAGTTTTGAAATGAATCATTTTGCTTTAAATATTGTTAATTCTTTCTCTCAAGATTCAGTGGTTTTAGAAATAGTTAAAGGTAAATTACTTGAGTATCCAGTAATTATTAATCATTTGAATACAAAAGATGATGCAGATTATTTAGTGAACAACAAGTTGTTCATATTTGCCAATAAAGATTCTAACGCTAAAATCATCACACAGTATAAATCTGTTAATGATTCAAATAAAATACAAAATTACTCTTATGAGATTTATGTAGATGAGAAAGCGACTTTATCACATTATTTAATTCAAAATGATAATTTAGCTAGCCATAAATTTAGTGTAATAAATGCTTATGTCCAAACTGGTGCAGTTTATTCGAACTACACAATATGCTTGAATGAGAAATTCACAAGAAACGATGTTCATATCAGTTTGAATGGTGAGTTTTCTCACGCAGATTTAATAGGTTTGTATATAGTTGATGGAAAGAATTACATAGATAATCACACAAAGATTAATCATAATGTACCAAATTGCACAAGCAATGAAATCTATAAAGGTGTGTTAGATGGCGATTCAGTTTCAGTTTTCAATGGCAAAATCTTAGTTAAAAGAGATGCTCAAAAAACAAATGCTTACCAATCCAGTAAGACTATTCTGCTTTCTGACACAGCAAAAGTTAATACAAAACCAGAATTAGAAATTTATGCTGACGATGTGAAATGTAGTCACGGTGCAAGCACTGGCAAACTAGATGAAGACGCATTATTTTATTTGAAAACACGTGGAATTTCAGAAGTGTTAGCTCGCACTATGCTTTTAAATGCTTATGCTGGTGATATTTTGTCAAAAATAGAAATACCGATATTACGTGAAACATTAGAAATACAAGTATCTGAGCTGTTAGTAAAATAATGACAAAACAATTATTAAATAAATTTGACATTGATAAAATTAGAAACGATTTTCCGATTTTAAAAACTATTGTGCATAGTAAACCTCTTGTTTATTTGGATAATGCATCTACTACTCAAAAACCCCAAGCTGTAATTGACAAAATAGTCGAGTATTATACTTCTTATAATAGCAATATTCATAGAGGAGTGCATTTACTAAGTCAAATAGCATCGGAAGAATATGAAGATGTACGAACAAAAGTACAGAAATTTATCAATGCACCGATGTCGGAAGAAATAATTTTCACCAAAGGTGCTACTGATTCATTGAATTTATTGGCTTATTCATTAGGCAAACAATATTTAAAAGCTGGCGATGAAGTTATAATTTCACAAATGGAGCATCACGCTAATATTGTTCCTTGGCAAATACTTGAAAAAGAAATTGGTATTCATTTGTTAATAACACCAATCGATGAAAATGGTGATTTGATGTTGGATGAATTTGAAACTTTAATTTCTGAAGAAACAAAAATAGTTTCTTTAGTTCATGTTTCAAATACATTAGGTACTATAAATCCAATTAAAGAAATAACTAAAATAGCAAAAAGTTATGGATCATTGGTTATAATTGATGCAGCTCAATCTATCCAACATTTGCCTATAGATGTTCAAGATATTGGATGTGATTTCCTAGTTTTTTCAGGTCATAAGCTCTATGCACCAACAGGAGTTGGAGTGCTTTGGGGCAAAATGGATTTATTAAATGCTATGCCGCCTTATCAAACTGGTGGGGATATGATTTTATCTGTGAGTTTTGATGAAACATTTTTCAATGAAGTTCCATTCAAATTTGAAGCAGGCACTCAAAATATTGAAGGTGTTATTGGATTAGGTGCAGCAATTGATTATCTTACATCAATTGGAATTGACAAAATCAAGAAATATGAAGATGAGCTTTATGAATTCCTTCGATTAGAATTAGCCAAAATTGATGGATTGCGATTTATTGGAAATGCTTTAGAGAAGTCAAGTGCTTGTTCATTTGTTCATAAATCAATTCATCCCCACGATATGGGTACAATGCTGGATATGGATGGAGTTGCTGTTAGAACAGGACACCATTGCACAGAGCCATTGATGAGATGTTTTAAAATACCAGCAACTACTAGAGCGTCAATATCATTTTATAACACAAAGGAAGAAATACTTGTTCTTTGTGAATCCATAAATAAAGCAATTAAAATGTTTAACTAAATGAATGAACTTCAACAATTATATCAAGAAGTAATCTTAGATCACAATAAGAATCCAAGAAATTTTGGAGTTTTATCGCCATGCACAAATCATGCAGAGGGTAGAAACCCATTATGTGGAGATCATTTAGAAATTACGATAAATTTAGATTCTAATCAAATTAACGACATAAAGTTTGATGGTAGTGGCTGTGCTATATCTAAAGCATCAGCTTCTATAATGACTACTTTGGCAAAAGATAAATCTATTGATGAAGTGAAAAGTATCTATGATAAATTTCATTTTGTGGTAACAAGCAAAAAAGATGTTGAATTAGACTTAGAAGAATTGGGCAAACTTGCTGTTTTTGCTGGAGTAAGAGAATTCCCGGCAAGAGTGAAATGTGCTAGTTTAGCTTGGCGGACATTAATTAGTGCCTTGGAAAATAAAGATTCACAAGTTTGCACGGAATAATCAGAATAATATGACAGAAACAGAAGAATTATTAGAAGTCAATCAAGTTGATGTAACTCTACCTCCAGCCGACAAAGCAGAGCTTATTGCGTTGGAAGTGAAAGTATTGGATAAAATTAAGGAAGTATTCGATCCAGAAATTCCTGTTAATATCTATGAACTTGGATTGATTTACGATATAAATATTACAAGCTCTAGGGAAGTGGTTATTCTTATGACTCTTACTGCTCCTAATTGCCCAGAAGCAGGTGGAATACCTCCTACTGTGGAAGCGAAAGTGAAAGAAATTCCTGAAGTGAAGGATGCAAAAGCAATTCTTACATTCGATCCACCTTGGGAAATGAGCAGAATGACAGAGGCAGCTAAATTTGAACTTGGTATGCTTTAAGAATTTATTAAACTGAAAAATACAAACTTTAGAATGACAATACAATTTTACAAAGTTAAAATTAAGAATATTATTAGAGAAACAAGCAAAGCAGTTACACTTGTTTTTGAAATTCCCGATGATATTAAGTCAAATTTTAACTATAAATCTGGACAGTACTTAACAATTAGAATAAATAGCGAAGGGCGTGATGAGCGTAGAGCATATTCGGCTTGCTCTTCTCCTTTTGCAAATGAAGACTTGGCAGTAACTGTTAAAGAAGTTGAAAAAGGTTTTGTTTCAAACTACATTAATAACAAATTGAAAATAGGTGAAATCGTTGATTTGATGCCTCCATTGGGACATTTCACAATTGAACCTTACGAACGAAATGAAAGACAAGTGGTATTAATTGGAGCTGGAAGTGGAATAACTCCATTAATGTCAATTTTAAAATCATTATTATTTGTTGAAAAAAAATCTGAAATTTTGTTAATTTACAGTAATAGAAATGAGGAAAATGTAATTTTTGCTAAAGAATTAGCAATGTTGCAATCACAATATTCCAACTTTAGCTTAATAAATATTTACTCACAGCCGATAAATAGTGAGTTAAAGCAAGAAAAAATTACTGAAGTTCTTTTAAAGAATCTACTGCAAGATAAAATAAATAACAAGTTGCTTTTCGCAAACTACTTTATTTGCGGTCCACGTGGAATGATGGATATTGCAAACGCTACTTTAAATATTTTGGGTGTAGCAAAAGAGAGAATTCATAATGAATCTTTTGTGGCAGCTGAAAAACTTGATAGTGATAAAATAGATGAAGAAGTTAGTAATGCTGATATTCATACAATTAAAGTAAGACTTTACGGCGAAGAAACTGAAATACCAATTGAAACTGATGAAACAATATTGGTGGCTGGTATGCGTGCTTCATTAGATCCTCCTTTCAGTTGCCAAATTGGAGCTTGTTCGACTTGTCGAGCAAAATTGGTTTCTGGCAAAGTGAAAATGGATGACTATGACGCATTGACAGATTCTGAAATAGAGCAAGGCTATATACTAACTTGCACAGCACACCCACTTACAAGTGATGTGCTTGTTGATTATGATGATTAATTTTTAATTTTAATTTTTAAAGGTGTTAAATGTTAGATGTAATGGAAGAAGTGGAATTATTAAATGTTCCAACTGGTATTATTGGTGCTGTAGAAAAAGATGATTTTATTATTTCAGCTCGTGCAATCGAAATGATTTCACAAATTAAAGAAGCTAATGAAATCCCAGCAGAATATTATCTTCGTTTAAGCACTCGCTCTGGCGGTTGCTCTGGAATGAATTATTCTCTTGGCTTCGATTCGGAAGTGGGAGAAGGCGATAAACTAATTAAAGTTCGTGATACGGAATTAGTAGTTGATAACAAAAGTATTTTCTACATTATGGGAGTAACTTTAGATTACACAGAAGGTCCCTCTGGTAGTGGTTTCGTTTTTAACAATCCAAACAATGCACACGCTTGTGGCTGCGGTGGAAAATAATCCATTCAACATATTTTGTATAAAGGTCGGGTATTGTATCCGACCTTTTTTTATTTAGAAAATAATGAATAATCAATTAATCAACTCTTTGACGGGACTTAGAGCTATTGCCGCAGCAATGGTTGTATTTGGTCACATACTTGATAAAAAAGTACTTGGTGGCTTCTGGTGGCTCAAATATGGCTGGACAGGTGTAAGTGTCTTCTTTGTTCTTTCAGGTTTCTTATTTACAATACTATATTTAGATAAATTTACCAAAGGAGTTAAAAACTTAAAGACATTTTATTTAAAAAGGATATTTAGAATTTACCCAGTTTATCTTTTTGTGATTATTTTTACTTATATAACAAGTTATGGCGATTACGACAATTGGAATTATTTCGCTCATTTAACATTTCTTCATGGCTTCACAATTTATCATCGAGGCACAATGAATGGGCCTATGTGGACGCTAGGTGTTGAAGCAATGTTCTATGCGGTCATTCCAATTCTTCTTTATTGGATTGGGAATATATATAATTTTTTAAAAGTTAATACTTATAGCAAACTATTTATAATATTTTTGATTTTATGGCTAATAGGGCAGTCTGGCTATGAGATGGTTCGTTTCATACTTGAAATTAACTACTATTTCTTCAATCTAGATTGGGATAATGGCTATTATACAGGTACTTTATTTGGAAAGTTTTTGGAATTTGGTGCGGGAATTTGGGCTGGTTTTCTTTTTTTAAAAATCCCTCAAAGTAAACTTTTCAATAATGCTATTATTTCTAATGCATTATTTTTCATAGGAATGGCATTAATGTTTGCAGCTTTTATTCACTTAGAAGAAAGCTTTCGAATGCCTAAAACCAGTTTACAGTCTATTTTCTTTAATTCACTGCTTCGTTGGGGGCCAATGCTTATTATTATTTCTTTAGTAGGCAATTCAGTTTTCAACAAAATATTTTCAAGTAGAATTTTGGTTTATTTAGGAGAAATTTCATTTTCTTTATACCTTATTCATTTTGCAAATGTGTTTCATCAAGATGGAATAGCAAGAAATGTTATGGGTTTTTGCAGGGGATTTTTGCATAATGAATATTTTTCTGCTTTAGTAGTTTTCATCTTCTTCAATGTGCTTGCAGCAATCATTTATCATACAATTGAAAAGCCTGCTCAAAAATACTTAAGCAAACGTTTCTTAAAATCTTAAAAATATTCAAAAAATCCCGAAAAGATTGAACTTATCGGGATTGTATTACTAAAGTATATTTTTTTTATTTGATTTCACCTACTAAGACAAATGCTCCCCAGTAATATGGATCTTTATAATTAGATTTAATCTCTAACTGAGTTTCTCTGAAAGCAGTTCTAATTGGAGTACCACTAAGCCATTTGCTATAAAATCCATTCATAAGTTCTTGTGTTGTTTGGTCATTAACAGTCCAAAGAGACATAATTAGATTTTTAGCACCAGCCACTTGAAAAGACCGTTGCAAACCATAAACACCTTCACCATTCATTACTTGACCCAAGCCAGTTTCGCAAGCACTCATTACAATTAGTTTTGTGTTATCGAAGTTCAAATTCATTGCTTCATAAGATGTTAAAATTCCATTCTCGTCTTTCTCTTGGCTTGTAAAATCAAAGTTTAAATAGTTAGACGCACCAGAAAAAAGCAAACCAGAGCGAAGCAAGGGATTTTGAACTGCACGGTCTATATCCACACCAAACTCTCTACCTTCTTCTGCATTAGTTAAATTAGACATAAAGAAACCGTGTGTTGCAATATGAATAAGTTGACTATTTTCTAAATTCTTAAATTTAGCTTCAGAAGCTTCTTCTGCAATAAGCATTTTAAATTGCCATTTATTTTTTGATAAATCCTCACTAATTTTTAAAAGCTCTACTTTTGTGCCTGGCAAATCATTTATCATTATTTCATTATGGCTCACTTCTTCTTTGTTAAGCTCTTTCATTTCTGGAGCTTTACTAACGTTATCTAGTTTGTATTTAGGAAAGCCAATTAAACTTGCTGTATTTTTGTAGGTTATATTGTCCAATTTAGTTCTTATTTCTTCTTTAACGATTTCGTTAGTGTTTGGTATAATAACAATATCCTTATCTTCAATGACATAAGTGCCATCTTCTCTTTTCAAGGTATTCAAATTGATATTGTTGTAAATACCATCTAATGAAAGAAATATTCGTTTTTTAGTAGGTATTAGTTTTTCAATTTCTTCCCAATAAGCACTGTAGGAATTTTTATCAGGGAATTTTTGTTTAATCATATTTTTATAGTTTCTATAAAAATAGCTCTCCATATCATTTCCATATTGCATCAATACATAAAGTGGTTTGTCTTTTGTTTCACTTGTTAGAATCAAAGCAGCATAGTAAACAGAATCGCTCCAACCTTTGTTAAAAAATTTAAATCGGATAATCTCGACTGCTGCTTCATCTGGACTTAATTTTTTTTGTACATCTTTCCAACTAACTTTCATTGAGTCTAGAATATTTATATTTTGAGAGGCAGCTTTTGATAGTTCTTTCTCTATGTTGTTTGCTTCATTTTCAAGTTCTTCAACATTTTTACCAGTTTTTTTCAATTCAATTTTTGACATTGAATAAAGCTTACTTAAATATTCCTTTCTTTCAATCCATTCTTCATATTTTTTAATTAATTGTTTGTCTCCAGATTTCTGAACATTCTTCTTTAGCTTCTTAGAAAAATTAAGTAATAATCCTTTTGTAGATGTATGCAAATCATACATTTTAGTTAAAAGTTCTGGATTTTCGTCTCTTCTATCTGCAGTATAGCAATAAAACATATCAAATCGTTCTTTAAGAATGGAATAGAATTTAGCTTTTTCAGACTCAGAATAATAAGGGAAAAACTTGTCAATCTGATAAAGATAAATTTGAAATGCGTTTTTATAGTAGCTTTCAGCTTCTGGAAATTCTTTCATTTCTTTAAGAATTCCAGCAAAGCTATGAAGAGCATTCGCGTAGTTAATACTAGTTGGTTTATAAAGTGTTTTTGCCAATTGTACTGTTTCTTCTAAATATTTGTATGCTTGGCGAACATTTCCTTGTATCCAGTAAACTATACCGAGTGCTTTTAGAATTTTGGAATAAAGTGGGTGCCCATTACCCAATTTAGCAAGTACCTTTGGTTCAAGTGGAACTAATATATTTACTGCTTCTTCGTATTTTTTAGTACTAATCTGTAATTGAGCAATGTTATATAAAGTGTTTATTGAACCAATATTATCTTCATTTGATAAGCTTTTTTGGATTTCATTAGATTTTATGATTAGTGGCTCTGCTTTATCTTGCATACCATATTCAGTGTATGCAATAGCCAAATTGAATACCACCAAAGCAAATGTTGGATCATCTTGCGATAAGATTCTTGTAGCAATCTTGTATGCTTCATCTAAGTATTTTATGGTTAATTCTCTATTTCCAATCGCTTTATACATTAAACCCAAATTAATCAATGTATTGACGTTAGAAATATTTTCTTCGGGATTTGCTTTCTTTTTAATTTCGAGAGATTCAACTAAATATTTCTCAGCTTCTGGATATCTACCAATAGAGTAATAGTATTGACCTAAGTTATTCAAAGTTTTAGCATACGAAGTATCGCTTGTAAAGCCGAGTTGCTTTTTGATATCAATTGATTCTAATAGCATTTTCTCAACTTTTTCACCTTTTCCCATAGATTGATAAACAACACTTAAATTATTAATTAATCTGGCGTAAGATGGGCTAAACTTATTGTCGGCTAATACAATTTTCTCTTTTAAAAAAAACTTTTCAGCTTCATCCAATTCGCCTTTAGTGAAATATATACGACCAATTTTGCTATAAACCGTAGCAACCTGAGCAGAAGTATCTCCATAATCACTTAAACCAATTTTTAAAGCTCTATTTGCCGACTCTAAAGCATTTTTATAATCTCTTTTTTGTAAGAATTTATCAGATTCTTTAACTGCATCGTCCAATCCTTCTTTAAGATTAGTTTGTGAAAATGCCAAATTAGTTAGCAGAAATATCGAAAAAATCAAAGAATATAGTTTCATTTTGCATTATTTTGAAAATTTAACAATTTTAATCTCTAAATTTATTTATGTTTGAACAAAGTTTTAGTAAAATTAATTAACAATTTACATTGAAAACAATAATAAAAAATATAAGAGCAATTTTTCCGAACCAAAATATTGATGAAACCTTATCAATATTCATAGAAAATGGAATAATTCAAGAAATCTCAAAAGGGGATTTAGACTACACTGTGGAAAAAGTTATTGAGGGAAAAGAACTAATTTTATCTCCAGGGTTAATAGACATTCACGTGCATTTTAGAACACCTGGGCAAACTCATAAAGAAGATATTGATTCTGGAGCAAATGCAGCGGCAAACGGTGGATTTACAGCTGTAGTTTGTATGCCAAATACAAGTCCTGCAATTGATAACTTATTAGTTTATAATTATTTAAGAGAAGCATCTAAGAATAAACAATGTGATATTTACTATTCAGCTGCTATTACAAAAGAACGTAAGGGTTTAGAACTCACTGATATGATTTCACTCGCTGATGCTGGTGTTTTGTTTTTCACTGACGATGGTGATCCAGTTGAAAGCCCTGGAATGATGCTCAATGCATTGCAATATGCAGCCACTGGTGATTATATGCTTTCCCAACATTGTGAAGAAAAATCACTTACCAAAGGATTTGCAATAGATGAATGCGAAAGTTCTGAAAAATATGGGCTTAAGGGCTATCCAAAAGTTGCTGAAGAACTTATTATCAGTAGAGATATTGCATTGTCGTTTCATGCAGGAAATAGACGTTATCACGTTCAGCATTTAAGTTCTGCTGGTTCTGTTGAAATTATAAGAAATGCTAAAGCAAAAGGTTCAAGAGTTTCTTGCGAAGTGGCACCTCATCACTTTTCTTTGACTAATTCATTTGCTAATGGTTTAGATTCTAATTTAAAGATGAATCCTCCTTTAAGAAGTCAGTCAGATATAGATGCTATAATTCAAGGACTTAAAGACGATACAATTGACTTAATTGCTACTGACCACGCTCCTCATTCGAAAGATGAAAAAGCACAACTATTTGAACTAACACCTAATGGAATCACAGGTTTAGAAACAAGTCTTGGTGTAACCTTGACTCATCTATACCATTCTGGGTATTTAAGTTTAAATAAAATTATTGATAAAATGTCCGTATGTCCAAGAAATCTTCTTAAGTTAGATGAGATTAGATTAGAAAAAGGGCAGAAAGCCAATTTTACGTTATTCAACCCAAATAGTAAATGGACAGTTAATTTAGACAATATGAAGTCTAAATCTCAAAACTCTCCATATATTGGTACTGAGCTTATTGGAAAACCAGAATATACAATTCTTGGTAATGAAATTTATAAATCAATTTTGTAGGTAATTTATGCCAAATGAAGTTTCAAAAAACAACCAAGATGATGATTTAGATAATATGATGCAGGCAATGATGAAAAAAGAAATGCTTATGAAAATCGAATCTAAAATCACAAATGGCGATAAAGACATTATAAATGCAATTAAGTTGATGGTTGCTGAAGATGAGACACCAAAAGATTCATTTTAGGTATCTTCATTTTGTAATATAATCTACATTATGTAAACTAAGATAAATGTAGATTATTCCCTTTTTTTCATTAAACAGTTCCAATTATCAAAAACTTAGAAACATTATATATTGCATTGTTCTTTATTGCTTCGGTGATTGTTTGGCAGTTGCCTTATGGTAATTATATTTTGTATCCATTTACCATACTCTCTACTTATTTCCACGAAATATCTCATGGGTTTGCTGCCATCTTGTTAGGTGGAGACTTTATAAAGTTAGAATTGTTTGCAGATGGATCTGGCTTAGCAACTCACACAAGCAGCTATTTTATGTCAGGTATTGGTAATGGACTAATAGCATTAGCTGGCCCAATGGGTCCTACAATCTTTGGTTATATTTTATTTAGAATTTCAAAAAATGAGAAATATTCTAAGTTTATTTTAAGCACTGTGGTTCTTTTCATACTTTTAAGTTTGATGTTTTGGGTAAGAACTTTATTTGGATTATTGTTCTTATCATCAACAATTTTAGTGATTTCATTTATAATCATTAAAGGTTCTAACTTAATGCAAAAGAATACTATTAGAGCCATTGCTTTACAATTATTTTTAAGTGTTTACCCAAGTTTGGGCTACTTTTTCTCCGAAGGTGGTGTCATCAATGGTAATCAATTCGTTTCAGATACTGGAGTTGCCGCAAAATATCTACTACTACCCTATTGGTTTTGGGGTACATTTGTGGTTGTTTTCTCTTGTTTCTTATTTATCAGTGCGTTGAATTCAATTTATAAAACAAAAAAGGATTTACATTAATGTTTAAGTTATTTACTTTAAGTACATTATTATTAATTAGTTTAAGTCTTCAAGCTAAAGATTTAAAGAAATTTACTTTTGAAGACGCAATGAAATTCAAAGGAATTTCTGGTGTTACTCTTTCCGATGATGGCAAATGGACTGCATTTATTAGCAATCCTGATAGAGGCGATGGAGAAATTCACTTTATACAGACTAATGATAGCAGCAAACAATTTAAGTTTGAGCGTGGGGCTTTACCAATTCAGTTTTCAAAAAATTCAAATTATGCTGTTTTCTCTGTGATTGGGAAAACTTTAGAAACTCTTAATGCTAAAACTGATAAAGAAAAACCACAAAAAGCATTGCAATATATAGATTTAACAAATGGCAACTCTCAAATAATCGAAAATATTGCTTCATATACTTTAAGTAATGATGGCAATTGGTTGTTATATAAGAAAATAGCTGACAAAACTGATTCAAAAGATGATAAGAAAAAGAAGCAAGTCGGCGATAATCTTTTTTTATTAAACTTAAAATCAAATTCTGAAATTTTGATTCAAAATAATTCTGAATTTGTTTTAGATAGTGCATGTAAATACCTTTTTTATAGTATTGCTGATGAAAAAGGCAAACGTGATGGACTTTATTTCAAATCGTTAACACAAGATTTTGCTCCCGAAGTTAAAGTTGAAGTAGCTAAAGATTTCGCTTTTAGTAATTTAAGTTGGAATGCTAATACAGAACAACTTGCTTATTTGACATCTAAATTGGATTCAAATAACAAACCACTTCCATCTGTTTTGAAACTCTATAAAATGAACGAAAAACAAAGTTTCACTTTATTTAAAGATTCTGCTTTATCTGGTTACTACATACCAAATAAGAATAAATTGGAATGGAATCAAAATGGAACTATGCTTTGGTTTGGAATGAAAACAAGTTCTGAAAAATTCGACAAGAACGAAGATAAACCTAAGTTCACAAAAGATAATCTTTACGACACAAAAGAAATAGCTAAAGAAACTCAGCTTTATCTGTGGCATAATAGCGATGAAGTGATAATACCAATGCAGAAGAAGAATTGGGAAAAAGAAAAAGATAAGCTTTATATGAATTTTATTGATTTTGAAAATAAAGTTTCATTCTATCTCCCAGACACTACATCTTCAATTCTTAAAAATGAGAATACTAATTTTGCATTACTTAATGATGAAAATAAACATCTAAAAGAAATTTTGTACTCTGGCGATTATGAGGATTTATACCTTTTGAATTTAAAAAATGGGAAAAGGACTTTATTAACTGAAAATTTACAAGAAAGTGCATCTTTATCTCCAAATGGCAAATATAGTGCATATTTTATCAAAGGTATTTGGACAATTTATAACAATGTTTCAGCTGAAAAAATTGTTTTAAACGATATAACACAAACTAACTTTTCAGAAGAATTAAACGATGTTCCAGAAGAAGCATCTTCAAATGGAATAGCTGGCTGGTTGAATAATGATTCATTGGTTTATCTCTATGATAACTACAACATTTGGGAATTTGATATTGCTAATAAAAGAGCAAATCAATTAACAGACTCCAAAAGTGTGGTAAAATATAGAATAAGAAAATTCCCAAATCAGAACTTCTTTAATATTAGCGATACATTACTAATCACTTTCCAAAACAAACAAAGCAAAGAATCTGGAATACTTAGCTATAGCTTAAGAGAAAAGAGAGTTTTAAATTCTGAAACTGGAAAATATTTTTACAGAAATATATTAAAAGCTAAAAATTCAGATAAGATTGTTTTCCAAAAAGAGAATTTCAATGAATTCCCTAATTTATGGGTTACAAAACAAAACTTCGAGATTTCTAATAAATTGACTGATTTACACCCAGAATTGAATGATTTTATTGGGGCAAATGTAAAAATAATAAATTATGTAACTCCTAAAGGCGATTCATTGCAGGGTTATTTACTTCTGCCAACAAACGTGAAATCTGAAAAACTTCCAGTTTTGATTTACTTTTATGAAAGAATGAGCGATGGTGCTTATCAATTCAATATGCCTGCTATTAATCATAGACCTTGCTATCAAATCTATCTGAGCGAGGGTTATGCAATGTTTTTCCCAGACATTAAGTTCTATACTGGCTATCCTGGTAAAATCTCAGAAGAAACTCTAATTGCAGCAAGCAAACAAATTGTAGCAGAGGGCTATGCAGATGAAAATAAAATTGCACTTTGGGGTCATAGTTGGAGTGGATATCAAGGAGCTTATATTGCCACTCAAACTAATTACTTCAAAGCAATTGTAGCAGGTGCACCTGTTGGGAATATGACATCGGCTTACTCTGGAATTAGATTAGAATCTGGTAGAGCTAGACAATTCCAATATGAAAAACAGCAAAGCAGAATTGGTGGAAATTTGGTTGATTCGCTTGATGCATTTATACGTAACTCCCCTATTTTCTTTGCAAATAATATGAATGTACCTTTGTTGATCATGCACGGTGATGTCGACGATGCTGTACCTTTTTCTCAAGGGGTAGAACTACATTTGGCAATGAAAAGATTCAATAAAAATAGTATTCTTTTGCAATATGAGAATGAACCTCATCACCCCAAAAAGTATGCAAACAAACTTGACTACGCTCTTAGAATGAAAGAATTCTATGATCACTATATACTAAATAAGCCAGCTAGTAGCTGGCTTATAAATGGCGTTAAATATAAAGGCGACTACAATAAGTAATCGCTCTTAATTAAAAACTTCCTGCAATTGCTTTATTGATAATTGCATCTTGTTCCTTAGCATGGTTTTTACTACTTCCTGTGGCTGTTGCAGCCATAGGAAGTCTGCCATTATAGTGCAATTTTTGATTTGCCGATATAACTTCTCTCAATTCTTCTGCTATAAACGACCAAGCACCTTGATTTTTAGGTTCTTCTTGTACCCATACTATTTCCGAAGCATTTGGATAACTTGCAATAATTTCTTTTAATTGAGTTTTATGCAATGGGTAAAGCTGTTCGATTCTAATTACTGCTTTATCATTAGCATTAGCCAAATCTCTGGTATGAATCAAATCATAGCAAATTTTTCCAGTACAGATAAGCAATCTTTTTACTTGTGATTTATCAGTAATCTTATTATCGTCAATCAAATGTTGGTATGAACCATTTGTGAAATCACTAACAGATGAAACAGCCATAGCGTGTCGCAAAATTGACTTAGGAGACATAATTATTAATGGCATTCTGTCATTGCCAATTACTTGTCTTCTCAAAGCGTGGAAATAATTTGCAGGAGTTGTATAGTTAGCTACAATCATATTATCTTCCGCACAAAGCTGTAAGAATCTTTCCAATCTTGCACTAGAGTGTTCAGGACCTTGTCCTTCATGACCGTGTGGCAAAAGCAGAACTAAATTAGATTTTTGATTCCATTTTACATCGCCACAGCAAATAAATTGATCTATAATTGGTTGTGCCATATTAGCAAAATCGCCAAATTGAGCTTCCCAAAGAGTTAAGCTTTTGTCAGCAATTACTGAATAACCATAGTCAAATCCCATCACTCCCAACTCGGAAAGAGGCGAATCATAAACAGAAATTAATGCTTGATTTTCTGCGATGTTATTCAAAGGTATATATAAATTTTCAGAATTGAAATCTACTAATACAGCGTGTCTATGGCTGAAAGTACCACGTTTTGAATCTTCACCAGATAGTCTCACACTTTTGCCTTCTATCAATAAAGATCCAAAAGCTAAAGCTTCGCTTGAAGCCCAATCAATCATTGGAACAGTAGTATTTATTGACTCTAATCGTTTTTTCAATCCTCCTAAAACTTTAGGATTTGCATTGAATTCAATAGGTAAATTAGTAATTGAGTTCACAATTTGGTGCACTTGAGCTTCGTTTATCTGAGTATTGACAGGCGTTAACGATTTATTTTCAACTTTCACAGAATGAACAGCTGTTAAATTCACTTCAGCTCTTTTTTCAAATGCTTCATTCAATTTAACCGAATATTCGTTTTGTAAATTTTGAGCTATATCTGGTGTAATAACTTTAGTGCCAATAAGTTCTTTTTCATAAATATGGCGTATTGGCTCCATTGATTTAATCTTTCTATATAGCAATGGTTGAGTATAGCTAGGTTCATCACCTTCATTATGTCCATATTTACGATAAGAAAGAATGTCAATTATAACATCATTTGCAAAAGTATTGCGATATTCAATCGCAAACATTGCAGATAAAGCTACTGCTTCTGGGTCGTTACCATTTACATGCAATATTGGGCATTGTACCATTTTTGCAACATCTGTACAATAAGTTGTTGAGCGAGATGATTCAGGACTAGTAGTAAAGCCAATTTGGTTGTTTATAACAACGTGGATTGAACCACCTGTTTTATAACCATCTAATGTCATCATATTAAGAATTTCTTGACCAATTCCCTGCCCTGCAAATGCAGCATCACCATGAAGTAATACTGGAATTACAGATTTATTTGATTTATCTCCTAACTCTTGACTTATTGCTTTTGCCATTCCTAATATAACTGGATTTACAATTTCCAAATGGCTTGGGTTTGGTGCAAGTCTAACGTTAACATTATTATTATTGTCCGAAATAAATACACTTTCATTGCCCAAATGATACTTCACATCGCCAGATCCTTCCAATTCTGGATCTAAATTACCATCGAACTCATTGAAAATATATTCTAATTTTTTACCAATAGAGTTAACTAAAACATTTAGTCTTCCCCTATGAGCCATACCAAGCACGACTGAATGAGTTTGAGCATCAGCAGCTTCTTTAAATAATTTATCTAAGAAGATAATTATTGATTCAGAGCCTTCTATTGAAAATCTTTTATGGCCAACAAACTTAGTATGTACGAAATTTTCAAATGATTCAGCTTCAATTAATTTTTGAAGAATTTGAGTTTTTTGCTCGTTTGTAAATTTAGGTTGATTTCTAGTTGTTTCAAGCTTATTTTTAATCCAATCTTTTTTGAATAAATCGGATATGTGCATATACTCTATACCAATTGAGCCACAATACGTATCTCTCAATATTTCAATAATACTACGCAACTGAAGTGGCTTATTGCTCCAAACTGAGTCTGCTGGGAATTCTCTTTCCAAATCCCAAATGTTAAAACCATAATATGAAAGTTCTAATTCTGGGTAAGAATAGCTATCATTGCCAAGAGGATTAATTGAAGCTTTCAAATGTCCACGAACCCTATAAGCATTGATTAACTGCATTACTAAAGCAGATTTTTCAAGTGATTCATTTACGTTAGATTGATTGTTACCTGCATAAAAGCTTTTAGTCGTAGTGTCATTCTGCCATTTAATTGGTTCAAATGGAATTTTTAAGCTTGCAAATATTTGATCGTAAAAATTATTTTCACCAATCAATAGTTTGTGCATATAAAGTAAAAATTCTGCTGATTCAGCACCCTGAATAATCCTATGGTCATAAGTAGATGTTATAGTAACAACTTTAGAAATAGCCAAGTTCGACAATAAGTCTGGCTTAACTGCCATAAATTCTACAGGATAATCAATAGAACCAGAAGCAATAATTAGTCCTTGCCCTTTCATTAGGCGTGGTATTGAAGCATTGGTGCCTATCATTCCAGGATTAGTTAAACTAACAGTTGTACCTTCTAAATCTTCCAAACCAAGTTTATTGTTTTTCGCTTTTTGAACTAATTCATCTAATTTTTTGAAAAATTCAAAAAAGTTTAGTTTACCAGCATCTTTAATGTTTGGTACCATCAATAAACGTTGCCCATCTTTACGAGTAATATCAGTTGCAACACCAATATTAATTGAGTTTTTTACTCGGCGGTTTGGTTTACCTTCTATTAATTCATAGCTAGAATTAAGTTTAGGATATTTTTGTAAAGATTTCACCATAGCCCAAAGAATAATATGAGTAAATGAAATTTTACCCAATTTTCTTTGTTCTAAAAATTTATTTATCACTCTTCTATTTTCATCTAATGCCTTTACAGGTATAGTGCGGATTGAAGTAGCTGTAGGTACAGTCAAACTTTCATCCATGTTAAAAGCAATTTTAGAAGTAATTGAGCTAAGTGGCTCTAATTCTTCATAACTTGCAAGTTTAATATCGGATAAATTGCTACCGAAATGTTTATTGCTATTATTTTCTAATTTCTGTGTTGCACCATTATTTGCAATAGATTCAGTAGGTTTTGGAGTATTTACTACATTAGCATATTCAACATTTGAATTTGAATTTGCTGAAGTAATCGTTGCAATATTTTGATTGTAATTGTTTGAAAAGTAAGCTCTCCATTCTGCACTAACAGAATCTGGATCTCTTAAATATTCAAAATATAGTTCATTTTCGAAAGCTTCGTTTGGATTGTACACTTTACATTAAAAATTTGTGAAACAAAATTAATTACTACGAAAGTTCACTTTCGTATTTATTAAATAGGTCTAACACCTCTTCTGGTGTTTCTAAAGCCAACAATTGACTTTTGAATAAATCATTATTTAAGTATCTTGAAATTTTACTTAGCAATCTCAAATGGATACCAACATTACTATCCTGTCCTAGCAAAAGGAATACCATACTTACCTTAGAATCATCTAAAGAAACAAAATTAGTTGGATTCTCTAAAGTAATGAATGCACCAATTAGGCTATCCACAGCATTTGTTTTGGCATGTGGCAATGCAATACCATTACCAATACCAGTTGACATAATTGCTTCTCTTTTAAAAACTTCGCTCTTTGCAATTTCAAAATTATTAATTTTTCCAGATTTATTTGCTAAATCCAAAGCTAAATTAATTATATCTTCCTTTTTTGATATTTTACTTTTTAATGAAATTGAATTTAAATTCAATATTTCTGCAATTTTCATTTTTTAATCTTGTTCCTCTGCTATCCATTTGGATACTATACCTGCATATTTATCAGCTAAATAATTAGCGTTGAATTGACTATCACTTTCAGCTACAATAGAAAACTGAGCTGTTTCTTTTTCAGGAACCAAAAGTACTGTTTCATCTTCTAAAAAGATTTTAACACCTTCAATTAACTCTCTTTTCAAATGTTCACTGTAATCCATTGCTTTACGCATTACCATTCCTTTCAAATCCCAAGGACATTCTATAGTAACAATATAAAGGTGTTTTTTAGGTAAAGTTTCATCTAAATTTGAGAATTTAAAATTAGTTTTAGAAAGCATTTCAAGTATTTTTCCACAGGTAAACATACCATCGGAAGCAAGCAAGAAATCACGGAATATGAAACCACCATAAATACCACCAACAAAAAGAATGCTTTCATCATTAGTTGCATCCATCATAGCCGAATGTGAATTCTTAATCCTAACTACTTCCACATTGTAATTTTTAGCAATTGTTTCAATTTCTGTGGAAGCTACAACTGATACAGCAATTTTATATGGTTCTCTTTCCTTATTTGATTCTAAGAAAAGCTTTGTTACTATACTCAAAAGTCTAGAAGCTGGAACCCATTTACCTCTTTCGTCAATAATTGCAACTTTCTCAGCCCCAGCTTCAATTCTGAATCCCAATTCGTAATTTAGGGAATTCATAATCTTGCCAGTATTGTCATCTCCAGATATATCCATAGTTGGATCAGGATGAAACCTTAAAGGATCCACAAAGTCGTGTGATGATAGTGCATCTACACTTAATTTACCTAATATTGAAGGAAGAATAGTAGAAGCTTGACCATAAGAATAATCAACCAAAATTTTAAATTTCTTAGATTTTATTTTTTCAATATCCAGTGAATCAACAAATCTCTGAATATAGATTTCATTAGTTCTTTCTGGATATTTGACATTGCCTACTTCATCGTGTGAAACTCTTTGAATATCCTCTCCAAAAAAGAATCTTTCGATTTTTTTAGACATTGAAATCGAAATATCTCTGCCATCATTTGAAAAAATAATAATGTCAGTTAAATTTGGATTTCTAATTGAACGGCGTACGTGCATACCTCCATCATAATTCCCAGTCATAAGTTCTTGTCTAGTTTGGGGAATTGAAGTAGATTGCAAATCACTTACAATAGCACCAACAGAAAGCAAACCAGAAGTTATTGAGCGTTTAACAAGTCTTGACATATTGTTAGGATCTCTACTGGAAAGTATTTTCTTTCCTCTTCCAAATGCCATACCTAAAGCAGTACCTAACTTTGAGCCGAACTCTGGAGTTATATCAATATTTGAAATACCAGAAATTCTTGCATCTGTGAATAACTCACGAGACCACTTTTCTTCTTGCACAAGCGATCGAGATAAAGTAGATCCACTTAACACTCTTTTCTTTGGCCAAAGCTTTATATTTGAATGTAGTTTAGCTTTGTTTTCAATAACGCAATTATTAGCAATATAAACATTTTCGTGAATAGTTACAGAGCTTCCAATAATAACATTATCGCAAACCACATCATCATTAAGTTGAGTGAAATCACCAATGCTTACATTGTTCCAAACTGTAGTGCCACTAAGGCAAACACCTTTGCCAATTTTAACGTTATCGCCAATTACTGAATTTGTTAATATTGAATTTTCACCAATTGCTGAATTGTTGCCAATTACAACGTTACCATTTACTTTAAGATTTTTTGGCAAAGTAACATTTTTTCCACAAATTAACTTTTCATCGAAATTAAAGCCAAGCTCTACTTTGTTTAAAAGTGCATCGCTTTGCCCTATTTGGTATTCTTCTAAATTGCCTAAATCTTTCCAATAACCTTCTGCAATAAAGCCATAAATAGGCATTTTTTTGTGAAGCATCAATGGAAATAAATCTTTACTGAAATCAAAGTCTTCTTGGTACGGTATCAAATCCAAAACTTCTGGTTCAAGAATGTATATTCCTGTATTGATAGTATCAGAAAAAACTTGACCCCAAGATGGTTTTTCTAAAAAGTGAGTGATTCGACTTTCTTCATCTGTCATTACAATTCCAAATTGCAATGGAGAAGGAACTCTTGTCAGTAATATGGTTGCTTTCGATTTTTTTTCAATGTGAAATTCTAATGCTTTTGTTAAGTCAAAATCAGTTAAAACATCGCCACTTATGATAATAAATCTACTATTCAATTCTTTGTAAGCATTTTTTACACTTCCAGCAGTTCCATAATCGGCTTGTGCGTGGACATAAGACATTGTTACACCAAAGTCTTCTCCAGATTTAAAATAATCTGTAATTTTATCTGGTTGAAAATAAAGAAGAGACACTATATCATTGATATTATGTCGTTTAAGTAGATTAACAATATGCTCCATTATTGGTAAATTGAGCACAGGAACAAGTGGTTTAGGTATTTCCATTGTAAGGGGGCGAAGTCTTGTTCCAAAACCTCCCGCCATAATTACTGCTTTTTGCATCAAAAACTATTTTCCGTTTTGATAAAAATCATATAGCAATTTATCTAATTTATAGAGACTTCTCAAATTATATCTTACATTTTGAAATGACTTGTTCAAAATTAAATATTATTTATATTTATCTTGCAATCATATAACGGGAATTATGATGAAATGTTTAGTTACAGGTGCAACTGGATTTATTGGTAGCCACATTGTTGATGTACTATTAGATAGAGGATTTGAAGTACGTTGCTTAGTTCGTTCAAATAGTGATTTGACTTGGCTGAAAGGCAAAAATGTTGAGCTTTTTGAAGCGAGTTATACCGATATGGAAAAACTAAAGCTTGCTGTGAAAGATATTGATATTATCTATCATGTTGCTGGAATTATTGCTGCTAAAAATTATGATGGCTATTTGCAAGGAAATAAATTACCTACAATCAACTTATTGAATGCAGTACTTGAATCTAATACTAAACTTAAAAGATTTTTATATGTTTCTAGCCAAACAGCTAGCGGGCCTTCTGAAAGTAGAGAAAAACCTAAAACTGAAGATATGCCAATGACTCCAATAACAAGTTATGGCAAAAGCAAAAAAGAAACTGAACTTGAAGTTTACGAATACTTCAATAAAATTCCTATCACAATTGTGAGACCTCCTGCTGTTTATGGACCTAGAGACAAAGCAATCTTCGCAGTTTTCCAATCTGTTAAATTGGGAATCGGCACTTTGATGGGATTTAATGATAAATATGTCTCTTTGGTTCACTCAAGTGATTTGAGTAGAGGAATAGTTGATGCTTCCCTTTCGGAAAACACTATTTCTAAAATTTACTTCATTTCAAGCAAAGAATTCTACACTTGGAAGCAAATTATAAATATAATTAAGAAAACTATTGATAAAAAGTTATTGTTAACTATAAATTTGCCACATTCAATAATCCTAACCTTAGGTACAATCAGTGAATATTTCGGAAAACTATCTGGCTCTGTGCCAGTTTTCAATTATGAAAAAGGAATTGATTTTATTCAAGATTATTGGACATGCTCTATAGAAAAAGCAGCCAAAGATTTCGGCTACGAGCAAAAAATGTCTATTGAAGATGGAATTGCAGAAACAATCCAATGGTATAAGCAAAATAAATGGATGTAAGGTTTAGAAATAAATCCATAGTCATAATGATTGCTATAGTTGTCATAATAGCAAGTATCTATTTATTTATACTTAGTATTTATACTAGCTCAAAATCTCCAGATTATATTGAGTTATCCACTCAAAACATTACAAATCAAACTGAAATATACCGTAATTACTATGGTGTACCACACATAACGGCTCAAAACGAATTAGATCTGGCGTTTGCAATTGGATATGCCCACGCTAGTGATAGACTTTGGCAAATGGATTACAGCAGAAGAATAGCACAAGGAAGACTTTCAGAAATATTCGGCGAGGAATATGTAGAAACAGATAAACTTATGCGGGCATTAGCTATTCGTGAATATGCTCAAATTAGTTTGGAAACTTGCAATCCTAAATTTATAAAATTATTAGATTCATATTCAAATGGGGTAAATTCATTTATTGATGCAAATAGAAATAAGCTATCTTTTGAATTCGGAGCAATGAATTATTCTCCTGAAAAATGGACTGCTAAAGACTGCTTTTTAATTGCCAAGTTGCTTGCTTTCGAACTTTCAAATAGCTTTTCAGTTGATTTTTCAATGAATGAAATTGCCAATGGAATTGGAGTTGAAAAAACTCTTGATTTGATTCCAAATAATGGAAAATATCTTCCTTTGCTTGATTCTGCAAGTTCATTAAAACCTATTGCAACAAATTCAGCTAATTTAAATCGAGATGCAAAATTTGCTTTAAATAAAATTGGACTTAACAACAATAAAACTGGTAGCAATGCTTGGGCTATTCTTAAAAAGAAAAAAAACAAATCTGCTGGGACTATATTAGCCAACGATCCTCATTTGCAGCTAACACTTCCATCAAAATGGTATCAACTTCAATATTCAATTCCTAATCATAACTTAATTGGACTAACTATTCCAGGAATACCATACATACTTATAGGTAGAAATGATAGTATTGCTTGGGGTATAACAAACCTAATGTCCGATGATTTCGATTTATTCCTAGAAAAAAACAAAGGTAATGATTACTATTATCGCAATGAAACTTTGACTGAAAAATATATTTATGTAAAAGACTCTATCGTTATTAATAATAAAGAAACTAAAGAGTTTTACTTAAGAAAGAATTTCAGAAGCTATGTGCTTTCGGACTTCAATAAATCAATAAAGTTATTCAAAAATTTACGTAATGATAATGCAATTACTTACAGATGGACAGCGGCAGAAAAGAGTAAAGAATTAGAACTTATCTATAAATTGAATTTCGCAAGAAATTGGAAACAGTTTGATACAATTCTAAGCGAGTGGGTTTCGCCTGCTCTAAACTTTACTTTTACCGATAAAACTGGCAATATTGGTTTTATTCCCTCTGGAAAGATTCCGATTAGAAATGGAACTTTTCAAAATTTAGCTAACGCTTCTTGGCTTGGAGGAGACTGGACTGGCTTTACAAATGCTAATTTAATCGGAAAGAGTTACAATCCAGAAAATGGGTTTGTGGCAAATTGTAATCAAAAACCAACTATAAATGAATCTTCAAATATTGGTAATTTATGGGTTACTAATTCTCGATTCGATAGATTAAATGAATTATTAGCTCAAACTGATGAATATATCTATAGAGATGCACAGCAAAATCAATTAGATGTTTATTCCAATTATTCAAAAGAAGTACTCAATAGTCTCTTTCAAACTTTAACTTTAAATCAAAAATATTTAAACAAGGTAGAGTTAAATGCTTTTTATAGACTTAAGCAATGGGATAATTTCCTGACTTATAATTCAGAAGAAGCTGCCATTTATAAAATATATTTAAAAATTTTAATTTCAGAAATATTTGCAGATGAACTAAATTCTGATGACTTCAATGAATACATTAATCATTCAAACTTAGTTTTAAGGAAGTTATTAGAAATATTGAATTTAAAAAAAAGCAAATGGTTTGATAATGTTAAAACTCAAAAAATAGAATCATCAGATGACATACAAATTTATGCTTTTCAAAAAACTGTAGCGAAAGCTATACAAATGAAAAAATTAGTCAACTCAAAAATTATTTATGGCGATTTACATCGTTTGAATTTGAGTCATAAATTTTCCAATTCAAACTTATTGAATAAAAGTTTAAGTTTAGGTTCAGTTGAAATGTCTGGTGATTTTACGACTATTAGTTCTAATGAGAGTAAGTTGTCAAATTGGAATAAAGTAGAAATTGGTGCTTCAGCGCGATTCATTGCCGATATGTCGAATAATGATGTATATTTGTCACTTCCTGGAGGAGTATCAGGCGATGTTACTAATCCAAATTTCGCAAATCAATTCCAGTTGTGGCTTCGAGGCGGATATTTAAAATTAGTTTTAAGTAATAAACCAAGTGAAGAATATAAATTGAGTGTTCAATTTAAAAGAAATTAATTCAATATAATTCTCTTATACTGCACAAATCCGTTTAGTTCTAATTTCAAAGTATAAACACCTTTTGGGTAGTTTTTCAAATCAATTGTTTTCAAATCATTTTCAGTAATTTTAGCAAAGATTCTATTACCAAGATTATTGAAAATTGTAATTTGTCCATTAAAAATTAATCGAAACTCACCTTCGCTCGGATTTGGATAGACTACTACATTTGTTACTTCATTAAAATCTTCAACAGAATTTATGGTATCATTAATAGTTAGTAAATCTGATCTTGTTGCACAGCTTCCATTAATAACATCACAGTAATAAACTCCATTTCCAATTTTCACTTGCTGTCTTTCTTTTGCATTTGGAATCTTCACATAGTTGTAATACCATTGGTATGCAACATTTGCTGAAAGGCATCTTAACATACCATCTGTATATCTAATTATTGGTTTTGCTGGGCTAATGGTAGCAAGAACTGTAAGAGTATCAGAATAAACTAATTTATTTGCTAAGTTAGTTGCTTTAAACCAATACTTCCCAGATTTGAAAGCTAAATTTGTCCTACCAATCTTGCCGTCAGACCAAACAATATTAGTAAATCCTGGACCACAGTCTAAAATTAAGGTATCAGATTCGCACTTCCTTAAATTTCCACGAGCTATTTGCACTTTAGGGTCATTGTTTGGGAGAATGAAAATAAATATTGGCAAAGAAGTATCTGCACAACCAAAATCATTATTTAAAGAGCAATATACTGCTCCAGAAATTGAATTGAAAAAAGTAATTGTTGCTACATTTGTTCCTTGTCCTGAAGTAACTTTACCGCCACTAGCAAACCATTGGTACTTAAATCCTGGATATAACTTTGTGGTATAAACTTCCGAATAGCCAGACATAACAATATTAAAACCAGTGATTTCTGGTTTTTGAGTGTTCACAATGTTTACAGGAATCGTATCATAAAATTTCTCACCCAAAGCATCAGTCATTTCAAATGTATAACTTGTGCTTATAGGAGAACTACAAATAGGGTTAGCTATATTATCAAAGTTCAAATCAGTACTTGGTGACCAAAGATAAGAATAAGGCGGAAGTCCAAAAGTATTTGATGATTTTGTGAATATACTTGATAAAAGTATTTGATTATTGGCACACCCATATATATAATCTTCAGTGCCAAAATCTTCTTTAGTTAGTTTAAACTGAGTAAAAAATACATCTGATTTCAATGTGTCATTTATCAAAGTATCCAACGCATTTGCAGTAACAGGATAATCACTAGAAGCAGTACCACCAGTAATATAGAAAGTATTGTTTGTATCGCAAATCATACTTTTGCATATATCGAAGTTTTCACCACCAATATATGTAGAATATAGAAGAGTCGTTCCATCGTTACTAAGTTTTAGCAAGAAACCATCTGATTGAGTAGTATCTGAAAAGCTTTTTCTCACAGCTTTTTTAGTTGTAGGAAAATTCTTTGAGAACGTATATCCAGTTACATAGGAATTTCCTATAGTATCAGTACAAATATCGAAAGCTCTATCGGTACCAGTTCCACCTATATAAGTTGAGAAGTCAATAGTGTAATTTATTGCATTTACTTTAGTTACAAATGCATCACCCTTTCCTTTGACATCTAAAGCATCTTCAAATATTCCATCGTAAGCATTTGCAGAAACATAGAAATCGGAGCTTTCTGTGAAGCCACATATATATAAATTTTTATTAGTATCTAATGTGATTGCATAAGGAACATCTCTTTTATTGCCACCTAAATATGATGAATGTACAATTTGATTATTGGGTAAATTAATTAATGTGTAAAATCCCTCACTTGTGCTACTATCTAATAAATTATCATTATTATTCTTTTTAAACGCATTAGCTGAAATTGGAAAATTTTTAGACCTTGTTGAGCCAGAAATCCAAATATTGTCATTATCAAAGAATTGCATATCCTGAGCAAAATCTGATTCATTCCCACCAAACAAAGTAGAATAAATCAAGCTGTCGCCACTAGAATTTAGTTTTAACAAGAATAAGTCATTGTTCCCCAGTAACTGTGGCAGTAATTCTGCAGTATAAGGAAATGGTATTGAATCATTAACTTGTGAAGTATTTCCACAAACTATATAGTTATTTTCTTTATCTACTAAAATGTTTGAGGAATAATCATCTCTGCTGCTACCTATTAGAGTTGAAAATAGTAATTCTGAAAGAGTTGTATCAAATTTTGCAATAAACAAATCATAACCACCATTGTGGGTGCTATCTAAACATCTGCTAGTTGTTGGGTAAGTATCTGTTTTCTTTATATATCCAGTTATTACAACGTTTTCATTTGTATCTAAAGTAATTGAAACAGCTTTATCTTCTGTAAATCCACCAAAAAATGTAGAATACATAAGTTTACCATCGGCACTTAATTTCGTTACAAATGCGTCAGATTCCCCTGTTGGATTTTCTTTAAATTCTCTTCTAAAAGCTTCTTCTGTGTAAGGGAAATCAAGTGAATTTGTATAACCAGTAATGTAAATTTCATTAGCACTGTTTTTTACCAATCCCATACCAAAATCATATCCACTACCTCCAAGAAAAGTAGAGTAAATAATAGGATCAATTCTAATGTCATTATTTATAGAAGTATGGAACTGAATAGAATTAGCTTCGTTTTTAAGAAAAGCACATTCTATTTTGTCTTTGTTAAAGTTTTGAAATGCAGCCAAGTTTTTGTGAAATATTTTTTCACTGCCAATAGTTAATTCTAAATAATTATCTACAATTTCTAATTTGTCCACTCCATTGAATTTTATTGAAATATCTTCGGAATTTGCATTTTCAGCAATAAGAAATTCATATTCCAGTACTTTGTCTTTCAATGACAATCTGAAATCAATTCCTTTATAAATATTCTTCAAGGAAATCTGGTCGGAAGTTGGAAAAGTTATTGCTTTTGCTTGTTTCCCTTTTATAATGTTTAAAACTGTCTTATTTTCAAGTTCATTTTGAAATTCAAAGGGTTGTGAATTTTCAAAGAACATTTCAATAATCTTGTTATTAGGGTATTTGAAAAGCAATTTATTGTTAGTAATTGCAAGTTCACAATCTTTTAGTTGTGCAAAGTATTTGATTTCACTTTTCGGTAAATTAGAATAGATAAACCTTCCAGTTTGGGCATTCAAACTAGAAAAGCAGAAAAAAATAATCAATATTATACTTCGCATCATATTCTAATAAACAAAAAAAATCCCTAAAGTTACAACACTAAGGGATTTTATCGTCAATTTTATAAAATTATTGAATTATTAGTTAGAAAGCACTGCAGATTTTATTATTTCTTCAATTCCTACTTTAAAATCTTTTTCTTCTGTTACCAAAAACTTCATATTAAATCTATTAATAGAATCTTTAGCATTTTCACACATTGCTCTTGCTATCACAATTTGGCAATCAGAAACAGTTTTAGTGATTTTTGTATGCTTTTCTTTTGACTTATCAACTATGTTTAAGCTAAAAGTTTTTTTACCATCATTTTCACTTGCATTAAGAATATTTGGTAATTCATTTTCAGCTTTGTGTAAATAAGTTTCTCTTATCTCTTGATCTTTTATCTCACCATTTTCAACTGTTACCACATTGAAATATTTTGCCGAACCAAAACTTCCCACTATATGTTTCTTATCGTTAGAAACGATAGCTACTTTAAAATTATTCATTTTTCCCTCTATTTTACTGTTTAGACGATTTTAAAAGAAACTTATTACTAATTTTGTAATCAATTTCAAGTTGCAATTTACATCTTTGTGAAGTCAAACAAAAATATATACATGGAAAAGGCTATTGAATTAGCTAAGAAAGCTACTTTTTTCAATGAAATTCCAGTTGGCTGCATAGTTGTATTGAATGATGAAATCATTGCTTCATCGCATAATGAAACTGAAAAAAACAAAAATGCTTGCCAGCATGCTGAAATTATTTGCATTGAAAAAGCAACCAAACATATTAGTTCAAAGTACTTAATTGATTGTGATTTGTATGTTACACTTGAACCTTGCCCTATGTGTGCTGCCGCTATTTTACTTTCTAAAATGAGAAATGTATATTTTGGTGCTTATGATTTGCAATTTGGCGCTTGTGGTAGTGTTTATGACATAACTGGCGATGGAAGAATGAACCATAAATGCTATACATTTGGAGGTGTTATGGAAAATGAGAGTAAAGATTTATTGACTGATTTTTTTCAACAACGAAGAAGAAATGCAAACAAATAATCTAATAAGTAGAGTGGAAATTGATTCAGCTCTATATATAGTATCAACTCCTATTGGAAATTTTGAGGATATTACAATTCGTGCTTTGAAAGTACTTGCCTCTGTAGATTTTATTCTTTGTGAAGACACTAGAACCTCTGGTAATTTACTAAAACATTTTGGAATCCAGAATAAGCTTGTAAGCTATCATAGCCACAACGAAACAAGTAAATTGGAGTTCGTATTAAATCTCTTGAAAGAAGGTAAGTCTATAGCTTTAATTAGTGATGCTGGTACTCCTTGTGTATCAGACCCAGGAGCAATACTTGTTGCCGAAGTTGTGAAACAAAATTTAAAAGTAGTACCAATCCCTGGTGCAAATGCTGCAGTATCAGCATATTCTGCTTCAGGAATTTTAGCTTCAGATTTTAAATTCTTTGGCTTTCCTCCTTTGAAAAAAGGGAGACAAACTTTTCTTAAATCTTGTTTTGATGATAAAACAGCAACAATTTTATACGAATCTTCTCATAGAATATTGAAACTGTTGAATGAATTAGATATTCTTTATTCAGATAAACTTTATATTTGTGTAGCCAAAGAGCTAACTAAAATTTATGAAAAGTTTTATTTTGGGTCGCCAATAGAAGTTTTGGCAAAAATCCAACAAGATAAATCTGATAAAGGTGAGTTTGTTTTAATTGGTATTTTATCAAGTAAATAATTTAAGTAACTGTAATAATTATGTTTATAACATTTGAAGGTATTGACGGAAGTGGCAAAACTACCCAACTGAATTTACTTAAAGAATTTCTAGAAAGCCAAAATAAGAAAGTAATTACTTTACGAGAACCTGGCGGAACTGATTTCACAGAAAAAATTAGAGATTTACTTTTAAACAAATCTTATGTTTTGAATTCAGTAACTGAACTGATGCTTTTTGAAGCTTCAAGGTCTTATTTAGTAGAAAATGTAATTAAACCAAAATTAGATGAAGGATTCTTCGTTATTTGTGATAGATTTTTTGATTCTACTACTGCTTATCAAGGTTACGGAAGAGGATTGGAAATAAATTTTATAGAAAAGTGTAACCAAATGGCTGTAAAAAGCATTATACCTAATATCACTTTTTACTTTTCTATAAATTTAGAATCTAAATTGCAAAGAATTGGACACAGAGAGAACGACAGAATTGAGCAAAGTGGAGAAGAATTCTATAAAAATGTTATTAATGGATTCGACCAAATTGCTGAAAATAATAAAGATAGAATAGTCATAATTGATGCTTTGAAATCAATTGATGTGATTCACGAAATAATCAAAACTGCAATTAATAAACTAAATTTTTAAAATACAAAATATTTAAGGAAACAAAAATGAAGGGATTTTTACAAAAATTCACTCTCTTAATTGTTTTGCTTTCTGTTGTAACAGTAAATGCTAAAACAAAATTTTTCAACGCAGATAATTTTATCTCAAAAAATAAATTCAATACTACTCAAACTTTGCAAAAAAAGTACAATGAGTTTAGCATCAATTTGAATGAAGCTAATCAAGTATTCCAAAACAAAACTAACCAAAGTTTAGTTATTGAAAACTTTCCTATTAGCTTAAATGCCAAAGGAACACTTTCTTTGATTAAAGTGAAATCTTGTATAGATGAAGAAACAGAAGTCTATATAGTTGGTAATGGTAAAGAAACTCGAGGCTCAATTCCAATAATTGATAGCTATACAGGAACAATCAATGGTTATGAAAATTCATTTGTGTTTTTAACCTATACTAATGATGGATTCATTGGTACATTAAGAATTAATGATGAAGAATATAACTTCAGTTATACAGCTGCTAATACTAATAATAATGCTATCCACACAATATCGCCTACTGATAAAAGTATTTTTGAAAAATACAATGTGAAATCTTGTGGCACAAACACTGAAGATTTCACTACAAATGTAGTCAAAGAAAAAAACAATTCTATTCAAGCGAACAAATTAGTTGAGATAAATCTAGCTGTTGAAGCAAATTATGAATTCTTTGCTTTAATGAAACTTGATACAAATAAAGCTAAAAACTATATGGTAGCTTGTATTGATTACTCATCAAGAATTTATGAAAAAGAAGTAAATGTCTTTTTGAAAATCGGTAGTATGTTCTTATATATAGATGAAATTGATGATCCTTATGTGAATGTTTCTGGTAGAGATTTCGATTTGCAAGATAGACTTACTTTTATGCCTTCTGTTTGGAAAGGTTCTAAAAAAACAAATATTGTTAGAACTTTTTCAGTTCTTTTTGCAGACATCAAAGTGCAACCTTCAAACTCTGTAATTGCAGGTATTGCAAACGGCGGAGAACCAAAAACTGGTAACTTCTGCTCAAAAGATAGAGGATATGCAGTATTTGGAATTAATGGAAATGCTTCATTCCCTACTTTGAATTATAATCAAGATGCAATAACTGCGGCACATGAAATAGGTCACTTGTTTGGTTGTCCTCACACACATTCTTGTGCTTGGCCAAGCATAGATGGCGGAACAATTATTGATTCTTGCTATACATCTGGCTTAGATGCTTCTGCTTCTGATGCTGCATGTTTGAAAATAGCAGATAGAAGAGCTAGAATTGGAACTATAATGAGTTACTGCCATACAGTTGGTGGTGGCGGTGTTTTGCCAACATTTGGTCCAAGACAAATTGCAATTATGAAAACTGCAATTGCAAAATCTTATGCAGGTGGTTGTTTAAAAGACCCTATTCTTTCAAAATTACGTTTGATGACTCCACTTGGTGGTGAATCATTGCGTGGTGGTTCATCTGAAAATATTGCTTGGGCTTCTGCCAAAGTTGATACAATTAACATCTACTTTTCAACAAACGCTGGTGTTAATTGGACATTTATTGCAGGAGCAAAATCTTCGAGAGATTCAATTTATAAATGGGATGTGCCAAAAACAACAATGAATACGGTTTGGATAAAAATTGAAGATGCAAATAATCCTGCAACTTTCGACCAATCATTATTCTTTTTTAAAATTGCACCTAAGTTTGCTTTGATCACTGCTCCTACTGAAGGACAAAGAGTTGGCTTCAAAACTAAATTTTTTATCACTTGGACTAAAACATTAGTAACAAGTGTAAATATTGATTTATCTACAAATTCTGGAGCTAATTGGATAACAATTGTACCGACTAATTCTGCTTTAAGCACTTCTGAGGTAAAATTCCCTGAGTTTACTGGTGAAGCATGGTTGAAAATTACTGACCCGTCTGACAATTCGTTCGACATTAGAAAGTTCAAATTAGAAAAAGACTCTATATCTTTTGTTTCTCCAAGAACTGGCGATGTTATATGTGATACAAATTCTAAGTTTGCATTTTGGTGGGATAATAATTTAACTAATAACATCTCTATTCTTTGGACTAACGATAATTGGGCTAGTTCGAAAAAAACAAGTGTGGGTATAGTAGATGCTAATCGGGGTACTGTAAATTGGAATAACAGTCCTTGGGTGCCTTCAGATTGCTACAAAATTAGAGCTGTCAATTTCATTGATAATTCAATTATTTATGGTGAAACTAATTGCTTCAAAATTGATAATTGTATAACTGGTGTTTTCAATGATATGACTAATAACGAAAACTTCAAAATTTCAGACGTAAGTCCTAATCCAGTTTCAAATATTTTGAATGTGAAAATATCAAATAAAATTGGAACTAAAAATTTGAATGCTAAAATTGTAAGTACTAATGGTGAAACAGTTTTAAACTTTGGTGCATTAAGTTTCAATGAAAATATTTCATTAGATTTGTCTCAATTATTCAGTGGAACTTATATGTTAGTAATTGAAGCTGGAGATTACATTTCTGCAAAATCTATTCAAATTGTGAAATAATTAAGTTATTCTGCAATTGTTGAGAAAAGCAGTCATAATTTATGGCTGCTTTTTTTTTATTTTTGTATCACGAAAAATTCAAAAAATCTAAATCAAATAAAAAATGCTTAATACAATAATTCTCAACACACTGCCATTAATGCCTAAGCCATTAGTAATGGTTTTTGCTAAAAAGTATATTGCTGGTGCTTACCTAAAAGATGCTGTGAAAGTAACGCAAGATTTTGAGAAAGTTGGTGGTTTCACTACAATTGATGTATTAGGTGAGTTTGTAACAACTAAAGAGAGAGCATTGCACGAGAAAGCAATGTCATTGGAAGTTTTGAAATCAGCGAAAGAAAATAAACTTGGCACTTACCTTTCCATCAAACCCACTTCTTTAGGTTTAGGAATAGACTTTGATTTTGGTTATGAAAATATTTTCGAGATAGTTTCCTATGCTAAATCTTTGGGATTATTTGTTCGTTTGGATATGGAAAATTCCCCTTATACAACATTGACAATTGACATTTATAAAAAACTTAGAGATAATGGACTTGATAACTGCGGTATAGTTATCCAAGCATATATGAAGCGTAGTTACGATGATATAAGTTCTCTTTTAAGCTATAAGCCAAACATAAGACTTTGCAAAGGTATTTATGTAGAAGATGCTTCTATCGCTATTAAAGATAAAGAAGAAATTAGAACAAACTATAAAAAATTACTTGACCTACTTTTGGAAAACAATTTAAAAACACACATCGCTACACATGATGATGACTTAATTGTTTATGCTGAAAAGAAACTGAAAGAAATGAGTTATGACAAAAGCAATTATGAATTTGAAATGCTTTTAGGAGTTAGAGAGCGAAGAAGAGACACTCTGCTTAAAGCTGGGCACACTGTTAGAATTTACGTCCCATTTGGCGAAGATTGGTACGGATATTCAGTTCGCCGTTTGAATGAAAATCCTGATATGGCAGGTCATATTTTTAAATCAATTTTTATCAAAGAGTAATAATGAAATTTATTTTTGTTTTAATTACTTTGTTTTTTGTTAATTCTAAACTTAGAGCTGATGAATATATTACTGTTGGTACTTTTAATATTGAATGGCTAGGAGATGGAATAGACGACCAAAAGCCAAGAAACAAGCAAGAATATGCTGAATTAGCAAGAGTAATTAAAGAGTTAAATGCTGATGTATTGGCTCTGCAAGAAATTGAAAATCAAGATGCTATAAAACTTGTTTTGAATAATATGCCTCAATATAATGCAATTATACTTAGTACTAATGGAAAACAAAATGTTGGGTTCTTATATAAAAAAGATATTAAGATTATCAACACATTGGAATACAAACCTTTACAAGTAATTCCAAATAAAACTCGTTCTGGATTTATAGTTACTGCCAAAAAAGGTAATTTTGATTTCAAAATGATGATTGTCCATCTAAAGTCAACTTCTTCTTTCGATAATACTAATCAATTGAGGCAGAAAAGTTTTCAAATTAGAAATGTTCAAGTAGGAATTTTGAATAATTGGGCAGATTCTTGTCTGAAATATACAGATGAAAGAGATTTAGTTATTTTAGGTGACTTTAACGATCATATATATAAACCGAACAGTCAAATAATTAAATTTGGCGAAAACAAGAAATTAGTTTGTTTGACAAAGGATTTAAAAAGCTGTTTAAGAAGTGATTGGTATACAATTGACAATATTTTTGTGAGTAAATCTGTAGAAAAAAGAGTCTTAACTAATAGTGTAGCTATGGAGAATTTCAAAGCGTATGTAGAAGATAAATATAAAAATTCAATTTCAGACCACTGTCCTGTTATTATTAAGCTGAATACTAGTCTTCCTGATAATGATTAATCTTTTTGGGTATTTCAATTGCAAATGTAGTTCCTTTGCCCACAGCTGATTCTTTCACAAATATTTTGCCATTGTGATATTGTTCAACAATCCTTTTACAAAGAGAAAGCCCTAATCCCCAACCACGCTTTTTAGTTGTAAAACCAGGTATAAATACTTCTTTCTTTGTTTTTGTATTCATTCCTTTACCATTATCTCTTACTAAAATGATAATTTCATTGCCTACATCTTGCATAGAAATATTGATTTCCCCATTCTTAACCTCAATAGCTTCGGCAGCATTTCTGATTAAATTTTCAATTACCCAGGTAAATAAATCAACATTAATCATAGCGAATTGCTTATTACTAGAGTATTCTCTATTAATTTCAACTTTTCTACCCAAATGAGGCAAACGTTTATCGAAATATATACAAGCTCTTTCAACAATATTTACCACATTTTCTTTTGTAAGTTCTGGTTCAGAACCAATTTTAGAGAATCTATTTGCAATTGTATTCAGCCGTGAAATATCTTTACTCATTTCGGTAACAGTCTCAGAAATTGATTTTGGGTCGTCTATATTGAATCGCAAGATTTCAACCCAAGCAGACAAACTAGAAAGAGGTGTACCCAATTGATGTGCAGCTTCTTTTGCCATTCCAACCCAAACTTTCTGTTCCTCATTTCTTCTAATATTACTAAACGCCAAATAGCCAATCAAAATAATACCAGCAACCATAAATGAAGCAACAGCAGGAAAATATTTCAGAGATGCTATTAGTTTTGAATTAGTATAAAAAAACTTCATTAGCACTTTCCCATCGGCCTGCCTAACTACTACTGGTGGGTAATTTTTACCCATTTCGCTAATAGTTGACTGCATAAATTGGCTTTGCTCTTCCCTACTCATTGATTTATTAATTTCCATATTCAATGTGTAATTCTCATAAGGATAATTTGCAGAATCATTGGCATCTGTCATTATTATTGGGAATGTAATGTTTGGAGTGATAGAGTCAATCAAAAGTATAATCTCATCTACATTTCCACTTTCAGTTCGTAGTAGTTTTTGATGTAAATGGGAATAAGTTTCAATTATTCTTTTCTCTTTTTCAATTAACTGATTTACTAAGAAAACAGAAATTAGAATCACAGCCACAACAAACATTAGTGACAATGCAGCTAAGACAATTTTGATTTGCCATTTAGATGCTTTGTTGGAGATAATTTTAATGAAATTGAGTTTTTTTAAATGCGACATTAAATAATGATTGTTTAAAGGTAAATAAACATTCGTAAAAATACACATTATTATCTTAATTTTGTATTGAAATTATGATAGATTTAACAAAAACTAACGAAAAAGCTATAGCTGTTGCTGTCAATAAAAAAGGTGGCAATAGAGAAAAAGCGTTTGAATTTCTTGAAGAACTTGCTTTCCTTGCCGAAACAGCGGGAGCAACAGTTATTGATAAAATTTATCAAGAGCTTGAAAAGAAAAACAATGCCACTGTAATTGGAAAAGGTAAAGTAGAAGAAATAAAGCAAATTATCGATGATGAAGAAGTTTCGATGGTAATTTTCGATGATGATCTTTCTGCTAAACAAGTGCGAAACTTAGAAAAAGCATTTGAAGTAAAAGTAATGGATCGAAGCGGTATTATCTTAGATATTTTTGCAAGCAGAGCTAAAACAAATGAAGCCAAAACGCAAGTTGAATTGGCTCAATTGCAATACATGCTCCCTCGTTTGACAAGAATGTGGACTCACCTTTCTAAACAATTTGGAGGAATAGGTACAAAAGGCCCTGGAGAAACCCAAATTGAAACAGATAGAAGAATAATTCGCGATAGAATTGAACATCTTAAAGGCAGATTAGATAAAATAGATTCACAGAATATTGTCAAACGTAAGAATCGTTCGGCAATTCCAAAATTTGCTTTAGTTGGCTATACCAACACTGGGAAATCAACTTTGCTTAAAGCTATAACAGGCAGTGAGCCATATATTAAAAATGAGTTGTTTGCTACATTAGATACTACAACAAGAAGTTTTGAGTTACTTAATGGCACAAAATGTCTGCTATCTGATACAGTAGGATTCATTCGTAAGCTTCCTACTCATTTAATTGCGTCATTCCGAACAACTCTTGCAGAAGTGCAGGAAGCTGATTATCTACTTCATATTGTTGATATTTCGCACCCCAATTTTGAAGAACAAATTCAGGTTGTGGAAGAAACACTAAAATCAATAAATGCTGATAACATTCCTCGTATAACAGTTTTCAATAAAATTGATTGCTTAGAGAATTTAGAAGAATTAAAGTATTTGCAAGAAAAATATACTGACTGCTGCTTTATTTCTGCTAAGAATAACCTGAACATTATCAAACTGCTTGAAATACTTCAAGTTGAGTATGAGAAAAAGGTAAACTTTATCCAACTTTCACTTCCTTATAGCGAAATGCAATTGAAGGGTAATTTATTTAAAATAGCTGATGTTGTAAGTGAAGAGAGTACTGATTTTGGCACTAATTATAAGGTGAAAGTTAGTGAGGATCAGGTTAGTTATTTCAATCATTTATTTAGTAAGTTTGTTACTGAGAATTAAGAATGAAAGAAATATTAAATACATTCTCTAACAATAAGATATTAAATAAGTTATCACTATTAGATCAGAAAAGAGTTATTAATGTTAAAACATTAAATGGCTCTACTAAAAGCTTACTTATCAATTACTTATTTGAAAAGAAGTATAGTAAAGTAATAATTATTGCATCGGCTAACAATCAAAACGATTATTTTCACGATTTTAACTTAACTCAACACAAGAACTTTTCATTTTTAGTTGAACAGCAAAGCAATGTTAAAATCAAAACTAGCACTACCGAAGATCACCTAGGTTGGTTAATAGAAGGATTGAGCAAAATCAAACTCAACGATAAGTTTATTGCCCTTTGCGATGAAAGTATATTTGAAATTGAGACTCCAAACGTAAATGAAATAGCTGATAACAGAATCAAAATTGCCAAAGGGCAAATCCTAAACTTTGGTAATTTCACTAAATCATTGTTTCTATCAGGCTTTGAACGAAAAGATTATGTAGCTGAAGAAGGCGAAGTTTCTATTCGTGGTGGCATAGTAGATTTATATCCTATAGGATTCGATAATCCTCTTAGAATTGAATTTTGGGGCGATGAAATTGATTCTATTCGTGAGTTTGAAACATTATCCCAACGTAGTATTCGTGAGCATTTTGATATAGAATTTATTTCAAAAGTATTCCACGATTCAAATATTAAAAATAAAGGAACTATCTTTGATTATCTTGATAAAGATACACTTATAGTTTTGGATAATCCTCAATCTTTAGAGCTTAACGAAGATATATTAGAAAAAATAGAAAAATACAGAAGACTTAAAATCAATGATTTTGGAGAAGCTGATATAGTTTATGAAACAGATATACACCCAGTTATTAATGGTACAGTTACAGTACTTAAAAACATTTTAAATCAACTTGTAGATAGGCATTTAAAAATTTTTATAGCGGCTGAAAGCAAAATACACCAAAACAGACTTAAAGATATTGTATTCCAAACCTTAGATGAAAGACAGCAGAAGAATATTATTTGGCTGGAAAGCACTTTGGCTGCTGGATTTATTTCGCAAGATTTTGGTATTGCGTATCTGACTGAGCATCAAATATTTAATCGTCAACGATTTGTTGATAATAAACGTAAAAAGAAAAATTCTGGCATTACATTAAAAGAACTTAAAGATTTAAAACTTAATGATTTAGTAGTACATGAAGATAAAGGAATTTGTCGATTTGAGGGATTTAAAACAGTTAAAATTGGTGGTAATGAACAAGACTGCTTGAGATTAGTTTTTGATGGTGGCGATGTACTTTATGTGAATTTGAATTATATAAACAAAATTCAAAAATTCAACGCAAGTGAAGAGTTTATGCCTAAGCTTTCTAAGTTAGGCGGTGCAGAATGGTCACGAAAAGTTGCAAAAACTAAAAAAAGACTTAAAGATATATCTAGAGATTTAATCACTCTATATGCTGCTAGAAAATCAACTCAAGGATTTCCATACCCCGAAGATAACATTTGGCAGAAAGAATTTGAAGCATCATTCATGTATGAAGATACTTTAGACCAAGCTAAATCTACAGATGAAATAAAAAAAGATATGGAATCTGAATATCCTATGGATAGATTAGTCTGTGGTGATGTTGGGTTTGGTAAAACTGAAATTGCAATTCGAGCTGCATTCAAAGCAGTCCAAGGTGGTAAACAAGTAGCTGTGTTAGTGCCAACAACTGTTTTAGCTCAACAGCATTTTATGACATTCAAAGATAGATTAAGTCGTTATCCTGTCAATGTAGATTTGGTCTCTCGTTTTCGTACTGCGAAAGAGCAAAAAGATACTTTAGAAAAAGTCTTTGATGGCAAAGTTGATATATTGATTGGTACTCATAGAATATTAAGCCAAGATGTTATTTTTAAAGACTTGGGTTTATTAGTTATAGATGAGGAACATAGATTTGGGGTTGGTTCTAAAGAAAAGCTAAGGGTTTTAAAATCACATATTGATACTCTTACTCTTACAGCTACTCCAATTCCACGTACACTGAACTTTTCATTGCTTGGAGCAAGGGATTTATCTTTAATGGAAACTCCCCCTCGCAATAGATTACCAATTATAACAGAAGTTATCGAGTTTAATTTAAAAGAGATTAAAGAAGCAATTGAAAACGAAATCAAACGTGGCGGTCAGGTATATTTTGTGAACGATAAAATTGATCCTCTGACTAAATTTTTGCTCGAACTGAAAATGCTAATGCCAAATTATAAATTTGAAATAGCACACGGACAAATGAAACCAGCTGAAATCGAAAACACAATGCAGAAGTTTGTTCAAGGTAAAATAGATGTACTATTAACTACAAAGATTGTAGAATCTGGATTGGATATACCTCGAGCTAATACAATTATAATTAATAATTCTCAGAATTTTGGGCTTGCTGAACTTTATCAACTTCGTGGTAGAGTTGGTCGCTCAAATATTCAAGCTCACTGTTTACTCTTGGTTCCAGAAGCTAAAACTTTAAACCATTCTTCAATTAAAAGATTACAGGCTATTGAAGAACTAAATGATTTGGGAAGCGGATATAAACTTGCTTTGAGAGATTTAGAAATTCGTGGAGCTGGCAACTTACTTGGTGCTGAACAAAGTGGGTTTATATATGACATTGGGTTTGAACTTTATCAAAAAATTATTGAAGAAGCTGTACTTGAAATCAAATATGATGAATTCCAAGACTTATTTTCAGTAGATGAAGCATTCAAGAAAAAGCTTGTTGAAAATCAAGAAGTCGCTATTGAAATAAATTCAGATGCATTCATTCCCAAAAGTTATATTGGGAATGATTCGGAAAGATTTACTTTGTATAAAAGGCTTTATGCAATTCGTACCAATCTAGAATTGGACGATATGCAAAAAGAAATCATTGATAGATTTGGCAAACTACCTAAAGAAATGTTACAATTAATGTTTGTTGTTAGGATTAGGATTTCAGCAGTATCTACTGGGTTTGAAAGAATTATTGTTAAAAATCACTCTATGATTTGTGAGTTGCCAAATAATTCGAAGAAACACTTTTATGATGAAGTCTTCCCTATGATTTTAGATTTCATTAATGATTACGAAAATTGTAATTTGGTACAAAACAAAGAGAAACTTATGTTAGAATTTTCAATTAAATCGGAACAAGAAGCAGTGGAAATTCTTTGGAAACTACGCAAAACAGTGGAAATGTCTTACGAATGAAATACAGTAATTTAATATTATCAATTGAAACTTCTTCTAATACTTGTGGAATTGCACTTAGTAGTAATGGAGATGTAATTAGTGAATATTCCTACTTTGCTAAAAATAATCACGATAAGCTTTTAGCTGAATATTTTTCAAGAACTTTAATTGATTCTGAAATTCAAATAACTGATTTAGATGCTATTGCCCTTTCTACTGGACCTGGCTCATTCACTGGCATAAGGATAGGTTCTGCATTTGTTAAAGGGTTGCTATTTGGATCTAAAGTAAAATTTATTGCTGTTCCAACTCTTGAATCATTGCAATCTGCTAGTTTAGAATTTGCTAAATCATTGCAAAAAGATGTTATAGCTAGTTATATCAAAAGCCACAAAGATTTATATTTCTACCAAGAATTCAATTTGTCTACTTTAATAAGAACTGAAATTGAAATTATTGAAGAAAATAATTTGAAAGAAAGATTATCAAAAGATGTAATCTATGCGGGTAATTACAATTTAAATTTTGAACAACTTAAAACACTTAGTGGTCTGCAAAAGTTAACACCTAGGTTTGTTGCAAAAAGGGCTTACGAAAAATTTACGCAAAATGAGTTTGATGACATAGAGTCATACACTCCTTTATATCAATTGGATTTTACACCTAAAACTAAGGTATTTTAAAATGGTTGAAAGATATACCCTTCCCGAAATGGGCAAAATTTGGTCAGAAGAAAATAAATATGCGATTTGGCTAGAAATAGAAATATTAGCAGTTGAAGCTCAAGTGCAACTTGGCTTAGTGCCAGCAGAAGTGCCAAAAGTAATTAGAGAAAGAGCTAAATTCGATGTAGCAAGAATCAATGAAATTGAATTAACTACAAAGCACGACATAATAGCTTTCTTAACTAATGTAGAAGAAAATGTAGGTTCTGAATCACGTTTTATACACTTGGGAATGACTTCTTCAGACGTGTTAGATACTGCATTGGCAGTTCAAATCAAACAAGCTGGTGAAATATTACTTAGAAATTTGAATGATTTGAAAGATACTTTGAAAGAAAGAGCATTGGAGCATAAATATACAGTTTGCGTTGGACGCAGCCATGGTATTCATGCTGAAACAACTACATTCGGTTTAAAATTTGCACTTTGGTACGACGAATGTTTACGCAACATAGAAAGATTAAAGTTCTCGATGAAAGAAGCTTGTGTTGGAATGATTTCTGGTGCAGTTGGCACTTACGAACACATGTCGCCAGAAATTGAAAAATATGTTTGTGAAAAGCTTGGTTTGGGAACAGTAAATATTTCAACACAAGTTATTTCCAGAGATGTGCATACTAGCTTTATGATGGCAATTGCTCAAATTGGTTCATTAATAGAAAAAATTGGTACCGAAATAAGACATTTGCAACGCACCGAAGTTCGTGAAGTAGAAGAATATTTCTCTAAAGGACAAAAAGGAAGCTCAGCTATGCCCCACAAACGGAATCCTATTTCATCGGAGAATATTTGTGGACAAGCACGTTTGCTTAGAAGCAATGCCTTTGCAGCTATAGAAAACAATGCTTTATGGCATGAAAGAGATATATCTCATAGTTCAGTAGAAAGAGTTATATTTCCAGATTCAACTATTGCTTGCAACTATATTTTAGAAAGAACTGTAAAATTAGTGAAAAATTTAGTAGTTTACCCAGAAAGAATGATTGAAAATCTTAATTATACAATGGGATTAATACATTCCCAAAAGTTTCTACTAGAGCTTGCAAAACGAGGAGTGTTGCGTCAGGAAGCTTATGTGGTAGTACAACGCAATGCAATGAAAACTTGGGATGAAAAAATCCCATTTTTAGATAACTTACTTGCTGACAATGAACTTAAAACGTATATGAATGAAGCAGAAATCAGAAGCTTATTCAATAATGACACAGTTTTCAGAAGTGTTGATTTCATTTTCAATCGCTTAGAATTGAATTAACTAACCAACAAAAAATGCAAAAACTAATTGCCAAAATTAAGAAGCTACTTAAGAACAAGATTGTTTTTTCGATAATCTTTATTTTGGCATTATTTGTTAGTGTTTACAACCTTTTTATAGTTGTAACTTCCCCAACAGACCAAAATTCCTTCGCAGATACTTTTAGTAAAATCTTAGTTAAAGAATCATTTCCAGCAAAAAGTTTAAAGTTAAAAGATAACACTTTCAATGATGATTCTGTAAGTGCAAATTCATTTCTTGTTTCCATCAATGATATTAAAGTTATCAATAAAAATGACTTACTTAATGTTCTTAGAGAAAACAATTCAAAGGAGTTGAAACTAGAATTACATAACTACCAAAACGAACAACACTTTCAAAGATATGTAAAAGTGCATAATTTCGATACAATTAAATTGATTTACTTCAATTCTTCACTAATAGTTCTCAATGTTGATAAAGACGGCACTTCCGATAAAGCTGGAATGCAAAAATGGGACATTATTACAAAAGTAAATAATGAAGACTTTAAAGATGGAGTAGATGCCACTAAACATTTAAAATATAAATCAGTTAGCACCAATTTATATTATGAAATTTATCGTAACGGCGAATTCAAAACACTTGACATAAAGATTGCAAAATACGTTATTTCAAAAATTAACCTAATAAGATTCATCTTTGGATTATTACTATTTGTTTTTGCAATTAGGTTTATCTTTAAAAACAAAGAAGATGAGAGTTTTAATAGAATAGCTTTTCCTTTAGGATATTTCTTTATTGTTAACGGAATGTTTCTAACTTTCAATCAAATAAAACCAGCTGTGTTTAGTGCAAAATTTGAGATTATTAGAATAATAACTTTATTTTACTTATATTTTAGCTTTATTATTATCAACCAGTTCATTTATAGTAACTTACCAAATTATTATTTTATACCTAAATCTGAGAAATATTCTAAAATAAAGAATATCACATATTTATTGATGTTTGCAATAATTACAATTATTATAGCAATTCAGATTAAATCAGGACTAACTTTATTGCCTTTGTTAGTATCAGTAGTTTTCTCTATTGTCTTCTTTGGATTAGACATAAAATATGGTATAATCCAGATAAAGAAAAGTAGTATTTCTAGATTTCTATTATCCTCAAGTCCTTTATTCATTTTTATTGGTACTGTTATGTATCTTGTATTTGATACAAGCACTAGTAACATCGAAAATGAAATTAGTTTAGCTATTACATTATTTCCAGTTACATTATTATTGATAATACTTAATTATTACAATAAGTTAGAGTTATTACTTAAAGTAAAAAAGAATGTTTTGTATTCCTTAGCAACTGGAATTTGGCAGCTTGTAAATTTTTCAATTGCTTTAATTACACTCTATTTTGTTACTATTACAAACTGGAATATGCCAAATTTAGCATTGAGAGGACTTAAAATAGTAGTTCTTACAAGTCCGCTAAATAAAGATTATGAGTTCTTTCTTGAAAAAATATTCACATTGATTTTATCATTTTTAGTTGTTGTTATAACTTGGTTTCTGGCAAGAGCAGTTCAAAGTTGGATTGATTATAAATTTTTCAGAAATAGACTAGATTTTGAAACATCTTCTAAAGAACTTTTAGGAGTTTTAGAACAAAAACTTGCATTAAATAACTTAGCTAAAGAGATAACCTTTAAACTTTCAAATATACTTAAAGTTAAAAGGATAGGTGTTCTTTTCTTTAAAAATGAACAAAGAATACTAGAGCAAAATTTCATTGGATTCAATGATTACACTTTTAAAGAATATCTGAATGCAATTGACACTAAGCTAATTAATCAAATTAAAGACCAAAGCTCTATCTTTGATGTAAATAATTTAGATGCCGATATTAAACTAGTCTTCAATGAATGTAAACTGATTTTAATCTCTCCGATTTATTCAAAAGGCAAATTGCTTGGAGCTATATTTATTGGTGAAAAACTATCTGAAACAAAGTTTAATAGTCAGGATTATCAATTAGTTGCCAACATTTCTTCCCAGTCCTCTTTTGTGATTGAAAATGCCTATTTATATGATGATTTAGCAGAAAAAGAACGTTTCAAACATGAATTAGAAATTGCAAGAAAAATTCAACTTTCTTCACTTCCGCAAGATATACCTCATATTAATTGGCTTGATATATCTGGTAGTTCCCTGCCTGCTTTAGAAGTAGGTGGAGATTTCTATGATTTCTACCAATCTGAAAACAAAATGACAATTGCATTGGGCGATGTATCTGGTAAAGGTACATCAGCTGCATTCTATATGTCTAAAATTCAAGGTATTCTTAAAGTATTGAGTGAATTCAAACTCTCACCAAAAGATGTTTTAAAGCGTACAAATAGTATAATTTATAACTACTTAGATAAGAACTATTTTGTTTCGTGTGTAATTACTGAGTTTGACAAAACAAATAAAACAATTACAGTTTCTAGAGCAGGACATTTGCCTATTTACTGGTACAATTCATTAACAGAAAAAGTAGAATTAATCTTGCCGAATGGTATAGTGTTAGGAGTGAACAAAGGAATTCTATTTGATAAAAGCATTGAAGAAGTTAAATTTAATTACAATCCAAATGATGTGTTTGTTATAATTTCAGATGGGATTATTGAAGCAAGAAATACTAATGAAGATGAGTTTGGAGAAGAGAATTTATTGAGAATTATTAAGTCTAACAATAGCTTTAATGCTAACGAAATTAGAAACAATATACTTAATCAAGTTAATTCATTCGCTAAAAATAAAGAGCAGTTCGATGACATAACAATTGTAATAGTTAAAGCGGTATAACTATGAAATATTTATTATTCATATTGTCTTGCTTTGCTTTAATTTCATCTTGTACAAATCCATTTGCCCCTACCCTGAGCAATAATCAAGACTCTAATAACGTAATATCAGACCAAAGGAATGTCATTGGGATATTCAACAATTGGAGCTACGCTTATAAATTCAAAGATACTCTAGTATATGGAAATCTGCTTGACAGAAATTTCTCATTCGCTTATAGAAATCATGAAAAAGGTTTGGATTTAACTTGGAGTAGAGACCAAGAAATGATTTCCACTTATAGAATCTTCGTGGCTGCCAATACACTTGATCTTGTTTGGAACGATCAAATAAATTCAATTGGCGATAGTTTGAATATACAAATTTCTAGGGGTTTTACATTGAAAATCGTATTTTCTGCCGATGAGATAATCCAAATACAAGGTAGAGCCACTGTAGTGCTAATTAGGCCAAACATACAAACAGATTGGCGGATACTTTTTTGGCGTGATGAATCTGAGTTTTAACTCTTACTATATGTTAACTTTATCTTCCAAAGAAACACTACAATTAAAATTAAAACAAACTGAGAAAATAAAGATTCATAATTTGAATAAAGCCCAATCAAAGAGAAACTAAAACTAATTGGTAAACTAGAAACACTTAATACACCTGCCTCTTGAAAAGCATTAGCAGATTTCCCTATCAAAATCACTGACAAAATTACTATAACAATTGAAGAAAATTTGAAGAATTTAGTTATTGGAACATTTTTCGTTGTCTTAAGTAAAACCCAAGAAATCAAAATTGTTAGCATAATTGCAGCTAAAGCTCCAAAATAAACATAGGAACTTGAATTGTTTTCTAAATCTAATTTCAATGTAGTTAAGAAAAGTGCTGATTCGAAGACTTCTCTAAAAACAACAATGAAAGACAATAAAGTTAACCCAATTAAACTTTTTGAATCTAAAATTTTTGTTACTTTATTTTCTACATAAGCTTTCCATTTTGACGCATCGCTTTTTGAATGCAACCAAAATCCTACAAATAGTAACATAATTACGGAAAATACAGATGCCATTGCTTCGAATATTTCTCTATTTTCACTACTTATAAGTTTTATAGAATCAATGAAATACATAGAAAGTACTCCAATTGAGAGTGCTAAAATCCAGCCATAGTGAATCCACTTAATTGCCCATTTACTTTCCATTTTATTTAAAACACCAATTATAGTAACTATGATTAATAATGCTTCAATCCCCTCCCTAATAATTAGTGAGAAGGAAAGAAAAAACGCTAACCAATTGTCATATTTAGTGTTTACTAATAAATTATTTGCTTTAAATATCAATGATTCAATTTCATCAATATCTTGCTGAATTATCGCAATATCTTTATGTTTATTAATGTCGGATCTAAGCTTCAACATCGCAGATTCTAAGTTCAATTTCAATGTTTTATCTAAGCTTTCAAGCTTTTTCTCATAAGGTTCTATTGTGCCTAAATAAGTTGCTATAGCTTCTGCATTTGCTTTTTCATATTCATTAATCTTAACCAAGTCAATAATAGAGAGTAAATTAACATTAGTTGCCAAAATCCCTAAATTATCAGAAGATTCTTTGGGGCTAAATAACCGCATAGCTGCCACAGTGTTCTCAGAATTAATTCCTTTCGACTTTAGGATAATCATCAAACTATCTTCACTTAAAACACTTTTCTCTTCCAAACTTACAATCTTATTTATCTTACTTTGCAGCTTGGTTAATTCCTCATTCATTTTCCTTGATTGAAAACGCAATGAAGAAACATAAAAAGCTAAATTCCAGACTTCTTTTTCGCTCAACTTTTCAAAAGGTAGCATATTTGTTCCAGCTATTCCTAATCTTATTGTGTTATATATATGGAACACTGAAATGGAAGACATTAAACTTGCATCTAATAAGTTTGCTGGTTTAGGATTGCTAATTTTAGCAAAATCAGTATTTGCATCACCATTTTTGTTGTGGCAAATTGTACAATTTGCTAAGTACAAATTTTGCCCTTCTTGCAAACTATATGCAAAATCTGGTGTGAGTGAAACTAAGTTTAAATTAATTATTTCTTTATTAATTGATTGTGCTAATTGTTTGATATATTTATAATTAGCTTTGTTTTGAATTGCCTTTTTCAAAAGTTCTAATTCTTTTGAAATTTGAACTTTGGTTTGTGAGGGTATAGTTTGTTTTATACTTTGAAATAAATTTATTGAATTATCAATAAATTCATTCATCTCTTGATACTCATCATTATTAACCACTTTGCCATTCTGCACAGCATTGTGATAATCAACAATTAAATAATCAATCAAATTGATAAACGTATTTATGTTTTTGTCAAACTTTTTAACTTCACAAATTGACTCTTGAAAAGTAAATACTAATAGAAGAAAAATTATAAGTCTATTAAGGGAAAGCATTGATATCCAAGTTAAACGAAGTTTTAGAATTTTACCAATTAAACAGATACAAACTTAATAACTAACAACAATTCAACTAAAAACTATATAGATTTAGTGTTCATTATGTTTTTTTATTGGAACTAATTGAAATTCTATCCGAAAGTATGTAAAAATTGTTAATTTTTTGTTAAATTTCGTTTTACGGAAAAATGATATTCAATAATGTTTACAATTGATAATATAAGAAATAATGTTGTAGGGTTAGAAAAGCAAGTACGATTGCTTGATGGATCTCTAAAACAGTATGTGTTTTTTGATAATGGTGCAAGTACTCCTAGCTTTACATCTACTATGGAAAAAACAAATGAGTTCCTTGCTTGGTACTCAGCTGTTCATAGAGGAAATGGCATAAAATCAATTGTTTCCACTAGAGCTTATGAACAAGCTCATGAAATAGCAGCTGAATTTGTTGGAGCAGACCCTGAGTACCATACAACTGTTTTTGTAAAAAACACAACTGAAGCAATTAATAAGCTTTCATATAGGTTAGATTTAGGAGAAGATGGTATAGTACTGACAACTGGTATGGAACATCATTCTAATTATTTGCCTTGGAAACGCTCTGGCAGATACGACTTTGTGAAAGTAGATGAAAATGGCTATCTAGATTTAGAAGACTTGAAAGCAAAATTTGAATGGTATAAACAAAGAATTAAGCTTTTAGCCATAACTGGAGCTTCGAATATATCTGGAATAATTAATCCATACCACGATATTGCAGAGTTAGCACATAAGTACGGAGCTTATATCTTAGTTGATTCTGCACAACTTGCTCCTCATAGAAAAATTGAAATGTTGAAAAATGACGACCCAAGAAGAATAGATTTTCTTGTGATGTCAGCACATAAAATGTATGCTCCTTTTGGAACTGGAGTATTAATTATGCCAAATAACGTAATCTCTCAAGGTAATCCTGAGTTCGTTGGTGGTGGAAATGCTAAAATTGTTACTCATTGGCAAACTCATTGGCACTCTGGGGCAGATAAAGAAGAAGCTGGTTCTCCAAATGCAGTTGGGGCTGTTGCTTTTGCTAGTTCCTTGAAAACTTTGATGGAAATTGGAATGGACAAAGTAGCTCAACACGAACTTGAGCTGACTGAACATATTCTGAAACGGTTTGAAGAAATACCTGAAATTGAATTACTTATAAAAACTAATAAAGAAACACTTCATAATCGTTTGGGAGTGATTACATTTGTTGTAAAAGATAGAAATTATCTTGAAATTGCTGCAAAATTATGTTTTGAATATGGAATTGGTTTAAGAAGTGGAAGATTTTGCACTCAACCTTATCTGATGAACCTTTTAAAAATACCTCAAGATAAAAATTGCGACTGGGTAGCAAAAATTATTAATGGCGATAAATTCAATATTCCTGGTGCATTGCGAATTAGCTTCGGTATTTACAATACAATTGAAGAAATAGATTATTTAGTTGACTCTCTAAAAAAAGTCATCTATAAAGAGTCTGAATATGAGTATGTTAAAAATGAAGAATTAGGCCAGTTCTATCCTGTTGGACTGGATATAGAAAAAGAAAATTATTTTAATTATTAAGAGTTTTACGGAGATATTTTAATGAAATTGTTACTTATTCTCTTTTTGGTTACTGCTTCTGCTTTGGCAGAAACATACCAAGATATTTACACAACAAATCCAGATATTACATCTTGCTATTCAGGAGTTTTAACTGCAACTGAAAAAAAGAAAGTCCTAGATTTAGTAAATTCTATTCGTGCTTTGCATAAGCTTCCTGCTGTAACTTATAATGAAAATGGTAATAACGATGCAATGCAAGCATCACTAATTTGTGCTGCAAATAAAGCTTTAAACCACTATCCTGATGCAAGTGCAACTTGCTATACTGCTGCTGGTGCTAATGGTGCTAAAACATCAAATTTGCATTTAGGTTATAGTTTTGGTGGAGGCGGAAACACATTGTCTCCTTCATCTGAACAAATCATTGGTTGGTTAATAGATGACAAAGATGCTGCCGCTGTGAAAAGAGTTGGACACAGAAGATCAATAATAAACCCATCACTTAAAAGTATTGCTTTTGGTAGAGTTGATGGCATTGTTGATAATGCTACTATGTCAGCAGGTGCACTGAAATACCAAGACTATGTTTCAGGAGCTATTCCTTCAACTATTGATTATGTTGCTTACCCACAAGGTGATTACCCAACTACATATTTCAGCAAAAACTTCTATTTATCTTTCCACGCATTCTATAACAAAAGCAATGTATTGTTTAATACAAATGTAAATTACTCACAAGCTCAAGTTAGTGTCAAAGCTGGTTCTACAAATATGACAGTCTCAGGTATTGTTTATGATGCCGAGGGTTGGGGAAGTATTCCTAACTCATTACAATGGTATGTAGCTGGGCTTAAAGATAATGTTGAATATACTGTATCAATCACAAATGCAATGGTTAACGGTGCTTCCAAAGATTATACTTATACTTTCAAATTAGTTAATGGATTGCCTGGCGGACCTTCAGAGACTACTCAAGCAAGTCCAGCTGATAATGCAACAGCAATTACAAATGGCACTAAGATTACTTGGAATAAATCTACAAATGCAACTTCATATAACTTGCAAATTTCAAAAAGCAATCAATTTACATCAATTTTGCTGGACACTAATTTAGTTGCAACAGAATACACATTGAAAGGTCTTGAAAACTTAACTAAGTATTATTGGAGAATTGCTTCTAAAAATACTTCTGGAGTAAGCGCTTGGTCTAGTGCTTGGGCTTTCACTACAAAAGCTGGTGCTCCTTTAGAAATTACATTAACTTCTCCACTTGATCAAGAAGTCTTAGACAATACCGATGCGAAACTTCAATGGCAAGCAGACCCTTCTGCCACTAGCTATAATCTGCAATTAGCAAATAGCAAGATATTTGATGCTTTTAGTATTAAATATGACATAAAAGATGTTAAAACAAATTCTTATTTGTTTGACAATAACAAACTTAATCCAGAAACTAATTACTTTTGGAGAGTGCAAGGTGTGAATACTGTTGGTGCTGGCACTTGGAGTAAAGCCTTAGAATTCAATACTGGAAAAGTTAATTCAGTTGATATTAAAGAACTTGCTGGTTTTGATATAAAAGTTAATACTGACCAAATCACTTTCAACAACTTGAATAGTCAATCCAAATTCTTTACTTTACGAGTATATGATTTACTTGGAAATCAAGTTATGTCGAACAATGTAATTTTGGAATCAAGTTTGAATATGAGCATAAATAGTTTACAAAATGGTGCATATTACATATATGTACAATCGGATAAATTCGATTTTGTTAAACCTTTTCAAATTGTTAAATGATAGATTATTCGGCTATTCGACATGATTACTCTAACGATGAATTGAATGAAAATCAAGTTGAATCTTCACCATTTGATCAGTTTAAATTATGGTTCGATGAAGCAATTTCTTCTGATTTGTTTCCAGACCCCAATGCAATGGTACTATCCACTGTAAATAAAGATGGATTCCCTTCAAGTCGAATTGTATTACTAAAAGAATTTAGCAAAGAATCATTTACTTTTTATACTAATTACAATAGTCGCAAATCAAATAATATAGCAGAGAATCCAAAAGCTTCTCTGCTTTTCTTTTGGGACAAAATGGAAAGACAAATTAGAATAGAAGGAATAATTCAGAAAACATCAATTGAACAATCGCAAGCATATTTCAATTCAAGACCAAAAGAAAGTAAAATTGGAGCTTGGGCTTCCAACCAAAGCCAAAAAACCAGCAAAGAAGAGTTACAATCAAACTACAATAATCTTGCCCAAAAGTTTGAGGAAACTGAAGTACCTTATCCAGAATTTTGGGGTGGCTTTTCCATAATTCCATCTTATTTTGAATTTTGGCAAGGCAGACCATCTCGAATGCACGATAGAATTACTTATACATTGAAAGAGAGTAATTGGCATATTATCAGAATAGCCCCTTAGATAACAATTAAGTTTAATTATGAATATTCTATTAGTTACAACAGAAGTCGAACCATTTGCAAAATCAGGTGGATTAGCAGACGTTACATCTTATCTGACAAAAGAATGGGACGACCAAGGACACAACCCAATAATTGTTATGCCTAAATATGGATTTATTGATTTTCAAAAATACAATATAAACCCCTCTTTTGTTACATTAGCTGTTCCTATGGGACTTATTGAAGAATATGCTACATTTTGGATAGGCACATTACCTGGAAGCAAAGTACCTGTTTATTTCATAGAACATAATGATTATTTCAATAGAACAGGTATATATGGCGATTCATTTGAATACTCCGATAATGATAGAAGATTTATTTTCTTAGCCAGAGCTATATTTGAATTGGCAAAAGCAATTGATTTCACCCCAGATATAATCCACGCTCACGATTATCATACTGCCTTTGCTATGCCTTTTCTTAAGATTTACTATAAAAGTCAAAAACGTTTCGCAAAAACAGCTGGTGTTTTCACAATTCATAATTTAGCTTACCAAGGGAAATTTAATCCATTTAAAAGTATGGAACTATCTGGATTTGGAATGAAAGAATTTTATCCAGGGTCTTGGTTTGAAAAAGATGGTGAAGTTAACTTTATGAAAATAGGAATAATGTTTGCTGATAAAATAACAACAGTAAGCCCTACTTATTCTCAAGAAATAAGAATGGCTTATTATTCCGAAGGTTTGCAACAAACATTATTAGAACGAAGTCCAGACTTAATAGGTGTTTTAAATGGAGTATATTATTCTGATTGGAATCCAGAAACAGACAATTTAATCACTCAAAATTATAGTGCAAATAATCTTAAATCTAAATTAGAAAATAAATATAAGTTGTTAGAAAAATTTGGTCTAAATAAAGAAGTTGATGATTTTGATATTCCATTAGTTGGAATGGTAACCAGACTGACCGAACAAAAGGGTTTAGATATTATTAAGTATAAATTAGAACAATTTGTAGCAAAAAATAAAGTCAGATTTTGCTTGCTTGGCAGTGGAGACACTTTTTATATTGATTTATTCCGCTATTTACAATCAAAGTACCCAAAAAATATTTTGGTGCATATTGGTTATAACAATGAATTATCTCATAAAATATATGCAGCTAGCGACTTTTTCCTCGTTCCTTCTCGCTTTGAACCCTGCGGTTTAACACAAATGTATGCTTTGAAATATGCATCTATTCCAATTGTAAGAGCAACAGGTGGTCTTGCTGATACTATATTTGAATATGACAATGTTTCGAAAAAAGGAAATGGCTTTGTGTTTCTTCACTATAACAGCGACGATTTTGAATTTGCATTAAACAGAGCTTTAGAGTTATATAAAGACAAGAAAGGTTTTGAGCAAGTTAGAAAGAACGCAATGGAAGCCGATTATTCATCTTCAAAATCAGCTTCCAATTACATTCAGATTTTCAATTGGGCTTTGGAAAAAGTCTAAACTGTTTCGCTAGGCGTATTTCCTATATTTGCATTAATATTAGCGTTAGCAGACTTATTGTAATGCCCACCACCTGAACCACCAGTTTGATATGGCTGTACAAAGTTAAAGATAGAATTTATAACAGAACTATTTTTACTTGTTCTATCATCAATTTTCTTATCCATCATTATAGGATAACTACACTCTTCAATTAACGATTGGCTTGTGCGAGTATAATGTTTGAAAGTTCTAGCTTGCGATTCATTATAAGATTCATATTCAAAATCCCATCCAAGAATCATTACTCTTGTGCCAATACCATTAATTTTACGAATTAAAGGCACGTAATCAGAATCGCCAGCAATTAAAACCATAACATCAAATTTCTTTAAAGTAGCTATTTCATAAGCTTCCAAAGATAGCCAAACATCAATACCTTTTTCTTCGTATTCATTTGTTTTATAATCGTAAGCAACTGGGAAATAATGAGTAACTATACCCTGATGCATAAAAGTGTCATCAATTTTTCTTTCATTAGTCATTTGAGTCATTCTTTGTTGCTCATCTGGATATCTTTTTTCCAAATTCACAGTAGAATATCTACCTCTAAACCAATGAGATTCAACTATTTGACAATAATTAGCCTCTGTTTTTTCTAATATAGAAACTTCGTTTCTTATAAAATCGAAAAGCCCTCTAAAACTAATATTGCTTCTTCTCTCATGATGATATCTATAATAAGTATTTACTTTAAGGAAGAAGTTCCCATCAATAAACACTGCTATTTTTGTCATTTTACCTGACATAACACAAACTCCATTTAGATAGAATATTTTAAAAAATCATTATTTAAGACAACTTTACACACACTGTCAAGTTATTTTAACAAAATTACAAAAGTACAAAATAATTTTAACCAAAATTAGCAATAAATCTCACAAAATAAATTATTATTATCATAAAATAGAGTTATTGACTTACATTTTTCAATTAATTCAGTTGATAATTTTTATTATTAAAATTAAATGCTTATTTTTGTAAGCTATACTTAAATCAAGAACAACAGAATGTTGTTTGTTTGTTTCACTATCACATAATTACTGCTGGAGACTTATATGCCAGATAATAACGAAAACACATTAAACCCAATGGAAGCAGCTGTTGCTTCTCCTGTTCAAAGAGTCGCAAGACCAACTGTTGAACAAATCCTAGAGGGCAATTTTGATACTTGGGAAATGCCAGATGACATTTTTGCAGGTATGACTAATACTGCTACTCAAATCATTAAAGAAGACGAATTGGTACATGGTATCATTGTAAACCTAACTAAAGACGAAATCTTTGTTGACATAGGGTTTAAATCTCTTGGTGTTGTTCCTCGCAGTGAATTATTGAATTCTGAAAGCTATGAAATCGGACATGAAATCGACGTTTACGTTGAGAAAATGGAAGATAACACTGGTAAATTAATTTTATCTCGTAGAAGAGCAGATTTTATGCGTCTTTGGGAAGATATTCTTAAATTACACGAAACTCAAGAAATTACACAAGTTAAAATCCTTAGAAGAATTAAAGGTGGTATGGTTGTCGATCTTATGGGTATCGAAGCTTTCCTTCCTGGTTCTCAAATTGATGTACGTCCAGTACGTGATTTCGATTCTTGGATTAATAAAGTTATTGACATTAAAGTTGTTAAAGTTAATCACCCTAGCGAAAACGTTGTTGTCAGCCATAAAGTATTGCTTGAAGAGCAACTTGGCGAGCAAAGAAATGCAATTATTTCTAAATTAGAAAAAGGTTTGGTTCTTGAAGGAACTGTTAAAGCTATTTCTGATTTCGGTGTGTTTGTTGATTTGGGTGGTGTTGATGGTTTAGTACACATCACTGACCTATCTTGGGGAAGAGTTTCTCATCCTTCTGAAGTTGTATCTTTGGATCAAGTTTGCAAAGTTGTTGTGCTTGATTTCGATAATGAGAAAAAACGTATTTCATTAGGTATGAAACAGCTAACTGAACATCCATGGGATAACATTGGCGAGAAATATGAAATCAGCACTAAAGTTTCAGGTAAAGTTGTTAGCTTGACTGATTACGGTGCTTTCATTGAAATCGAAAAAGGTATTGAAGGATTGATTCACATTTCTGAAATGTCTTGGACTCAACACGTTAAACATCCATCACAAGTTGTTTCTATGGGACAAGTTGTTGAAGCTGTTGTTTTAAACATTGATAAAGATTCTAAAAAACTTGCTTTGGGAATGAAACAATTAGAACCAGATCCTTGGCAAGACCTTATGAAAAAATACCCTATTGATTCAAAACATAAAGGTATAGTTCGTAACTTAACTAACTTCGGAGTATTTGTTGAATTAGAGCAAGGTGTTGACGGTTTAGTTCACATCAGTGACTTGAGTTGGACAAAGAAAATTCGCCATCCAGGTGAATTCGTGAAAAAAGGCGATAATATCGAAGTATTAGTTATTAGTATTGACGCTGACCAACGAAGAATTGCCTTAGGACACAAACAAATTGAAAATAATCCTTGGGATGTTTTCGAAACTAAATATGGTGTAGATGCTGAAACAGAAGCTAAAATCGAACGCATTATCGAAAAAGGTGTAATCGTAGAATTACCTGATGGTGTTGATGGTTTCGTACCAGTTTCTCAATTGTCATTTGCTCCAGTAAGAGTAATTAGCGACTTCTTCAAACTTGGTGATGTATTGCCTTTGAAAGTTGTTGAATTCGACAAAGAATCTAAAAAAATCGTTCTTTCTGTGGTTGAAAACTTAAGAAATAAAAATCAATCTGAGATTGATACATACAACACTAACCACCCTGTACCTAATGCTGACAAATATTCGCCAGACACTATAGTACAAGCTTCTCCAGATGAAATAGCTGACTTTATGAATGAAACAGCTGTTTTGAATGAGAAAAAAGATGATTTATCTGAATTATTGAAAAACTAATTCTAATAATTCCAATTATATTCGTCAAGAGGGTAAACATTTTGTTTACCCTCTTTTTTTTTGAAGAGCTTGAATTATGCTTAAAATATCATTGCTTTCAATAGGAGACGAATTACTAATTGGTCAGACTATAAATACCAATGCTGCTTGGCTTGGTGCTGAAATATCCAAATTAGGAGCTAAAGTAGTTCTTCATTCTACTGTTGCAGACAACAAAGAGATAATTAAATCAGAATTTGATAGACTATTTGTATTATCCGATATTATCTTAGTTACTGGTGGTCTTGGTCCAACTCATGACGATATTACGAAAGTAACTTTGTGTGATTATTTCAATGATGAATTGCATTTAGATGAAATTACATTTGAGAATATAAAATCACTTCTTTTTAAACGTGGAAGAGAACTGAAAGAAGTACATCGTATGCAAGCATTGGTGCCAAAGAATAGTAAAGTATTAAGCAATTCTGTAGGAACTGCTCCTGGAATGTTGTTTCTTTCAAATGGCAAATATTTAGTTTCAATGCCAGGTGTACCATATGAAATGAATGCTATCTTCAATGACCACCTTAAACAGCTAATTATTGATGAAATTGCAAATAAAAATCATAATGTAGTATCATATCTTACAATTCAAACTGGTGGAGTCCCTGAATCAACCTTAGAAGAAATGATTGGCGATGTTAATACATTTTTAGATAACAAATCATCTTTGGCATATCTCCCATCCTATCGTGGAGTTAAAATTAGACTTGGAGTACAGGAATCTAATTTTGAAAAATGCCAAATTAAGTTAAATGGATACTTAGAATTTATTAAATCAAAAATAAACGAAAGTATCATAAGTATTGGCGATGAGAATAATTTAGAAACATTGATTCAATATTTAAAAGATAAGAAATTAACTGTGGCAGTAGCAGAATCTTGTACAGGTGGACTTCTTGGAGCAGCATTTACTGAATTGCCAGGCAGTTCTGAGGTATTTATAGGTGGAGAACTAACTTATAGCAATAGAGCAAAGGTAGAAAGACTTTGTGTACTTGAAAGTACATTGGAGAAATTTGGAGCAGTTAGCCAAGAAACTGCATTGCAAATGAGTGAGAATGTTCGTAAGCTTCATCATGTTAGTGTTGGGATTTCTATTACAGGGATTGCAGGCCCAGATGGTGGAACTCCTGAAAAACCTGTCGGCACTGTTTGGATAGGAATTTCTATTGAAGGTGAAAATATTGCTAAAATGTATAAATTTGGCAACAATAGAGCTATAAATAGAGAACTATCTGTTTCTTATGCCATTAATGAACTGTTTTTTAGATTGAAGCTTAATTAAATAAAAAATAAATAGAGAAATAAAAACAAACCCCAAATCTTTTAATAAGTTTGGGGTTTTGAATTTAAGCTACATTGTGGTCGTTTTGGTTTGATATGCTTTTAGTTTCGTCTATCAAATCATCGGAATTTGTAGTGGACTTGAATGTGAATATTGGTTTTCCAGTCTTCTCAACACAGTCTTTTGTAATAGTACAAGTATCTATATTTTCAATATCTGGCAAAGTGAACATCACTTCAAGCATTACTTCTTCAACTATTGACTTGAGTCCCCTTGCACCAGTTTTGCGTTCCAAAGCTTTTTTCACAATTGAAAGCAAAGCATCGTCATCGAATTTCAAATTGACATTATCGAAATCTAAAAGCTTTTGATATTGTTTAACAGTAGCATTTTTTGGCTTTGTCATAATGTCGAGCATTGCTTCTTCCGACAAATCTTGCAGTGCTGTAATAACAGGTAAACGACCAATTAATTCTGGAATAAAGCCATACTTGATTAAATCGTCTGGTTCAACAGATTGCAAAAGTTCGTAAGTTTCTTCAACTATATTTCCAGCTTGAGCTGTGAATCCGATAGAAGCACTTTTCTTGCGTTGAAGAATAATTTTTTCTAATCCTTCAAATGCACCACCGCAAATAAAAAGAATGTTCTTAGTATCTATATAGATAAGTGGTTGTTCTGGGTGTTTTCTTCCGCCTTTTGGTGGCACACCAGCTCTGGTTCCTTCAAGCATTTTAAGTAAAGCTTGTTGGACACCTTCGCCAGAAACATCTCTAGTTATACTAGAAGATTCACTTTTTCTTCCAATTTTATCTATCTCGTCTATATAGATGATTCCTCTTTCAGCTTGCTCCACATTGTAATCACAATTCTGAAGTAATTGAAGAAGAACAGATTCAACATCGTCTCCTACATAACCAGATTCAGTAATTGTTGTGGCATCTGCAATTGCAAAAGGAACATTAAGTACACGTGCTAAGGTCTTAGCAAGTAAAGTTTTACCTGTTCCTGTAGGCCCTAGTAAAAGTACGTTACTTTTTTCTAGTTCCACATTTTTATACTCATTATCTTTTGATTGACTAGAAATTCTCTTATAATGATTATAAACAGCAACTGCTAAAATTTGCTTTGCTTTTTCTTGACCTATTACGTAATCATCAAGCTTAATCTTCAATTTAGATGGCTTGTTTGTAGAAAAATCTGAATCGAAAGAATTTTTATTTTTCTTATTCTTTCCGATTATTTCAATTGATTTTTCAATACAAACATCGCAAATAAAGATGTTCTCAGGACCTTCTATTAAACTAGCCACTTCACGGGAAGATCTCCCACAAAATGAGCAAGTTAATTCCCCAAAAGGACCACTATTTGATTTGTTTTTTGACATTTATGCTTTTGTTAGTCTTTTTTATCTTCTAATAATTTAGGAGTATTTAATTCTTCTGTAATTCTTTCCAAAGTTTTGTCAATTATGCCATATTCTGTAGCTGCTACAGCAGACATATAGTTATCTCTATCAGCATCTTTTTTGATTGTTTCGAAATCTTTACCAGTATGTTTACTAATGATATTGAATAAGTTATCTCTCATTCTCATCATTTCTTTAGTATAAATCTCAATATCAGTTGCTTGACCACGAGTACCACCCAAAGGTTGGTGCATCATAATGCGAGTATTAGGTAAAGCAAAACGTTTACCTTTTGCTCCAGCACATAATAGAACTTGTGCCATAGAAGCAGCCATACCAATAGCAATTGTTGAAACATCTGGTTTCACAAATTGCATAGTATCATAGATTGCTAAACCTGCATCAACACTACCGCCTGGAGAGTTGATATAAAGATTAATATCTTTAGTTGGGTCTTGCGAAGACAAAAACAGCAATTGAGCAATAATACTAGAAGCAACTTGGTCATCAACAGGAGTTCCCAAGAAAATGATTCTTTCTTTTAGCAAACGAGAGTAAATATCGTAAGAACGTTCGCCACGACTTGTTTGCTCAATAACTATTGGAACTAAAAAATTATTCATTTGTTTTCCTTAATTAATAAAGTTAGAATATAGACGAAAGATAATTTCAATTAATTTAAAATTTAATTAATTGAGTTTTAAACAACTTCGCCATTCCAACCCAATATTCCACCTAAAAGATTAGTTACTTTTGAGAATCCGCTATTGATTAAAATGTTTGCAGCAGCTGCACTTCTCGCTCCACTTCTACAATAGATAAAGTAATTATGCTCTTTTTCTAACTGTGGAATCATATCTTCAAATTCACCACTATTGAAATTGTAATTAATTGCATTTTTCAAATGCCCAGATGCAAATTCAGCTGGAGTTCTGCAATCTATTAAAACAATTTCTGGTTTCTCTTTTAATTCAGTTTCAAATTCTTTTGATTCTAAATCTATGTAAGCCATTTTCTTCTTTATTTATAATGATTAATGTTTGTGATCGTGTCCATCATGATCATGGTGTTCGTGTTCATCGTGAACATGATCATCTTCGCCACCATACATTTCAGTCAAAGTATCTTTTTTATTTTCAAAGAAAGCAAAATCTACTTCATTAGTAGTTCCGAAGTCAAGGATTAAATCCATAACTTTTTTACTAAGCAAATAGAATTTCACATTTTCATTGCCTTTCAAATCAGCAAGAACTGCGTCTTTTTCCATATTATTGATACGTGCTTCTTCAGCTGCAAGATTTTCAAAATCAAAATCTTCAACTTCAATTTTTTCTTGTTCAATAATTCTTTCTCTGATTAATTCCCAGCGAACAACTTGAACTGCACCTGGCTCTAATTGTGTGCGAAACATATCCATTTTCAAGTTTTTAGCTTGTTTTTCGTTAATACCGTTTCTACTTAGAAGGTTACGGAATTGTTGTTGCATAACTCTTTCCACCATTTCAGTAGGTGCTTTCACAGGATTTGCTTCAACTAAATTGTCAACAATTTGATTTTCCATCAAGTTTCTTGCTTTTTTATCCCATTCGCCTTGCAATTGCAAATTAATATCTTCTCTCAAATCATCTTCAGTAGTCATTCTGCCACCTGTAATTTGTGAAATTAATTCTTCAGTCAATTCAGCAGGGAAAAGTTTTTGCACTTCCAAAATAGCAATATTGAAATGTGCATCATTTGGATTCGACTCAGCAGTTGGAATGAAGGTTATTTTTTCACCTGCTTTTGTGTTAAGCAAAACATCTTTCAATTGTTGATCTACTTTAACATCACTTAAAAGGATTACGTTTTCTTGTTTTTCTTCTTTTGGAGTATTAGTTTCTTTATCAATTTCAGAAATTTCAATTTTCACTACGTGAGATAAATCAGCAGCTGAATCAGCAATTTCTAATTTACCCATACGAGTTTTGATAATATTGATTTCGCCTTCAACTTCTTCATCAGTAACAACGTGAACTGGTTCATTGATTTGCATATCTTTATATCCAACCACATCGAATGATGGTAAAACTTCATATTGGATAGTTACCGCCAGAGTATTGTTTTCTTTTTTAACGTCTGTCATAGCTGGAGTGCCAATCACAGTAAGTTTATCTTCTTTCACAAAGTCAGAAAATACTTTATTGAAGTGGTCTTGTTCAGCATCTGATTCAATAGACTCACCAAAAAATTTCTTTACCATAGGAAGAGGCACTTTCCCTTTTCTAAATCCTTGAAGAGCTATTTTCGGTCGTTGTAGTTTATAAGCTGCTTCATAGATAGGGTGTAATTCTTCTTTTGTGAAAGTGAAAATCACTTCTTGAATTGTGTCGTCAATTGGTTTTACTGTTTTTTCCAATTTGGTTTACCTTAAAATTAAAATATTACTTTGTTACAATTTTGATAAAAAAAAAGCAAGATTTGTTGCAATCTTGCTTTTTTTAAGTGTACGGATAAAGAGACTCGAACTCTTACAGGCTACCCTACTAGATCCTAAGTCTAGCGCGTCTACCAATTCCGCCATATCCGCATAAGAACATTTACAAAATTACGACTTTTCTTGTAAATTACAAAGAAATTATCTACAAATTTCAAATTTATTAATGAAAATCGCAATAATTGGTGCAGGTGTAGCTGGATTATCAGCTGGATTTTATCTTACAAAAAATGGCTTAGATGTTACTATTTATGAGGCTACAAGCGAAGTTGGTGGAAGAGTAACTTCATTTGTGGATAGCAAAACACAAGATGTTATTGACAATGGTCAACACTTACTAATTGGTGCTTATTTTACGTTTCTTGATATATTATCAGAATGTGGTCAGCTAAGCAAATTAAATAGAATGGAATCTGTTAATATCCCATATTTTTATGCTGATGGTAAAATGGATTTGCTTTCATCAAATATCAGAAATAGCCCAATAGGATTTCTATTTGCACTTTTTAGTTTGAAAACAATCAGCAAAAAATCAAAATTAAAGACATTTGCTTTCTTTCTCAGATTACTTAGCAATACAATTACTATCAAAAATAAAACGGTTTATGAAGTATTAAACTCAACAAAGCAAAATAATGAAATTATTGCTTTACTTTGGCAACCATTAACTTTAGCAACTCTTAACACAGATATTGATAAAGCAAGTATGGAATTACTTACAAATGTGTTGAAGAAAGGATTTTTAGCAAGTGGAAGCTCAAGTAACTTGATTTTTGGCAATGTACCTCTGTTAAATTTATTAACACCACAAAAAGAGTTTATAATTCAGAATGGAGGAAATTTTGTTTTCAATAAAAAAATTGATGCCATTCAGAAACTTGGTGATAAGTATATAGTTGATAATCAAGAGTTTGACAAAATAATTCTTGCAAGTTCATTTGTTTCAACTGAGAAAATTATTGCTACGATGGCAGAAGACAATCTTACTTTGCCAAAAGTTGAATTTTCGCCAATTGTATCAATTTATCTATGGTTCGATAAAGATTACTTCAATTTTGATTTTTCTGCTTTCATAGGTACAAGTATTCAATGGGTGTTCAATAAAAGAAGAATTATTAAAGATAATAAGCATGATGGGCTAATTAGTATCACAATTTCTGCTGCAAATCTAATCATTGAAAAAAGCAATAACGAAATTATAGAGCTTTGTTATAATGATTTGAAAACTAGTCTGAACTTACCGAATTTACCAAAACCACAACACTATAGAGTCTTTAAAGAAAAAAATGCTACTATTCTTGCAAGTCATGAAAATGAAACACAAAGACCAAAACAACTAACATTGAATAAAAATATTTACTTAGCTGGATGTTATACTGATACAAAGTACCCTTCAACAATTGAAGGGGCTGCTTTAAGTGGTAAATTTATTGCAGATGAAATTATTTCTAACTTGAAAAAACAGAATTAGCACGAAAATTGTTAGATATTTAGTTTAACAGAATTTGTTGAATATTAGTCAATTTAATTCAAATTGACATAAGTAGGATTTACGATGAGTGATAAAATTGAGAATTTTAGCTTTGATGATGATTTTAGCGATGGAGAAGTTACTCCATTTGGTGAAGAATTTGACTCTGCTGACGTTGTCAATAGAGAAATAGATATCACCGATCCATTCGCTGCTGATTTTAACGAAAGTAAACTTAATCCTCCAAAAAGACATAGAGGATTGCTATCTGAAAGCGATATTGATAGTATTATTAATTTTAGTGAAGATGATAGAAGGAATATGCACTTCTCAAATAAAATTGATGAAACTGCAAGTTCTGAAGATACAGCACCACATTTGCCGCATAAAGATTTTTTAGATTATCTTGTTTTGCCCAAAATTTCTGGAACAAACACTAAAGTTCCACATTCTCAAAGATTGCCTTCGGAATATGTGCAAGTTCGAGGTGAAAAAATTGAAATTTCTGACGATCCTGATGTTAGTTCACATTTAAATAAACCAGCTACTGTAATTGTAAATAGAGATGAACTGGGCGAAGTGGAAAGTATAGAAGTAGTTTGCCGTTGTGGAGAAAGAACTTATATAAAGTTTGAATTCGCTGGCGATGCTGAAAAGTTCGATTTAACTGAAGTGTACAATCCGATAGTCGAAAATACTAAAGACTTGGATTACTCTATTTTTAACTCAAGACCAAAGCAATCCGCACCAGAAGTTTCAGATATATTTAAAGATGACGAAGTTTATGAAGATGGAACAAAAGAAGCAGAAAAATCAAATAGAAAAGACGATAAATTCGATATTGATTCAATGATGGAATTTGATTTCGTTTAAAATTCAATTTGCGTATGTAGCTTAATTTCTTCTAAAATTGCACTTACTTTCAAGCATTCATCTAATTCACCATCAAATACCAAAGTTTTTCCCTTTGTGTGAACTTCCCATGTTAACTCTTCTGCTTTTTTCAAATCGCACTTAATAGCTTTAATTATTTGATTAACAACTTCATCAAATTCGTGCCAGTCATCGTTAAATAAAATCACTTTTGGAGTGTTACTTACTTCTTTTTCCTCATCTAACAGTAAAACTTCTTGCGTTTCGGTGCTTGGAGAGGGTTGATTCTCATAATCAGAATTAATAGACTTCAAGTAAATATCAAACATTTTTAGCTTTTGTTAAATTATTTTCAAATACAATTTAATTGCGATTACAAAGATAGTAATTTTTGTAATTTCTTTAATAAGATAAGATATACGAATAAATATTATTTTTACTTTGCCTTGAATAGCTGAAAATATTGGAAATCTTATATTAATTTTAGTTGTTTTCTCGAAACTTGTTTTGTATTTTGCTTTTTATTCAAGGATAAATTTCCTTAAAGTACAAAAACATATTGTCAGATAGTTAAGTAAACAAGGCTTTACAAAGATGTACGAATCGATAAAACTTATACCATTATTGCCACTAATTGGATTTCTTTTTGTTGGCTTATTTGGTAGTAAAATTAAAAATGAAAAAATAATTGGGTTGATTGCAACATCAACTGTGCTTGGTGGCTTCATTATAGCATTTAATCTATTTCTTCAAATGCTTAGCCATCCTTTAGAAAAACCAGTAATTATTGAAATGTTTACTTGGATTCAAACAGGTGATTTCAAAGTGAATTATGCGTTCCAAGTAGATCAGTTGTCTATCTTGTTTACAATGATTATTACTGGAATAGGAACTCTTATCCATATATATTCAATTGGTTATATGCATGGAGATAGAAGTTTTTTTAGATTTTTCTCATACTTAAATTTATTCATCTTTATGATGTTAAATCTAGTATTGGGGGCTAATTACCTAGTAACTTTCCTTGGTTGGGAAGGTGTAGGATTAGCATCTTATCTATTAATTGGCTTTTGGTACGATCAAAAATTTCCAGGATATAGAATCAAATGGACTGGCGATGCTGCTAATAAAGCATTTATTGTAAATAGAATAGGTGACTTTGGCTTTTTAATAGCAATGTTTTTGATCTTTGTAAATTTCAATACATTGGATTATCATTCTGTTACTGAGCAAGCAGTTGTTTCACATTCAACTTTATTTGGTACAGGAATAATTACTGCAATCACATTATTAATCTTTTTAGGTTGTACAGGTAAATCAGCTCAAATTCCATTAGCTGGCTGGCTTCCCGATGCAATGGCTGGGCCAACATCTGTTTCTGCTTTGATTCACGCTGCCACTATGGTTACGGCTGGTATATTCTTGATTTGTAGAAATTCAGTTTTGTTTTCTCTGTCTCCTACCACACTATCTATTGTTGCAGGAGTTGGTGCTGCTACTGCTCTTCTTGCCGCTACAATTGGTATTGTTCAAAATGACATTAAAAAAGTATTGGCTTATTCAACAGTAAGTCAATTAGGATTTATGTTTACTGCTTTAGGTTTGGGTGCTTTCACAGCTGGTTTATTCCACGTTATGACTCATGCATTCTTCAAAGGTTTAATGTTCCTTGGTGCTGGTTCTGTAATTCACGGTATGCACCACGAGCAAAACATTAAGAAAATGGGTGGTTTGAAAAAATATATGCCTATTACTTATTGGACATTTTTAATTGGAACATTAGCAATTGCTGGTATTCCTTTCTTTAGTGGTTTCTTTTCTAAAGATGAAATTCTATGGAAAGCATTTGATAAAGGTGGGCCAATTATGTGGGTTATCTTAGCAACTGCTGCTTTCTGTACTGCATTTTATATGTTCCGATTAGTTTACTTGACATTCTTAGGTAAAGAAAGATTCGATCATCACCACGTTCATCCGCATGAATCACCAGCTCTTATGACTATTCCTTTAATCGTACTTGCTGTACTTTCTGCTTTGGGTGGCTTTTTAGGTGTGCCTCACGCTTTAGGTTTTCACACAATTCCTAATTTGTTCGAACATTTCTTAGAGCCAATTTTTGCTGATGCTAATAAAATTTTAGGAAATGTTGAATCTCACGGTGAAGTTCATCCAATAGAATATATTCTAATGGCTACTTCTACTTGTATAGCTATTATTGCTATTTTCTTGGCAAACAAATTCTATAATAAAGATGCAAATTGGACTACACCAAGAAAATTAGTTCAAAATTTAAGTTTGCCTTATAAAATTCTTGATAACAAATGGTATTTAGATAATATCTACTATTCTGTTTTTGTAACTCCTATATATATTGCTTCAAAAGAATTTCTTTGGAAAATCTTCGATGTGAAATTGATAGATGGTACTATCAATGGTTCTGGTAAATTTACAGAAGTACTTGGCGAAACTTTACGAAAATTGCAAAGTGGAATAGCTCAAAATTATGCTTTACTAATGATGTTTGGTATAATTTTGATACTTACTTATCTTGTAATTGGTTTTTAAATAATTAGACACAAATTAAGTTTATTTCAATGGAAATTCTTTTAACAGTTTTATTTCTACCTTTAGTTGGTTCACTTTCATTATTCTTTTTCAATAAAGAAAATATTAAGTTAATTAAAGGTTTTTCATTACTTGTTTCTCTAATAACTTTTGTTGTTTCATTGTTCTTACTTGGGCAATTTAATTCAGACAACCATGACTTTCAGTTATTAGTAGATATTCCTTGGATACCTTCTATTGATGCAGGTTTTAGGATTGGATTAGACGGAATGTCTTTATTGTTGGTTTTGTTATCAACGTTTATCTCACCAATTGCAATGATTTCTGCATTTGAATCTATTCATAAAAGAGAGAAAGAATATTTCATTATGGTCTTGTTGCTTCAGTTTGGTATGACAGGTGTATTTCTTTCAACAGACTTATTCTTATTCTACATATTCTGGGAATTAATCCTTATACCAATGTATTTCATTATTGGTATTTGGGGTGGTAAAAATAGAATTTATGCTACTGTTAAGTTTTTCTTATTTACAGTTGTAGGTTCTCTATTTATGCTTGTAGCAATCGTTTGGTTGGGCTATTATGTTGGCTCAAACATTCTACACAATGCCTCTGGATTTACAACTAACTTTCTTGTAATTAAAGAACTTTCTTCGCAAATACCAACTGATATTCAGCAATGGATGTTTTTGGCTTTTGCACTTTCATTTTGTATAAAAGTTCCACTTTTCCCTTTCCATACTTGGTTGCCCGATGCCCACACAGAAGCACCTACTCCAGGTTCTGTTATTTTGGCAGCAGTACTACTTAAAATGGGTACTTATGGATTGATTAGATTCAACTTAGACTTATTCCCACAAGCAGCCATACATTATGCTCCAATTATTTCTACTTTAGCAGTAATTGGAATTGTCTATGGTGCATTAGTTGCAATGGTTCAAACAGACATTAAACGACTTGTAGCCTACTCATCTGTTTCTCACTTAGGTTTTGTTGTACTTGGTATATTCTCTATGACAGTAGAAGGTATTCAAGGTGCAATTATCCAAATGATCGGTCACGGTCTATCTACAGGTGCATTATTCATTTGTGTTGGTGTGATTTACGAAAGACGACACACAAGAGCAATAGCTGACTTTGGTGGTATAGCCAGAGTGATGCCAGTTTATACTGTATTTTTTGCAATCTCAATGTTTGCTTCAGTTGGATTACCAGGTTTGAATGGTTTTATTGGTGAGTATTTAACTTTGATTGGTGCATTCAAATCTACTTTCTTAGCTAATTATGCTTATGCAATAGTTGCAGCTTCAGGTGTAATTTTCGCTGCTGTTTATTTGCTTTGGATGTTCGGTAGAGTGATGTTTGGCACTAACGACAACCCTGAAAATCAAAACTTAAAAGATATGAATGTTAACGAATGGATTATGCTTGTTCCTTTAGTAATCTTTATGGTTACTATGGGAGTTATGCCAACACCATTCTTAAAAATTAGTGAAAATTCAAGCAAAGCACTTGTAAATAAATTAGAGAAAACTAAGTTCAATAAAGAACGTTATAAGTTGCCAATGCAAAAAACTGAAGTAGTTAAAAGTGCTACTATCAAATAAAAACATTTTTTCAATTGATAATTAAACAGAGTTAAAATCGGAAAGTGAATATGGAATTGTTTAACCTCTCTCCAATAATTTCAATAGGTGTAGTGTGTATTTTAGCACTATTAGTTGACCCTTTATCTAAAGGAAAGTTTGGAATACTTTACTGGTTTTCAATAATTGGTTTAATAGTAACTGGAGCTTTCAGCTTACTTACAATTAATTTCAACCCTAGCGATATAACTAGTATGAGTCAGATGCCAATTTCCAAAGGTATGGTTACTTTTGGCAGATATGCTTCTTTCTTAGATTTGTTATTTATATTAGGTGGTTTGTTTACTTTATTTGCTGCAAGACCATACTTTCAAAGAGAAAATTGGGAAACTAATGAATTCTATACGCTAATCTTATTCGCAGTGAGCGGTATGATAATTATTTCACATTCCAACCATTTGCTTATGCTTTTTGTTGGTATTGAGATTATGTCTATTACTTTCTATGTACTTGCTGGCTACTTTAGAGCTACATTAAAATCAGTTGAAGCATCACTAAAATACTTCTTATTAGGTTCTTTTGCTACTGGCTTCTTACTTTATGGTATGTCTATGATTTATGGTGCTACTGGCACTATGTATCTACAAGAATTTCAAACTGGTGTGAGTATTGCTTCTGCTATAAAAGCAGGAATGATTAATAATCAAGCTTTTCTAGCAATTGGTTTTGCAATGTTAATAGTAGGTCTTAGCTTTAAAGCTGCTGCCTTCCCATTCCATCAGTGGGCACCTGATGTTTATTCTGGTTCGCCAACCGTTGTTACTGCTTTTATGAGTACAGCTGGTAAAGCTGCTGCATTAATTGCATTTATTATTATTGTAAGAGCTTTAATTCCAATTGGTATAACAAATCCAGAAGTGTTGGCATTAACACATAAAGGTCAAATGGTAATTGCTATAATTTCTGCAATCACTATGCTTATTGGTAATATCACTGCTTTGGTACAAAAAAATATTAAAAGAATGCTTGCCTATTCATCTGTTGCACATGCTGGTTACTTGTTAATTGGTATTGCTGCAAATAATGAGAAAGGTTGGACTGGTGTTGTTTTCTATTTATCAGCATACTTATTAATGCAAATTGGTTCTTTTGTAGTACTTAGTGTATTAGAACAAAAAACAGACAAAAATTTAGAACTTGAAGATTATGCTGGACTTTATAAAAAGTATCCTGTACTTTCTGCTATAATGTCAATATTTATGTTCTCATTAGCGGGTTTGCCTCCCTTTGCTGGTTTCTTTGGAAAATATTACTTATTTACAGCAGCAATTGAAGCAGGCTTTACTTGGTTAACTATTGTTGCAGTTATTTCATCTATTATTTCAATTGCCTTCTATATAGGTTTAGTAGTTTGGATTTACTTTAAAGAACCAAAAGAAGAACTACAAGCTCATTATGGTTCAGCTTCCATTACATTATTTTTAACTACTGTTGGTATAATAGTTTTGGGTATATTTCCGTCATATCTACAAAGTATTATCACTAAGTTTCTTAATTAATTAGGATTTGAAAATGAAGAATTTATCTTTTGCTTTTAGTTTGTTATTGGTTTTAGCTCTTGCGTCTTGCGAAAATGGAACTACTCAGTCATCTGATGGAGTTTTAACAACAGTTGCTGATTTGAAAAAAGAACCTGCTTTTGGTTGGTTTATTGACGAAGTTAATAGCTACGCACCAGATACAAACAACGTTAAAGAAATAAATAGTAATTTTAATCCAGCCACAGACAAATTTGTTTTATTTGTTAAAACTACTTGCTCTTGTGTTGGTACAACTAAACAGTTCCCTTCTTTCATTAAGTCTTTGCAGTCAGCTGGTGTTCCAGAATCTGGTATGGAAATTTATAAAATGACTAATACTACTGATAAAAATCCTTACACAGATAAATTAAAATTGAACGATTTGCCAAGATTCTTTTTAATCAGAAATGGAATAGTTAAATATTCAATTATTGATTCATTAGAATATAAATCTGCAAGAAATCCTAGCAATGTACCAACTATAGAATCATTAATAGGCGAAAGTTTAAAATAAAATGGCTTACTGGCTTGTAAAATCAGACCCTGAGAACTATCCTTGGGATCAAATGAAAAAAGATAAAATAACAATTTGGGACGGAGTTAGGAATTACCAAGCTCGCAATAATCTCAAGTTAATCAAACTAAACGATATTTTATTTTTTTATATTAGCAATGAAGCCAAAGCTATTATGGGAACATTGAAAGTTACAAAAGAATACTTTCAAGACCCTACTACTGAAGATGTAAATTGGGTTTCTGTTGAAGTTAGATTCGATGATGAATTTAGAAACCCAGTAACTTTAGCTCAAATCAAACAAAACGATAAACTACAATCATTACCTTTAATTAAGCATACTAGACTTTCTGTTATGCCAGTTTCCGATGAAGAATTCAGCGAAATTCTTAGACTAAGTAAATAATTATTGGTTTTGATTTTGAAAAAACCTACCCTTCTTAGAAACATACTGACATTAACATTTGCGGAATCAGTAAATAGACTCCTAATGTACTTTTATATGGCTTATTTAGCTCGTGTTATAGGTACAGAAGGTATTGGAAGTATTGGTTTGGCTCAATCAATTGCAAACTTTTCATTCATTGCATTCTCATTTGGTTTTGATGCAATTGGAACTAGAGATATAGCTAAAAATAAAATAGACAATCAATCAATTGTAAATAATGCTTTTAGCTTAAGGTTAATACTCTCACTTGCTGTTTATTTATTGATATTAATTGCTCTTTTCTTTATAAATAAAGATTACAATGTCAAATTAGTTATTGCAATTATTGGAACTACAGTCATTTCTCAAGCCATTTTACTCAATTGGTATTTTGTTGGAATTGAGAAAATGAATGTTATTGCCACAAGAACAATAAGTCTTTCTTTGTTAAACTTCGTTGGAATTATACTTTTAGTAAAAAATGAAAACGATACAATTATTGCCTCGATTGTTATTGCTACTACCCTTTTTCTAAATGCTGTTGCATTGGTAATCTATTTTATCAAACAAATCTCTAAAATTAAATTTCAATTTGACAAACAACTTCTTAAACAATTAGTATATAGCTCTTTACCTATTAGTTTAACTTTTGTTTTAGTATCTATTAATCATAGTTTAGGTATTGTTAGCACTGCATATTTTAGACCCGACACTTATCTCTATGATAACGGAATTTATTTCGCAGCATTCAAATTCACAAATTTAGCATTAGTTCCTTTAAGTATTTTCCAAAATTCATTTTTTGCAAAACTTTCACAAGCAGAAACAAGAGAAGACAAGCAAAGCATTTTTAATAAATATACAAACTTAGTTTACTTTTTCGCTGTATCATTAGCTATAGGGCTATATTTTTTCTCCGATAAGTTAATATTAATTTTGTGGGGAAGCAAATTTAGTGAAAGTGTCTTCATTCTACAAATTATGGCTATTTCAACATTCTTTGCATATTTGAATGTCTCTATCACTCCTGCTTTAATAGCGTGGGGTAATGAGAAAAAAGTACTTTACGCAATTACTTTTGGTAGCACACTTAACTTGATTGCTGTATTTCTTTTAGTCCCTAATGGTGGAGCATACGGTGCTGCCATTTCATTGGTAATTGTAGAAATATTAATATTCATAGCACAGTTATATTTCATCAAGAAAGAGTTAGATTCTATAAATGTAATAAGTCTTGTAAAGATTCTGTTAGTTAATTTAGTCGCAATTATTCCAATTTTAGTTGCTAATTATTTTCAGCTTAACAACCTATTCTCTCTCCCGCTTTATATAATTATTCTAATTGCTTTAAGCGATAAACTAAAGATATTCTCTATTCGAGAAGTCTTAAGTTTGTTGAAGAAGTAATTGTTCCATTTTTGCAATAACTTCTGCAGCTTGCAATTTTTCCATGCAATTATGATGTTTTATTGGGCAAGTATTTAATCCATGATGATGGCAAGGGCTACAAGGTAGATTTAAACTTATCGTGCTTGAATTATTAGCTATTGGAGCAAAACCAAACTTAGGCGAAGTAGGACCATATATAGTTAATGTTTTAGTATTAGTAATTGATGCAAAGTGTGTTGGAGCACTATCATTAGAAAGCATCATACTTGAATTTGAAATTAATTCTATTGTCTCTTTAAAACTCAACTGCCCTACTAAATTCTCAAATTTATCTTTCGTTAAGTTTTCTATGTCATTCGAAAGTACACTTTCATCTTTCCCACCAATCAAGCAAATTCTATAATTAGGTGCAAAATAATCAATAACAATAGCAAAACCGCTTGCTGTCCATCGTTTTGTTTTCCAAACAGATCCTGGAGCAATACAAATAGTTTGTTTCAATTTATTTGATTCTGCATTTAATTTTAAATTTGGGAAATTATAATTATCAAAATCAATTTCTTGAAATTCTGAAAAAGGCAAAAGTAATGACAGTTGTCTTTTTACTTCGTGTAAATACAGCCTATAGGGGACTCTGTATTGAGCAAAGGCCGATAAATTTGCATCATTGAAACATATTTTAGTAGCTTTTATAGCATAAAGCAACAATCCACTTCTAAATGATTTATGAGTACTTATAAAACAATCAATATTTAAATTATTCAATTCTTTAGCAAATTGCATTACTTTACTAATTTTCTTATGTTGATTGCGTTTATCAAAAACTAAAACATTATCTACATTTTCAGATAAATCGATAATCGTAGAAGCTTCTTTGGTGGTTATGAATGTTATTCTGGTATTAGGAGAAATATCTTTGATTTTCTTACAAAGAAATAAAGACAATGTAATATCACCAAGAAAGGCAGTATTAAATATAGCGATATGTTTCACATTAGCTAATTTCAATTAAAAGCACCTGGCGAGTGTTTCCATCTCCTATGTTGCCAAGCCCACAAATCTGGTCGTGTTCTTATCTGATTTTCCAAAATATTAACGTGGCGTTGAGTTAAAATCTCAATTGCTTCATTTGTAGGCAATGCCAATAAATCAGAATAATCTATTTCTTGTAATTTTACGCTATAAGTATTATCTTTTTCTCTAACTGCGAAACCGATAATTAATGGAGCTTTCAATTTCAAAGCCAAAGAAGCAGGTGCTTCATAAGTTGGTGTACTTAATCCAAAAAAGTTTACTAAAACATTACGGCTGGAAGTTGCATTTTGATCTACTATTAAAGCCATTTGCTCACCGTCTCTAAGCAACTTAATCATCTTTTTTGCTGCATTATGAGAAGACACAATTTTATTGCCTTCGAACACTCGGAATTTATTCAGAAAAACATCGGCATATTGATTCTTCATTGGTTTCACTATCATATTGGTTGGATGTCCAGAAAATAAACCCGTTGTATATGCAAGCAATTCCCAATTACCATAATGCCCCGATAAAGTAATTAAACCCTTGCCTTGACTTAATAATTCATCAATCAACTCAACATTCTCATATTTGACAATATTTTTTAACTCATCAATAGAATATTTATTCATTGTAACTAATTCCGCAAATGTAATTCCAAGATTGCGATATGATTCTTTGCATATAAAATCAGAATCAGCTTCTGGTAGTGCCATTCGGATATTGTTTAAAGTGATATTTTTTCTTTTTTTACTCAATAATCTTAAAAAGTTTCCAAATAATTTACCCATAAATATTACAACATTTCTAGGCATAAAGCGAAGAATTGCTGAAAATACAAGTAAAAATGTGGTTATCAATAAGTTCATTAACTATCTTTGATTGTTATTCCGAAATTTAGAAGTACCATCGCTTTGAATATTTGGATTATAATTTTGAAGCCAATTTGGGTCTCTTGGCTCACCTGAAGCATTAGAATGAACCAATACAAAGTTATTAAGTGCAAATCTTTGCACAAAATAAAAGAAAAGTCCACCACCCAAATCATCATAAAACCATTCTTCACATTCCACTCTATCGCCTTCTCGTTGGTTAATGTTTCGTACAGTGGCAATTCCATATTTAAGCATTATTTTTCCACGTTCAGATTTCCAACCAGAATTTTCAATCCCATTACCAAATAGTCTTTCAGCAGTTTTCACTCTATTTAAAAATTCCTCTCTTTTTTCATTTAATGTTGTGATTGTGTCAGAATCTCTAATATACCAATATTTATAAATTGCTCGTCTTTTTGCTTTATAATCTATTAACTTGTTGAATTGATCTATCTCATATTCTGATAGAATTAGTTTGAACTTACTGAATTCTAAATCCAATTCTCCATCGGTCATACTTGAAAAAACACTTTCTTCAAATGCCCTGCTTTCTCTGAATAATCCTTGAATACTAGGTTTAGTTGCTGGATTTAATAAAAAGAATAATTTAGATTTAGTGAAAATATTCTTTTCGTTACTATCTAAAATTGAAATACTTAAATAATAAGTACCAGTAGAAATCTCAAATAAATTCAAATCAAGTATATCAAGAAAATTAGCATAACTTACTTTAGTTTTTTTAGATTGACTAATTACTTCTTTGTGAGTACCATCTAAAATTGAGTATTTAATCAAAATATTATTATTGATATATTTACCAAGGTTATAAATTTCTTGATAGGTTTGCAATCTCGGTTCTGTACCATAAATTGAATTTGAAGCATTGGGTGTAACTACATAGTTATTCCTTACAAATTCTGATTTAGAGTTGTTATTATTTTCAGCTACATCATATACAAGCAAAATATCACTCATACTTACACTAGAATCAACGATTGTATTTAAATTAACAGATTGAGAGACTAAATATTTATTCTCATAAATTGCATTGCATATAATTAAATAAGTATTGTTGCTTTTTAAATTCAGTTTATTCTCTGCAATTACAACATTTTGGCTATTCAATTTCGTTGTATCAATTTGAGATGAATATCTCCAAATTAAAGTATCTATCGTGTTGTGATTTAAGTCATTTACAATTATTTGAAAGTCAATTTTGGCTATGTATGAATTTTGAACTAATTTATATTGTATATCGCCATTATCTGAATAAAACGAAATATTCAAAATTGGATTATCACCATTTTTAAACAAACTCAAATCTAAATATGATTCCGCTTGAGCAGAAACAATTACAGATAGAAATAATATTATTTTTAAAACATTCATATTAAAACAAAAAAACCGTTTAGTCTTTTGAACTAAACGGTTAAATGATATAATAATTTTTGAATTAGTTAAATCCAACAATTACAGAAAGTCTGTTAACCAAGCCAAGATTTGTAGTTGGTGATGCAGAATAATCTAATCTTCCATCTAAACCGCCACTGTTGTATTTGATTCCAGCACCAAAGCCTAAACCAAAATTGTCGTGTCCGAATTTATAACCACCACGTACGAATACAAAATCGTCCCAGCTATATTCAGCACCAAAAGAATAATTCTCTGGTGTATCAGAAAGTGTTGCAAAATCGAATGCACCAATAACTTTACTTTTCTCATCTTTATACAAATCTGCTGCTATACCAGCTCTAAATGTAATAGGAATTGTAAAGCTATAAGCATTTAAAGATGCATCTAATGGTGAAGCTTTTAAAGCATCAACCAATTTCACTACTGTGTTTAAACTTTGACCAGAATATTTCTGTTCGCCTCCCAAATTATGTACTGAAAATGCTAATTTGATACCTTCAATACCAGTTTCATAGTTTGTTCCAATATCAAAAGCAAAGCCATTTGCATTCATATTGTAGAAACTATTATTGATATATTTAGCATTAATACCAAAAGTAAACTGATCTGTCAATTTACCTGATAATGTTAAATTAATTGCCGCATCATTTACACTATATGTCTGTCCAGTACCTTCTGGTCTGCTCATAGTAGTAATTTCAATGTTATCACTTGATAAACTTACAAAACTTGCTGCAAATCTAAATTGTGAACCTAATGGCATAGTGAATGCTGCAAAATTATGCGTATATCCGCCAAACCAATTTGTGTAAGAAAACATTGCTTGTGTACCTTGCACTTGGTATAAACCAGCAGGATTCCAAAATATCGCAGTAATATCATTAGTTACTGCCGAATATGCTCCAGCCATACCTTCAGCTCTTGCTCCAACTCCAATTTTCAAAAATTGTGCGCCAGCTGCTCCAACTTTCTTAAAAGCCTCACCAGTAGATGAGCCAGATACTTTATCGAGTGGTACTGCTATTGTATCTAAAGTAGTTAAACCAAATACACAGCATAATAAAAGAGTTAATTTTAATTTCATATTATTTTTCCAACTTAAATTAAAGTATGGACTTAGCTAATTTATCGACTAAGTCCATACTTTTTAAAATTAATTATCCAACAAGCGGAAACCGCCCACTACTATTGAAAACTTCTGAATTGATTGAGCTCCATCTTTTGTTTTAATGTAAGCTAAGAATGATTGACTTTGGATTCTAAGTTTATTCTTAGATAATAAATCCCAAACTTCAATTCCTTCTTTTTCAGCATCAGTAGAAGTCAGATCATTGTGTTCAAGTGTTCTAATCAAATCACCTGTAACAGTGTATATTTCAATCGTACACTGTTTAGGAAGTTTCGTGAAATATAATTTTGGTTCATAAGAAGATCTCTGACCTTCATGTGAGATAAAATATGGATTAGGTACAACTTTAATTTGATCTAATTCTTCGTCAGTTGGTTTATCTGGATTAGATGAAGCAGTTACTCTTACTTGTACTTTTGCACCAGGTGCAGGCAAACCAAAAACACCACCAGTAGTTTTCAAGATAATTTTATCACCTGCTTTGAAATCTTCACCATAAGTATAACCCGGAATTGTATCCCATAGTCTTGATACCTTATTAGGTCGACCTGTATTTGCATAATCAAGTGCAAACTGTACACCACCAATATTCAACAAGTGAACAAAATCCAATTGTGCATCTGCATTAGCTTTTGTATCTTTTCCAATTGCAGATTTGTAATATCTACCTTGCAAACCTGCATAAGTATTTTCTATAAATCTTAATGGACCAACTGCTGGTCTGCCATACATTCTCTTAATACCTATTACTGAACGTGATTTTCTAGAGTTCACATAAGCATAACTAGAAATATTGAAATGGTCAATAAAGCTAGATGGTTGAACACCATAGAATTTACTATTTGGATCATTGATAGTGAAACCTAAATTTCTAGGATCTGGTTGATAAATTGCTGAAATTCCCACGTTAGTTCTAGCACCAGCTGTGTCAGGTAACTCCATGTGTGGCAATTCATAAGGATATTTAACTATTTGTTCTTGACCAGTATTTGTAATGAACTTATGTTCTTTCAAATTTGTAATCTTCAAATTCAAATAATCAACATTCCAAGATGCTTCGTTTAAGTTAGCTAATCCTGCCGATGGAACTCCATCGAAAGATAATCTAACTGGTTCAGTTCCACCAGGTAAGAATTCTACTAAATATTCACCAGGACCATTATTAAATCCAGAATAAACTGGAAAACCATTACTAAAACCAATTCCACCTATTGGTTGTGGATTTAATGCACTAGTAACCCATTGAATACCAGTCGTAACAAAATATTGTAAACTAGTATTAAATACTAAGTCTTTTTGGTCATATGTTCCATCAATAAATGCAACATTCGTTACCGCTGTTTTTCCAGGTTGCATATAAGTTGCACTATCTCCACGGAACATACCACCATATTGCATCAAATTGAAATCATAGCTGAATCCTAATGATCCAAGTGCAGGTTGTCTTAGAGATTGAGCATAACAATAGAACTCATCTGCAAAATTACCTGTTGTAATAAATCCACGTTTCTCAATACTATCTTTTGAAAATTCATAACCAAAAGTATTTATTGATACAGTTTCATCAGGTAATGTATCTATTACAACTCCTCGTCTACCGCCTGAGTAATTTACAGTGTAATCAGTCAATAAACTTGTATAATTGAAATTACAAAGTTCGGACTCAAAACCAGTATAGCTCAAACCATTGAAAAGAACTTGATTGTTTTTAGATTTATTTACTAAAGTAATTTGTCTGCTATATACACCAAATGAAACTGGAGTTGCACCTGTACCAGTAGCTGTTATTTGAGTTACAAACCAAGTAGGTTTCCATTCTATTTCCAAAGTATCGCCAAGGAAATTCTGAATTACTCTATCATCATCAACCGAGTAGAATTTCAAGTTATTCACACCACCAAGTAGTGAAACATCTTTTGTAAGAATTTCAAACGTTGGTTTTGCACCTACTGGTGCAGCTTTAGGATATGCAACGGTTTGATTACTCAAACCATTTTGTGACTGATTAACTTTTGCAGGCGTTTTTAATTGGAAATCACCTTCATCAAAAGCAATCATCTTATAAGAGTAAGGAACGTTGTTGATTAATTTCTCAGTTTTTGTTGGATCTGCACTATAATCAATAATGCTATTTCTATCGTCATCACCAATGTCTATATACTGTCTTCCATTAGTAATACTGCTCATATAGGCAGAAATTACTTTCGTTCTTACTTCGTTCGAACCTTCAAAATCAGGCATATCAATTGTTGCCAAACCTTGTTTTAAATAGCTATAAATTGAATCTAATACTTCATTAATGTGAGTAACCTCATTCATTTGCTGGCTAATTGGTCTTTTCACAAAAACATCAATCAATGCATTGTTTGGACCTTTTCTGTAAGTATTAATGAAATATAATGAATCAATGATTGGACCATCAATATTAAGTAATCTTGTAACAACTTTACCATTAGCATCTAATGAATCAACTCTAAAACCAGGTTTACTCAAATATGATTTCAAAGTGTCAATAAATTCTTGAGTTGGTTTGATTTTACCATTTTTAGCTCTTACTCTTGCAAAATCTGCATCAGTTATTTCAATAGTTTTTCTTCTGTAATAAAGTGGATTTACCAAATCCAATGCTTTATTGATATTAACAACACCAACTAAAGCTTCATTAAAAAGTCTATTACTATTATTTGAAGACCATTTCATCGGAAAAGTAGCATTTGGAACCAAACTAGCATAATACTTACCCCAAGGATCAGCAGATGCAAAAGTATCAATTGCTGCTATTTGTGGTACTAATGTGTTTGTAGTTCTTAAACTAAAACTATCTGGAATCATAACAAGTCCTTTTCCGACTTTCATAATTCTAATAGCCATTGTATCAACTACTTTTCCTGTGCCGTCCACATAAGGTCCAATTATTCTCATTGAATCTATCTGAGGGAACAAATCAAGACCATTTACTATATTTTTAGTTTGTGGAAAATTTGATTTTTCATAAGCTCTTGGCAGTGCCCAAGCATTAATTGCTTTCCAACCTAATGGACCTGCTCCTTTAGAATATTGGTTGTTTGCAGAAATATTTGAAAGTGAAAATGTATCTAAATCAGTATTTCTTGCTCTGTATAACACATATCCCATAAAATCTAGACCTTTCTCATCAAGGTCATTAGATATTTCAGCAGAAGAATCCCAAGTGACAATAACTCCATGATTTAAAGCTGTAGATTCAGTAAATCTAGTTCTATCAGGTGGCTGTGGTGCTCTAAAGCTATTATCATAAACTGCTTGAGCAAATTTGTCCAAAGCAATCAAACCACTAATATCTTCTTCAGTACCATCGGCATCTTTGCCTTTTGTTCCATTTGCAATCATCATACCGATAACCACTTTAGAAGTATCGCCAGGTCTTAAGTGATAAGGCCCAGTCGCCATCATAAATCGTTTATCACCAGGTCCAGTATCGCCATCTCTTAATCGCCCTGCAATATATAAATAACGATCTTCATCTAATATTTTATCATCTGCAATAGACCAGTTTCTAAAAGTTACCAAACCCAATTGTTCTTCATTAGGATAAGTTGCTCTATCTTTTCTAACAAAATCTGTATCTGGTTTCTTAACTTCAATCTTATCACCAGTTATTGAATCAATCACATAATGTTTAATTACTGCTGGACTTTCTAAGAAGTCATATCCCAAATATCCAAAACCGTTTCCAGCTTCGCCATATTCACCATTAGACCATTGGAATGCCATATTTAGCGATGGATCTGTTTCATTGAAACGAACCCTATCATTGGTTGCACCGATATTAACAGCTGGTGCTCTTGCAATATCCACATCTATAATAGGTGCCATCCAGCAATCTTTAAAAGTATTCAATCGATTTGTCAAAGAATCATCAGAAAATTTGTTTCTATTTATGATGTCATATCTAATAAAAATAAAGTTCTGATAATCACCAAATCCCCAAGAATATATGTACTGTTCGTATTGTATATTCAAAGGATAACCTTGACTTCTTCTTTCTTTCTCGCCACCATCATAATAAGATAAGTCTGCATCGTGATAAGTAGCAAAAATATCTTCACCTGAAATGTATGCTGGACCTTTTTTATAATTACTTACATTTCTTTTGTCAATGTCATCTACATAAAAACCGAAATACCTATTTCTTTTCAATGTATCTGTATCGCCACCAGTATCCCAAATTGGCCAAGCCGGACCATCTTGAGGGTTTAAAGCTTCACCAGAAGTTGGAGAAAAATCAGTTGAAAAATAAGTTCTGTATTTTTTAAAATCTGACTTATCTACTCTTGTTTCTTTTTTATTAGTATCTAATAAACCTGGTACCATCCAAGATCTTGCATTATTTGGATTGTAAGTAACACTTACCATTCTTCTTGAAGTAATAGTATCATTTAACAATCTTTCTTTAACAGTTCCAAACCAAATACCACCACCAAAGATGTATTGATTTCTTGAACCACGTGGCCAATACCCACCCCCCTCAGTTCTTGCTACATTCAGACCAAATATACCATAATTTGTGGTATAGAATTGCATATTAGAAACAGTGTTCTGTTGCAAGTCAAATGTATTATTGGGAGTTCGCTGTATTTCATTGCTTTTGCCATCTTTATTTCTAACTATATCAGCTAATAAATTTGCATTTATTGTTGAAACAGTTAAAATTATCACAAAAGCAAATAATATTTGTTTTGTATAATTTTTCATTACTTTACCCTTTAATTAATTTCAATTTCTTATTAAAACTTAAACACAACACCTAAATAAACTGTACGTGGTGTTTGGAAATTATTACGGAAGTTCAAAGCGTCCTGAACGTAGTTTACGTAACTTTTAAATTTCTCTTCCTGATTAACAACACCATTGTTATCAAAGTCACTTTGAACACTGTATAATCTGTTACCAAATGAATCATACTGACCAGCAGCAACAGTTTCAGGACGTGCCAAATTAGCTTCTTTGTATAATGCAGTTTCAGTAAAGTTACCAACTTGTCTGTTTAAGAAAACACCATCATCTAATGGTTTGCCAGTTGCACCATAAACTGTTAATACTTGTCTAATATTCAACCAATTAAAAACATCAATAAACAAGTCAATACTAGAGTTTTTCATATCTTCGCCAAAGAAATCTTTCAAAGGAAAAGTTCTTGTAAAACGAATGTTTGATGTGAAGTTAGAAGGAAATCTTTCAGAATTTCTTTCACCCAATTCAACACCGCCACCTGGAGCTGTTTTTGTATATGGAGCACCAGTTGAATAAGCACCAGAGAAGTTAATAGAAGTTCTACCTTGGAAATCTCTACTTTCAGATGAACCATCGTCATTAATAAAGAAATTCAAAATATATTTAATTCTATGTCTTACATCTCTACCTAAAGAATATTCAGCAAGAGGGAAAGCTTTAGTGTTTGTGTATGGATCTGTCAAAACGTTAATATTTGAAGCTGCTGCATTTGAAGTACCGTTGATATAGCCCAATGTGTAATTCAAACGGAAGCCCAAATAATCTCTATCAACTTTTCTAAATTCTAATTCTATACCTTTATTACTTCCATATTCAGAAACTACGTTTCTGAAAAAAGGAGTAGGCACAGCTGCTACATAAACAACACCCAATTGATTAAAAATGTCATTGTAGTAAACTGACATATTAAATGCAAAGTCATTAGTCAATTGATTGTTGTATGTCAAATTATACATAATTGTTTTTTCAGGAGAAAGATTTGGGTCACCAATTAGAGTTCCTGGTTGCAAAAAGTCTGTATTACTTCCATCATAAAGCGATTGAAGAACTGGCATTTTATAATAAATACCATAGTTAATAATCAAATTTGATTCTTCAGTTACTGGATATGTTACGTTTAATCTTGGAGAAAACATAATTTTTGCATCAGCTTGTTTGAACTTACTTTGATCAGAAATAGGAACGAATTCATCTTTAACACTTCTATACGCACTGTTTGGATTAAAATAATCTAATCTCAAACCAGGTGTGAAGACAACTCCTTTCGCAGTAATCTGATCTTGAACCCAAACACTTCCTCTAGTCGGAGTTTTTGGTTTTGAAGTCAAATCAATAACTTCTTGAGTTTGAACATCGTATAAATTACCACCAAATTTATCGGTGTAAACATCGTGAATATTATTTGCTTGATATGGATTTTGATTTAAATTTCTATGTTGTGTGTAAGATCTAAATTCAAAACCAGTTTTCAAATCGTGGCTAAAATCACCGTCTTTCATCAAGCGTTGGTAAAAACCATCTGCTTGAAAATATGAACCGTATCTAAAATCAAAACCGCCATCTGCTCCGTGAGTAACAAAAAAGTTTTGCAAGCCATAAGCATTTTGAGTACCTGTAACGTTTTGTTGACCTTCATAATAGCCGGTCAAAGGATTTCTCAAAGGCGAGTTTCTAAAAGTAGCACCATCATTAGTTACTACATTTTCGCCAGGATACAAAGAATAAAAATCAATTGTTTGGTCTGATTCTTTGTCTGAAACACCATTTTTACCAGGAGAAACTACATCAACTGGAGTCATCATTTCATAACCAGAAGTAAATCCAGGTTTAGAACCAACTACTCTTCTGCCTAACTCATCATTGTTTGCAGAAAATGAAAACTTCAATTCATAGAATGAAGATTCATCTAATCTGTGATTAATCTTACCAAAGAAATTATATACATACTGATTCAACACATTTTGTTTTGCGATGTTCTCAGGAACACCATTGTCTGTAATGTTGCCCAATGCATCAACTGTTTTACCTGTTTGAGTTGAATAAAGCCATGCCCAGCTACCATTTTCTAAAGTAGTAAAGCCATACTGAGTACCAACAGTAATATCAATTTCATCAGTTACTGCAAATTTCATTCTTGCAGTTAATTGTCTTTTCCAAGATGAAGTATTATCTAATTGTCCTACGTTATTACCCAAAGGGTCCAACACTTCATAACTAGCATTTCTAAATTGCTCAGTAGAATTAACACCTGTCAAATAGAAAGTTGATTTTTCAGAACCAGGCAATGGTCCACCAAATCCATATTCAAAATTATTTTCAAGTCTACCTTGAAGTTTCTTTCCTTCGCCAGTTTCCACTGCATTCAAAACACTTCCTTGTCTTTCAAGAACAATACCTGATTTAGAGCTACCAAACAAAGCTGGCATATCAGTATTATAGTAAAGGAAACCTTCATATCTATCAGTACGTCCAGTTTTAACAACAGAATTCACAATACCACCAGTAGCTTCGCCATACTCAGCACCAAAACCACCAGATAAAATTTGAACTTCTTCAGTAGCGAACGCAGATACTTGAGGATAATAGCGAGCAGAACCTCCACCAAAACCACCAGTAAATTGATTACCCACATCAAGACCATCAACTCTCACTTGAGAATCGCCTGCTCTCGCACCACGGATTTCAAAACCATTACCAACCGAAACGTTAGCTGCCAAACCAACAAAACCATTAATACCGCCACTTGCTGCCGATGTTAATTCTTTAGTATCCATTTTAGTACCACCACCAATATCATTTTTGCTAACCATTTTGTTAGCTACGATTTCTACAGTAGCACCATCAGTTACTTTCACTTTCATAACAATAGTTACATTTGTTGTATTGTCTGCACTAATAGTAATTCTTTTTATTTGTGGATCAAATCCAGTATAAGTAACTCTAATATCGTAGCTACCAGCTGAAATATTCATAATTTGAAAAGTACCATCTTTTTTAGTATTTGCTCCACGACCAACACCTTGCACTAAAACAGCAGCACCAATTAATGGCTTACCTTCTTCGTCAACTACTTTTCCTTTCAATATACCGTGAATACCTGCATAAGCTGTTGCAGAGAACAGAATGCATATAAATGGCAACAATAAGGTAAATCTTCTTAACATACAAACTCCTAAACTAACTTTATTTGATTTTCAATTTTCTAATTTTGATTTATTAGTTTCGTTTGATTGAAACTTATAAATATTGCTTTCGTAATGTAATTATGAAATTGAGCGAACCACTTATATCTAAAATGCTTTTTTGATATATTTGGTTACACTTAATTTGCAAAAAGTGGAAAAAAAGCAAAAATACCCCAACAACTTAGATTGCTAGGGTATAAATTTACTGTTTTAGCACTTATTTGAATGAATCAATTTCTGTAACTATTTATTATTTTACAACGTTGAATTTTTCAAATTTGGCAATATTACTGCCTTTTATTGACACGAAATAAGCTCCAGGAGCATACTTTTTAGTATCAATTTCAAAATTGTTAAATCCAACAAGGGAATTTACTATAGTTGAAGAAATTTCTTTTCCAAAGATATCCACAATTCTGATTTCAACATTTTCCATATTCGGAACATAGAAACGTACAGTAGAGTTATCCACAGCGGGGTTAGGATAAATATTTACATCTCCACTAAGTATTTGATCATCTTCTACGCTTGTTAATAAACTTCCGTCAAAGTTACCAATCATAACATATTGTTCATCAATGTATCTTCTTTGGTTAGCTACTGCCAAATCACCTTTAGTTTGGCTATAAAGAATTGGAATATCAACTAAATTGTTTGGTAATAAATTAGGTATCCAAACACCTTTGTAAATATTTCCATCATCAGTAAGATTTTTTGGATTTCCCCATTTATTAGCACCAACAATTCGAGCAGCGGCAAATATATCAGAGCCAGCAAATTGGAAAGTTGAATCAGTAGGCCAAACAAGTTCTTTTAATTCAACCCATTTGCATACTATTTTAGAACCATCAATTGTTTTAGAAGCTTGTAGTTCATAATCTTTAGAATTTCCAGCTTGAGTGCCATCTGAATTTGAGAAAGGTACCCAATATGTAGGTAATTTAGCAACAGTTCTAACACCATAAGTACCACCTTCTTTATATAACTCAACTACTTGGTACAGTAAATCCGCAGTAAGTTTTGCATTTACTGTATCCTTAGTCTCTTGAAGTACTACAAAAACGCTCCAATCACCATTGTCAAAAGCTACTAGATTTTTACTTGTGAATCCAATGAAAAATAATTCAGGATTTAAAACAGAAGAATGTCCTTGTATTCCTGAAACGTATTCTCTAATTTTTTGAAAAGGGAATACTTCATATTCTGACCAAGTTTTTCCATTATCATTTGATATTGAAACACCAACTTCATTTCTTTTTGTATCAGAACCCGCAGTTTCAAAATTTCCAAATGTAGCAAAATATATTTTGCCATCACTTGTTCTTTCCAAGCCAAGTTGATTATTTGAACGAGTCGTTACCGTATCTACAGCACCAAATCTTTTGCTATTCCACGCTGCAGGAATTCCAGTAGATATTTCGTTGCTATTAAATAAAGTTTTGTTAGTATATCTGAAAGCAATATTGTTATTATCCTTCACATTACCTTCTGGTAATGGAGTTACAATTCCAGTTGCTAAAATATTCAAACCCTTATCATTAAAAGCTATTATTTTTGAATCAGTACCTGCTACATTTGGAACTGAATTAGAATAACCTAATTGTCCCCAAGCATAAGTTCCATCTAACTCAGCATCTTTGAAAGTAAAATCATAGCTTGGCAAAGAAGCAGATTGAATAAAACCATCTTGATCCAAATCACCATAAAAACCAGTTGCAAAACCTTTCCAAGTTGAAGCAGATTCCTCAATCAAAGCAAAAGTGTATGCAATCATTAGATTGTTTGAAGCATCTTTGTATGCAGCTACAGAAGGATATCTAACTTCGCCATATCCCCATTCAGATTTGTCATAAAGTAAAAATGAAGGGTTCCAAGTTTTACCCCAATCTTTAGAAGTTCTCAAGAATAAATTATTCTTTGAATTGCTTCTATTAAAGTCTGGTTTTGTAACTTCGTGAGAGCCACGTTTTATAGTTATTAATGAACCTGTTCCTGGCTCATAAATAAATGGTTGAGTTTGGTCATTCATATAAGACAATGAATTTGCCATTGAATCAAATACAACAAAGTTAATAGCAGAAATTTTATTAGACTTTGTTTTTGAAGGTATTGTACCTACAAATTTTGCATTTAAGTTGTTTTTAGTATTAGCTAATTTTTGAAGTGGATCCACTTCAGCATTTGCTGTGATTAAACCAGCGGAAAGAAGAAAAAGAGAAATTTTAACAAATTTCATATTACAGCCCTCGTAACATTAAATTGAATTATTAATTAATTTCAAATATAAATGATTTTTTTTTATTAGCAATACAATTTTATCAAAAATCTTCATCATTTCTTAACAATCAATGAAAATCTCACGTAAAACATATTACAATGAGTATTGCAAACCGTAAGTAAGCATTAATGTATTTACCGTTTTAGATATGCCAGCAGTGGCATTTGGCAGATTTACATTAAACATTCTGATTTCAGCACCAACATTGGCAGTCAAGTTGCTAAATATTTGATAATTAGCACTTGCTCTACCATATAAAAGGAGCCCATCCATAGATGATCCAAGTCCAATTCTTGCATTTGCTGAAAAATTGTCTTCTTTTATAATTGTTTTGTCCAAAAAGAAAGAAGCAAACATTTGTTGATAATTTTGATTAATGTTCAATTTCACTTTAATTTTGCTTTCAATTGACTTTGTTGGGTCAAGCACTTCAATTTTACCACCTTTACCAGAATTAGATTCGCCACCAGTTGAAATGCTGACATTAGTTAATAACTGAGTGGTGAAATCATAATTGGAATAACCTACTTCCATACCCATATTCATTCCACTATTAACTTCATAGTTTATAGACTGAATAAAGCTACTAATTTTTACATCATTTGCATTGCCAATATTGATAGCAGAAGTACTATTGGCAAAAGTACTTTGTAAAGACATATTCTGATGTTTTATAATATATTGCAAGTCAATACTGTTTTGAATGCCTTGCAAGTTACTTGGGTTATTGAATTGATTTGCTTGATTACTAATAATAGAATTAGTTTTATTCAAAGAGTTATATACTGAAACTTTGTCGGAAACAATTGTATTGTTGTTATTTTTATTTCCAGTGTTTAAATCAGTAAATGAAGTAATTTCCAATTTGTCATTTTCTAAATTGCTTTCCATAGAAAAGGAAATAACATTCGGAATTTGATTTAATTCACTCAAATTTGCTTCATCAATTAAGTTACTGCCATTATTTTCAAGTTGATTCAAAACACTCTTCTGTGAATATTTGCGAGCTTTATTAGCTTTTAATTGTTTCTCAAAAGATTCAGTTTGCAAGTTTGAATTCAAACCACTAAAGTCAATATAGTTTGCTTTGTAATTATCACTAATGTTATAAATAGAAATTAACATCAACAACATTGTAGTCGCAAAAGCTTTTCTGTAACTTTTCGATTTAGCAACGCTTTTGATTGTAGCATTATTACTTGATAAACTTGTTTCAATATTTTGTTTAAGTTGCTGACGACCCAATGTAAATTGTTCAGTGCTAGCAAACAAATGTGCAGGAACTTTAATAGAAGAAGCTTCTTTCTTCATTTCGTGATGAATATCCACGTACTTATCGAAGCTTTGCTTCAAGTTTGAGTCATGCTTCAATCCATTTCGCAATATCGAATCTTCACTTTTTGAAAGCTCACCATCAAGATATTTCGATATAAGTTTATTGAGCTTCATTTAGTTCCTTCATTATAGGTTCCAATAGCTCTTTTAGCATTATTCTTCCTCTGAATACTCTAATTTTTGCAAGTGAAATATCAACATTTAAAATCTGTGCAATTTCAATATAACTACAATCTTCATATTCTCTCAAAACAATTGCTTCCCTATAGCTTAAAGGCAATTTGGAAATAGCCAAATCTATGTGTTCTTTCAGAAGAATATCAGTATCATTTGCATTTGTGAAAGGCGAAATATGTTCAAACTCATCATAGCTAAATGCATCTCTATGATTTCTGTAATAATTCATACAATTATTGCGAGCTATCGTAAAAATCCAACCAGCAAAGTTTTTACCATCAAATTTATGTTGATTTTCAAAAACTCTAGCAAATGTTTCTTGAAATGCATCCTCTGCATTTTTTTCATTGCCAAGCATTTTCAAACAATAGCGATAAACTTTCAAACTGTAGTTATCATATAACATTTTGAACGCAACTTTATCCCCTTGACTAAACTGATTTGGTGCAGTTTCAAGGCGAGATTCGTTTACCTTTTTTGATTTAATGCCAAACATTGTTTTGCTAAATAGTTATTTGTTCTTTTACTAATAACACTTTGACTGTTCATTTGGTTACAATTTACTTAAAAATATTTTCAAAAATTACATTTTATCCAAATTTTCCAAACTAATTTCTATGTTTTCGATAGAAGTATAACCATTTGAAACCAAATAAAACTTTGCATTTTTCTCAGCAACTAATGTAGGGAAGCCATTGATAACATAGTCTTTAGTTATCATAAAATCTTCTTCCGCTAACTTCAAATAAACTTCAGATGACATTAAATTTAAGAATTCAGCTTTGTCGAAATTAATTTTTTCAGCAAGTGCCAAATAAAACTCATCGGTATCAACTCCAAGTCCATCAACATAAATAGTTTCATGAAGTAATCTGGCACATTCAAAAGCTAATTCTGGTTTTAATGATTTCACAATAGATAAAGCTATAGCAGGTCTGAGGGAGTTTAGAATAGAAGTTCCGTCTGCTAAAGTTTCATTCAAATAACGTTCTCCAAATTTCACTCCAGATAATTCTTCAACTCTTTTATAAGCAGTTTTTATATAAGGTGCAATTTGATTGATTGAGCCAACTCTTTCCCCTGTCATCATTCCGCCAGAGATAATCTGAAAATCATATTTTTCTTTATTATCCTGATATAACTTTTGAATCACAGGAGAAAAACCAAAGCACCAACCGCATAGTGCATCATAAAAATAAAATAATTTTGTTTTTTCCATATTGCTTATTTTCTTAAAAATTGAGAAATGCACACCTTGTTATTAGATGTGCATTCGTATAAATAATTGTAATGATTAATAGTTAATCATATTTTTCAAACATAATTTCTTTTTTGGTATAGCCCATTTCACCAAGTGTAGTTTTAGCTTCTTTAATCATTACTTCCCATCCGCAAAGTAGGAATAATGCAGGTCTTTGGTCGATAAATATTTCTTTGTAAATTTCGTGAACGTACCCTTTTCTACCAGTCCATTCTGGCGATTCTTCTCTAGAAAGTACTGGAATATATTGAAATTCTGAATGATTTGCAGTCATTTCTTTCAATTCATCTAAATAGCATAAATCTTCTTTGAAGCGAGTCCCAAAAATCAAATAAATATTCTTGTGTGGAATATTCTTGTTCAATAAATCCAAATACATCGCTCTGAAAGGTGCAAGTCCCACTCCAGTGCAAATAAAACAAATATCTCTATCAATTACTTCTGGCAAAACAAATCTACCTAAAGGTTTTGACACAGTAAGCGAGCTACCAACTTTTATTTCATTGAATAAGTAACCCGAACCAAGACCACCTGGCTGATGTACAATTAAAAATTCTATTTCATTTTTTCCAATAGGTTCGCTTGATATCGAGTATTGTCTATAAGTTTTCTTGTCCACTATAGGCATAACAACTTTAGCATACTGCCCAGCTTTAAAATCATACTTTTCTAATTCTGGGAATTCTAAATGAAAGCGGTTAATATTTTTGGTTTCGTGAATGATATTTTTGACTTTTGCGTTATAGTATTCAAAGCTCGACATTATTTGTTTTTTCTGAGAATGTGCAACAATATTTGAGCTTTTAACGTTTTGCTATTAAGTTTATTGATAACTAGCTACTGTAAAGTGGCAAATCTTTCATAATTTTACTTTTTATAATTTGGCAAATGCAAAAATTCTGCTTTGCTTTTTCAAAATAAAATGAATTCATATAACTTTGGTTTAAATGGTAGCTTGTGGCTTTTAGTTCTATTAGTCATAGTCTCTACTGCATTCACACTTTATACTTACCGCCGAACTACACCTGAAATTTCTAAAGGTCGTAAGGTGCTATTAATCTGTTTGCGAAGTATTGCACTTTTTCTACTACTTTTTGTACTTTTCGAGCCAATTCTTTCAAGGGTTTTTGGTTCGTTTGAACAGCCAAAATTAAATGTATTAATGGATAATTCCATATCGGCAGGAATTACAGATTCAAAACAAAACAGAAAAGATACCTATAAAAAAATATTTACAGATGCAAATCTTAATTCGCTTGAAAGCGAAAATACAAACTATTTTCTTTTCGATGAAAAGACCTTTAAAAAGCAAAAACTAACTTTCGATAGTATAAAATTCAATGGATTTCTTACTGATATTACTCAAGCAGCTAGGTTTGTCAATATAAACACAGCAAATGAGAACACTCAAGCTTACTTGATGGTAACTGATGGGAATTTCAATAAAGGCGAATCTCCAATTCAACTATTCGACCAAATTGGAAAGCCAGTATTCATATTTGGTGTCGGCGATACCACTCAACCCAAAGATGTTGCTATTACAAGTTTGCTACTTAATGAAATTGTTTTTCTAAACACTGTCATACCAATAAATGTAAATATAAATTCTTATGGTCTTGATAAAAGTAATGCTAAAGTTAAGCTTTTAGACAATGAAAAAGTTATTTCTGAACAGGCAATAGACATTAAGCAATCGCAATCAAATTATTCACTCATTTTCAACTACCCTGCCAAGCAAGAAGGTAATCATAAAATTTCTGCACAAATAGAAGGGATTGATGGTGAAATTACATTAAAGAATAATGTAAAGAATGAGTTTATAAAAGTTCTAAAAAACAAAAAAAATATAGCAATATTTGCAGGTTCTCCAAGTTCAGATTATTCTTTTATTAAAAACATCTTTAATAAAGAAGATGGAGTACTGATTAAGAACTATGTGCAAATCACAGGCAGTAAAATGCTTGAAACGCCAAATGCAAAAGATTTACAAGAAAGTGAATTGATTATCTTAATTGGATTTCCAAATCAATATACAGACCCAAGAGATGTTGCCACTGTTTGTGAGCAATTAGAAAAAGGAAAACCTCTGCTTTTCATTGCTTCTCAAGATTTGGCTTATAATAAATTTGGTAAATTAAACGAATACTTGCCCTATAAGACTACATACAATAGTGGAAATGAAATGCAAGTTTTTGCAAATGTTCTGCCACAACAGCTTTCTAGCTCTATTCTAAAAATTACTGGTTCCGAGAACGATATCAAAGAATGGAACAATTTGCCACCAATTTTTAAAACGGAATCATTTGTTCAGCTCAAAGACAATGCTCAAGCAGTGATGTTTATGAAATTCAATAACACTGCTGTGAATGAACCGATTGTAATTAGCAGAAATATTTCAAATAAAAAAGTTGTATCTATTTTAGCTTATGGGCTATATAATTGGAAACTTTCTGGCTATGCAAGAGAAGTGTCAAAAGGAAATAGTGATACTTACGATTTGATGACAATTTTCTTTGAAAATATATATAAGTATCTTTCAATTGAGCAAGAAAACAAACAATTCAAAATTACTACTAACAAATCACATTATAGCCAGAACGAGAAAGTGGACTTCATTGCACAGCTATATGATGCAAATTATAGCCCTTTGGATAATGCTAACATCAATGTGAAAATTACAAATGGAAAAGATACAAGAGATTTGGTGCTAACAAACATTGGTAGCGGTCGCTATGAAGGAAACGTTAGCAGCTTGTTAGCGAGTGATTATTATTTTTCTGCCGATGCTTTAGTTAATCAAAACAAAATTGCCTCTGAAAGTGGCAGATTCTCTGTTGGAAATGAATCAATAGAAAACGAAAACTTGACAATGAATTATAAGCTTCTTCAAGAAATAGCCAAACGAACTGGTGGTAAATTCTATTTCCCTAGTGAAGCTTCAAACTTTCAAAATGATTTAAAAAACTTGAAAAATTTCATACCTAAACCAATTGTGCAAAAAGATGAAATTAACCTATGGAATTCTACGTTAATTTTGCTAATCTCAATTGTGCTATTTGGCACAGAATGGTTACTAAGAAAAATATTTGGTCTAATATAATTAAACAAAGGTAAAACTAAATGAGCTACCCAGTTTTCAAAAATGAAATGCCCTACGATTTCTCGAATCAAGAATTAGTGGCTAAGCAAAAAGAAGCATTGGTAAAAATCCAAGGACTTCTTGGAAAAGAATATTCAAACATTATTGATGGAAAGGATGTTTCAACAAGCAACAAAACACTTTCTTATAGCCCAGCCAATAAAGATGTATTGATTGGTACTTTCCAAAAGTCAGGCAAAGATGATGCTGAAAAAGCAATGCAATCTGCACTTACTGCATTCCAATCTTGGAAGAAAACTACTGCCGAAGAAAGAGCTGCTTACTTAATTAAAGCATCAGAAATAATAAAAGCACGCAGATTTGAAATTAATGCTTGGATGGTTTTGGAAGCTGGTAAAAACTATGGAGAAGCCGATGCTGACACTTGTGAAGCAATAGATTTTCTTGAATTCTATGCCAGAGAAGCTATACGTTATAGTAAAAATCAAGAATTAACTAGAATGGCTGGCGAAGATAATAATTATTTCTATATTCCATTAGGAGTTGGAGTTGTTATTCCACCTTGGAACTTCCCTTTTGCAATTTTAGTCGGTATGACCTCAGCTGCAATAGTTTCAGGAAATACAGTTGTATTGAAACCATCTAGCGAAACTCCTATGATGGGCAGACTTTTTATAGACATTTTGAATGAAATTGGTCTTCCAAATGGTGTAGTGAATTATTTAGTGGCAAGCGGTGCAGAAGCTGGAGATTATATTGTTGACCACCCTCAAACTAGATTTGTCTCCTTTACTGGTTCAATGGAAGTTGGAATTCGTATCAATGAAAGAGCAGCAAAAGTAAATCCTGGTCAAATATGGCTTAAAAGAGTTGTAGCTGAAATGGGTGGTAAAGATGCTATTTTAGTTGATTCAGAAGCTGATGTTGATGCAGCAGTTGATGGAGTGTTATTCTCTGCATTTGGCTTCCAAGGACAAAAATGTTCTGCTTGCTCTCGTGCAATAGTTGATGAAAAAGTTTATGATGAATTCGTAACTAAAATAGCTGAAAGAGCTAAAACATTAGTATCTGGCGACCCAGCTGAAAACTTCTATTGCGGCCCAGTTATTAGCGAAAAAGCTTACAACACAATTTTGAATTATATTGAAATTGGCAAAAAAGAAGGTAGAGTTATCAATGGTGGCAATCCAGTTGCTGGTATGAATGGTTGGTTTATTGAACCAACTATTATAGCAGATGTTGATCCAAAATCACGTATTGCTTGCGAAGAAATTTTCGGTCCAGTATTGGCAATTTCTAAATGTAAAGATTTCGAACATGGAATTGAATTATTCAATGGTACAATCTATGGATTAACTGGTGCTCTTTATTCAAATAATCGTGAAAAATTAGAAAGAGGCAAACGTGAACTTCATTGTGGGAACTTATACTTGAATAGAAAATCAACAGGTGCTTTCGTAGATGTGCACCCATTTGGTGGATTCAATATGTCAGGTACAGATTCAAAAGCTGGCAGTAGAGACTACTTAATGCTATTTATGCAAGGCAAATTAGTTTCTGAAAAAGTCTAATTAAACAAATTCTAATTTACCCACTCATTAACTTAATGGGTGGGTTCTTTATTTATAATAATGAACATATTAATTTTCAATTGGCAAGACATTAAAAATCCATTTGGTGGAGGTGCAGAAGTGCATCTGCATGAAATTTTCAAGCGTATTGTTGCTATTGGACATAGTGTGACATTAGTTAGTTGCAAACATAAAGATTTGAGTAATAGTGAAATAATTGATGGTATAAATGTTCTAAGGTTTGGCGATAGAAATCTATTTAATTTCCTAGTTCCATTTTTATATAAAGAGATTACCAAAACTCAGAAGTTCGATATAGTTATCGATGATATTAATAAAATTCCATTCTATACTCCTTTATTCGTAAAAGAACCACTTCTTGCAATTAGTCATCATTTCTTTGGAACAAGCATTTTTAAAGAAGCAGGTTTTATTGCTGGTAGTTATGTATATTTAGCAGAAAAGTTAGTTGACTTTGTATATAAGAAAACTAAGTTTATAGTAGTTTCAGAAAGTACAAAAGATGAATTCAAAAATCGTGGTTTTGACACAAGTAAATTTGAAATAGTTTATAATGCTATCACTCAAGAGGACTACCCTTTTCAAATTTGCGAAAAAGAAACAAATCCGACAATAACTTATTTCGGAAGAATTAAAAAATACAAAAGTGTTGATCATTTATTCCATTCATTTGCTAAAGTGAAAGAAACAATTCCAAATGCAAAACTATGGATAATTGGCAGAGGTGATTTTCAAGATTATTTAGAAAATTTGTCGAAAGCACTTAATATTGAAAAAGATGTTGTTTTTCATGGATTTGTAGATGACAAAAAGAAAATTGAACTTTTAAGCAAATCGCACATAGTTGTGAATACTTCTATGAAGGAAGGATGGGGAATCACAAATATAGAAGCAAATGCTTGTGGAACATTAGTAGTTTCTGCAAATGTTCCAGGACTGAAAGATTCAGTGAAAGATGGTGAGTCTGGTTTGCTATATGATTATGGCAATATTGATGATTTAACAAACAAACTGCTAAATGTCCTACAAAGTGATGACTTACTAAACAAACTCTCTCTTGGTGCCTTAAAATGGGCAAAGTCATTCACTTGGAATGACTCTGCAAATAAAATGTTAGCTATTTTAGAAAAGTTAATTAAGCATACTTAACGTATTCGCTACCAGAATATGCTTCTTTAATTAGATGAACAATATCAATAATCATAATCACACGTCCATCACCCATAATTGTAGAACCTGCTACACCAGGTACAGCACCTAAGTATTCGCCTAAAGACTTAATTACAATTTCTTGCTGACCAAGCAATTCATCAACTACAAAACCAATTTTCTGCATCCCCAAACCTACTACCACCGCGTATCTATCTTCAAGTGATTCAATTGGATTTTCAATATTCAATGATTTATCCAAACGCATTAATGGAAAAACGTCGTGTCTAATTTGAATCACTTCGCTTTGGTTTATATGTTTTATTTGTGCCGCTTCTATAGCAACTACTTCTTCAACTGAACTAAGTGGAATAGCATAAGTTTCATTCTGAACTCTAACAAGCAAACCCTGAATAATTGCCAAAGTTAATGGCAACTTGATTATGAAAGTTGAACCTCTATTTATTTCAGATTCAATTTCAATTATTCCTTTTAGGTTTTGAATGTTAGTTTTAACAACATCCATACCCACACCACGACCAGATGTATTAGTTATCTTAGCAGCTGTAGAAAAACCAGGCATAAAAATAATTTGAAATGCATCTCTGTTTGTCATTTGCGAAGCTTGATCATAAGAAAGTATTCCTTTTTCAATTGCTTTTGCTTTCAATTTTTCAGGATCCATACCAGCACCATCATCTGAAATTCTCAGAACTATATGATTACCTTCTTGTTCAGCATCTAAAGTAATTGTGCCAATAGCTGGCTTACCTTTCGATTTTCTAATGTCTGGTGTTTCAATTCCGTGATCGCAAGAATTTCTAATCATGTGAACTAATGGGTCGTTTAGCTCTTCAATGATACCTCTATCAATCTCAGTTTCCTCACCTTTCACAATAAGCTGAATCTGTTTCTTAAATTCTTTAGATAAATCTCTAACAATTCTAGGCGCTTTTTGGTAAAGTTTACCAACTTGCACCATTCTCATCTTCATTACAGCAGTTTGTATTTCCGAAGTAACAAAATCAATTTGTGCAGCAGTTTCAATAAGCTCTCTAATTCTATCCTTATCTTCAATAACTCTTTGTAGCTTTTCGGTAATTTGAGAGAGTCTATTCCTACCCAAAACCAATTCACCACTCAAATCCATTAGGATTTCAACTCTTTCTACATCAATACGAATTGTCTCTTGTTGCTGTTTAGCAGATTCAGGCTTAGGTACATTTCCAACATTAGTTTTTGCAACATTTTCAGTATTTGTTTTTTCTTTATTTTGTAAAGTTGTTTCAGTTTCTAATGGTTCTTTAACTGTTTTTGAAACTACTTCAGTTACTTTATTTTCAACTATTTTTGGCTCAGAATTAAAGCCAGAATTAATCTCAGCAAATGCAGCTTGGATTAATCTTTCCTCATCGTCTGTAAATTCACCACTGCCAGTTGCAATTTCTTGATTTGACATTATTGAATCTACTGCACTATCACTTTTGGGATTACTATTTACGTTTGAAACTTCGCCATCTCTTAATAGAATTATCTGATTAATTGTTTCATCGAAATTTGGTCGCTCGTCATTACCATTCTGTATATTCTCTGTTAATAATGCAATCCAATCTGTTACTTCCAGCAATACATCAATTATTTCTTGTGAAACAACTAATTCAGATTTTCTTAACTTATTAAGTAAGTCTTCAGCTTCGTGAGTTATTGAGACTATATGTTTAAATCCCATAAAAGAGGAAGTACCTTTTATAGTATGGAAACTTCTAAATATTTGATTTATCAAATCTAAATCATCTGGCTGCGACTCGATTAACATCAAATCGTTACCTAATGATTCAATTAATTCGTTGGTTTCAACTAAAAAACCATCGAATATTTCTTGCATTTCAGGATCTATTAAGGGATTGCTCATAGTCGTCTCTTTGTTTATAAATTGCCAAACATTGCGTCAATATCATCTTGGGAGAATTGGGAATCATCTTCAACATCATCCAAATTACTCAAAACATCATTTTCGGCAGTTTTATCAATATCTTCAGTATCAGAAGATTGATTATCGTCAGAATTACTAGAATTGTCTAAATCAGAGTCAGTATTATTGCTTGCAAATAAAGCATCTAAATCATTAGGGTCAATTGGTTCATCTAAATCTCCATCCAAAGTGATATTATTTACGTTATCATTAGTGGTAGTGGCATTATTTTGAGCCGCTGTACTAAATAAAGCATCGATATCAATTTCATCATCTTCATTTTCTTCCTCAGTCAATGTAATCGAAGGAATAGAAATTGGAGCATTAGATTCAATAGTTTCAGCAATTTGACCGTTAAACATTGCATCAATATCATTTGAATCAAACGATTCATCTTCACTCGTAGCATTAATATCAATATTTCCAGATAAATGTGCATTGATTAAATCATCTACATTTTCTTGTCTATTGCCATCTTTCGCAAGTGCATCTACAGCAATTGGATCGAAAGCAATCTCTCGATGCATCATAGAAATATTCATTGTATCATTAAATGGATTGTCATTTCCAGGTATTGAAGTCAAATCTGTATTTTGGAAGTGTTTTAAAATTCCACCAAGTTTATCTTGAATTGTAAACAACATGTGATTCACAGCTGCCAATTGCTGAGCCGTTATATCCTGAACTTGAAGAGAAATCATTATTGAACTTGCATCGTTTCTTATGCCATTCAAAACATCTTTGTTATTTTTTAAAACATTATTAAGTTCTTCATTATTACTACCTTTAAGTGCATTTATTGAAGAAGCTAATTGTGGTAGAATTGCTTGCAAATTGCTATTTTTTTCAATTCCTTTATAAATAATTTCTAAAAGCTTGATAGCATTTGTTAAGCTCTTATCATGTTCATTATTTATTTTTAAAAAGTTTTTCTCAATAATATCAGCTTTAAAGATTACGCCATCAACAGTATCCATAATCTCATTAGTAGCCATTTCATTAGCTTCAGTTACTTTGGATAGTTGCTCACCAGCACCAGGAATTTTCTTTAAATTTTCTTGAATAGAAACATTAATTTGGTCAAAAAGAGGTTGTATTTCTTTAATAAAAATAAATATCTCTTCCAAAAATGGTATAACCCTTTGTCCTAAAACAAATAATGCTTTCAATTCTTCAGCTTTTTGAAGAAGTAAATTTATATCTTTTTCTTGCATTTAAACACTCGGTTATTTTGTTATTATCTATTTAATGCTGCTAGAATTGCATCTAACTTTTCTTTTAAAATTTGAGGAGTGAAAGGTTTAACCACATAATTATTAACTTTGGCTTTCAAAGCTTCAATAATGTCAGATTTTAAACCGCGTGTAGTAACCATTAATATAGGTAAATGCATCAACGATTCATTTGAGCGAATTGCCTTAGTTAACTCCAAACCAGTTACTTTAGGCATATTCCAATCAGTTATCACAAAATCAACTTTGTGTTCTTCTAATTGTTTTAATGCTTCATCACCATCGCCAGCTTCCAAAAAGTCATTGTACTCAAAAGTCTTCAAGGCATTAATTACTATTCGTCTCATAGTAGGCGAATCATCTACAACAAGGAATCTCATATTTATTTCCCATTATTTACTTAATTAATCTTTTAAAAATTTTGCAATTTCAGCTCTTAGCTTCAAATTATCAAATGGCTTGGTTACATAAGAATCTGCACCAATTTCCATTGTATTTGAAATATCTTTAGCCGAACTAAGAGAAGAAAGAACAATTATTGGGAGATTTGCAAACTCAGGAATTTCTCTAACATTCCTTATTAACTCCCTACCATCCATATTCGGCATATTTAGGTCAGTTATTAACATATCAACGTTAATTTTACCAAGTTTTTCTAAAGCATCTTGCCCATCTATTGCACTTGCAATTTCGTAGCCATCTAACTTTAAAGCAAGTTTTAATAAATTTCTAATTGTTGCTGAATCATCAACTATCAATATTTTCTTATTCATAATTCTTTTTTTATTAATTTTCGTTTGGCAATAATTTCTTGTAAACCATTGCTTTATCTAAATGGATAAGTTTAAATGACTTTGTTATCCCATGTAACGACTCAGAATAACCAATAAACAAATAACCGCCTTGTCCTAGCGAATCGTAGAGAGACTGAACTACTTTTTGTTTACTTACTGTATCGAAGTAAATTAAAACGTTACAACAAAAAATAACATCAATATTTTTCATATTGCGCATCGCAAAAGTATCATAAAGATTCAACTGTTGAAATTTCACCATATTTCTGATACTATCATCTAAAACATAGCTTGTACCGTCTTGTTTGAAATATTTTTTAAGTAGATTTGGCTTAATATTTCTGACTGCATAATCTTTATAAATACCTTTTTTAGCTGCATCTATTACATTTGTGTTAATGTCAGTTGCTATTATTTGAAATTCAATGCCTGGAAACAAGGGCTGAATTCTATCTTTAATAATAATTGCAAGAGTATAAGCTTCCTCACCACTTGAAGATGCAGCACTCCAAATTTTAAAAACTTTATCACCAGTAACTTTTTTTCTCTTAATTATTTCTGGTATAAGTATTTTCTCTAAACCATCAAATTGCTGTTCTGCTCTGAAAAAATAAGTTTCATTTATCGTTACCGCAATAAACAATTGATTCAACTCTTCTCTATTGCTAACAGAAGAAGATATAAAATTGTAATATTCTTCAAATGTAGTTATTTTCAAGATTGGTAATCTCTTAGAAATTCTACCTTCTAGTAAATATTTTTTAGAGTCAGTGTAATATATACCACAAAACTTATAAATCAACTCTCGCATTTTTACAAATGTTTCAAGCTTCATTGAAGTTTCTATAGTGACAGGTTTTGCCCCAGCTGTTTGTTCGCTAGGAGTTGTGCTGCTTTTTTGAAATTTAAATTTAAATAAATCTGACATTCTTTTTGTTTTTATTAAAATTAACTTAAGTTTTGGTATTCAATCAATTTTTGACTTAAAAATTGGTTGATTCTTTCTGAATCTTCACTGTTCTTCATTTCAATTATAACACTTTCAACTGCTTCACTATCCATACTCCAGAAGTAATCATACAAATCATAAGCTCTGCTTGTATTTTCACTAATCAAGTAATTCAGAATTATTTTAAAACAAACAATTCGTTTGTAAAGCGGAATAGAATTCCAAAACGATGAAAATATGGTAAAAATTTCTAAAATTGATAACTGTTGATTGCCAGCCAAAACAGTATTTATTATCTTCTCTAGAATATTTTCATCATTGTAACTAATTAAGTTAAAGAAAAATAGTTCCAAAAGTAAATGGTTATCAAAATCTAACTCATTGAAAATAAATTCTACTTCATTTTCTGTGTATTTTTGCCCCAGCGAAAGCAAAGCTGCTATTCGTATATCTTTATCTTCATCTTTCAAAGAAGCAATCGAATAAACTCTGAAGTTCTCTGGCAATATCACTTCGTAATCAATTTTATTAGCAATTGCATAAATTGTCTTTAAAATAACTCCAATCAATAATTCCGATGATTTAGGAATTTGTTTCATCAATAAATCACAAATTGATTGATCCTTACCACAATTCGCCAAAGAATCTATTGCACAAATTTTAATAAGCTCGTTATCATCTTCAATCTTACCAACAATAAAATCAATAGCTTTATCAGATTCAATTTTCCCTAATGATTCAAGGATTGTTGCATTTGTTGCATCATTATCTGCATATTTAGAAATAATTACATCAACACTTTCTTTGCTGCCTATATTTCCTAAAGTTTCAATTGCAGATAGCACTACATTCAAATCTATATCATCTAATAATGGTTCAATTTCTTTATAAATTGAACTGTCTGCTATTAACCCTAATAAATCGCAAGCAAACTTACGAGTATCGTAATTTTCACTTTTTAGATATTTAAGCAAATCATTTATTGAATACTCACCTAAACTTTGCAAACATTCAGCTACTAGATTCCTAACCGCTATGTTATCGTTTTCAATTTCGGCTACAAGCATATTCGAAGCTTGTGTTTTTAATTCATCTGGTAGAGAATTAATAGCCATTGCTGAAACACTTTGTAAAATTTCATCTCCAGACATAATGCCATCAATGATTATTTCAATTGTGTCTTCATTAAAAAGACTAGTTGATACTATATCTTCTATCAAAGTTATTCTTTTGTTTATTTCTTCAGTCATTATTCTTATGAGATTATTTTACCTGAAACATTTATACCCAATTGTTCCATTCTGTATCGCAATTTAGCTCTCGAAATACCCAATATTTTCGCCGCTTGTATTTGATTACCATTCGATATCTTAAGTGTTTGAATTATCAAATCCTTAACTACATCGCCATAACCTACACCATTTGTCGATATTTTAAGTATGTGATTACCTTCCTCAATTTCTATTACTTGCTTCACACCAGTTGGTGAAGTAGAATTAATTACTTCCTTAATACCATCTACTTTCAAGAAATCCAAAGATTCCTTAGTAATCACAGTTCCAGTTTCTAAAAGAACAACTCTTTCTATCACATTCATCAATTCACGGATATTTCCTTTCCATTTGTATCTTAGCAATATTTCGTTTGCTTCTTTTGTGAAACCAGTTATGTTTTTAGCAAATTTCTTATTGAACCTATTCACAAAAGCAGTAGCCAAAGAAACCACATCGTTACCTCTATCTCTCAAAGGAGGTAAAGTGATTGTAGCCACATTCAATCTATAAAATAAATCTTCTCTAAATCTTTCTTCTTCTATCAATTTTTCTAAATCTTTATTTGTTGCAGCAATTACTCTCACATTCACTGTGATTTCTTTCGAACCACCAAGTCTAAAGAATTTCCTTTCTTGCAAAACTCTCAAAAGTTTCACTTGCAAATCTAAACTTAACTCACCAACTTCATCAAGCAAGATTGTACCATTATTTGCTTGTTCGAATCGCCCAATTCTTCTATCGTGTGCACCAGTAAAAGCACCTTTCTCGTGACCGAATAATTCACTTTCAGCTAGTTCTTTAGGAATTGCACCACAGTTGATAGTTACGAATGCACCTTTTTTTCTTGCAGAATTATCGTGAATATAGCTAGCAGTAAGTTCTTTACCAGTTCCAGACTCACCTAAAATTAGTACTGTTGTATCATCTGCTTTGCTATACATTTTAGCCATCTCAAGAGCTCTACGCATTTCATCTGAATTGCCAAGTATTTCAGAAGGTCTATCTTCTTTTAATTGTTCCGAAAGGAACTGAACTTGTCGTCTAGTTTGTAAGTTATCTAGAGCTTTCTCAATTGATATTTCTAACTGTTCCAAATCCAATGGCTTAACAATAAAATCTTCTGCTCCAAGCTTCATTGCTCTCACAGCCATTTTTATATCTGAAAATGCAGTCATCATAATCACAGGCATATTCAACCCCTGTTTTCTGAATTTTTCTAGCAAATCCAAACCATTTTCGTGACCTAAAAATATGTCTAACAAAATCAAATCAGGATTTATATTTGCTAACTCTTCTTGAGCTTCCATAGAGTCAGTAAAAGTCTCAACTCTACTATATTTCTGAGTTAAGATACTGCGAATTGTTGAGTTTACTAAAGTATCATCTTCAATAACTACAATTGTATAATTTTCAAGAGTGTTCGGATTGGCCATTGATTTAAGTCTAAATAAAATTGAATTTACAAACTAACTTTTTATTTTGACTTAAATTAAGCAAAAAAGATTTAATAGAGAAAGGATAAATTGAAATAATGGCTAATTGTAGTCATTTTTTTCCATACTTATTGACAAACCTCATCTAAAATATTATTTAGTTTGACTTGTTATCTATTTCGTGAATTTATAAGATGTACCAGATTGTTTTAAAGTGAAGTTTTTTATTGAAGTTTTATCAGTTAAATCAAAAATTAATTCAATTTTTGCTGGAGGAAATTGAAAAGTTTCTTTAGATTTTGATTCTAACTTGAATTCAGATTGTCCAGTTGCTTGTGCAATCAGTCCTTTTTTTGTTTTTGTAATTGTCATTTTTAGAGGAATTTCAACGGAACTATATGTTCCGCAATATTTTTCAAGCTCCTCTTGAGTAAAATCAATTTGTACAAAAGTTGGCAAAACGTATGGTTTTTCAAATAGTTTTTCAAATAGAATGCTTAAAACACCTACTAGAATATCATTTTGAGAATAGTCCAAACCATTTGTAGTCATGGCAAAAGCATATCCTTCTTTTGGGAAATATGAAAGATGCGATGAAAAATCATCAATTGAACCATCGTGGCCATAAGCATACTTTTCGTAAAAGGGATACTTTATCAAACCCATACCTAAGCCATCTTGAATTTCTTTCATTTTATCGAGTGAATTAGCATTAACTAACTTATTATTGAATAAATTAGTTATAAACTTAGTCAAATCTTCAGTTGTCGAAACAATAGCTCCTGCTCCACCAGGAATGCTCATATCAGTTTCTTGGCTCAATTTCCAAGATTCTCCATCAAATTCATAAGATGATGCTTGATTCTTAATAGTATTTATCTTGCTGCCGAAATAGGTGCTTTCTAAATCAATTTTATCAACAATTCTATTTTTAAGCTCACTTGAGTAATTATTTTTAGTGACTTTTTCAATTATATACCCTAAGAGAATAAAATTTGAATTGCTATATTCAGCATATTCATTCGGCTCAAAACTAGGCATATCTCTGGAAATCAATTCCAAAATCTCTGTCTGACTTTTAGGGTTCACACACCAAGTCAAGTAGTCAGGTTCATTAGTAATACTTTTAATCCCACTTCTGTGGTGGAGTAAATTTTCAATGGTAATAGCTTCGGAATTTTGAACCTGTGGGAAGAACTTAGCCAAAGGTGTATTTAATTGTAATTTCTCTTCTTCAATCAATTGGAAAATCATTACTGCTGTGAAAACTTTGGAAATTGAACCTATTCTGTATTGAGTTTCTTTATTTGATTTAAGCTTTTTCAAAAAATCAGCATATCCAATGGATTTTTGGTAAATAATGTCTTTACCTTTCACTATAGTTACACTACCCATAACTTTATTGTTACTCTCAAGAGTTTCAAATAAGCTATCCATTTTTGCTTTGTTTATTGTCTCCTTTGCATTTATTTGCATAGAAAAAAATATCACGTAAATTATGTAAATGATTGATTTCAAAATTCTTACCTTTTGTTAAATTAGTACCAATTAATTGAATAAGTACTCATGCCACCTTCTATTGTGATATAAAGTTTCTTTTCTGCTTTGTCAAAATTCTTTGTTTTAAAAGAATCACCTGACCTAATAAAATTAGGAAAATTTTTCTCAGATAAGGCCATATCTGTTTTAATAAAACATGCAGTGTTTTTAGGGATATTAATCGATACCGAAGCTAATCCAGTTGAGATACTAATATTAGAAACTGTATCTATTTGTCCCAATTTAAAATTCACACTAGAAGCTCCAGCTTCCAAATTAATATCTTTGATTATATTTTGACTTAAATCCAAATCCAACTTTCCAGCACCAAATTTCAAATCCAGACTCCAAATGGGCTTTGTATTCAATTCAAAATTTGACTGTGATTTAGACTTGTTTTTCAAGTTTCCTTGAAATCTATATTTGAATTCAAAATTACTAGAATCCTTATTCATTATCACATCAAAATCTTCTTTTATGTCGTCATCATCATCTTCGTTATTAACAAATTTTGGTACTGAAATCAAATAATTTTGATTACTGTTAATTTTGTAAATTCCAGCACCAGCTTCCAAATCAAACTTGGCAAATTTCACACTATCAGTAAGTCGAACACTTTTCCTTCCGTTCTCCTCAATAACAATACTTAATGTAAGTGAATCTGTTACTTTATTTTCTTCGGATTCTTCTTTTTTATGGCTATCTGAAAATTGGTAATGTATGTTACTGAAATTTCCAATGTGTACTCGTTCCCTGAAATTCTGACTCGATATAATTCCAATCAACACTAAAGAATATACTAAACCTCTTGCAAATGCAATCAACATTCTTAGCAAATTGTCTTTAGTTATTAACTTCAACCCAATTAGCAATAAAATCAAAGGCCAAAGATTCCAAAGAAATCCAAAATCAAAATTAAAGTTAAAATTATTTTTTAATAATAAGTAAAACCCAATAATGACTAAAAACGTTCCCCATGTAATACTCTTGAAATAAAACTTTGGTAAATTAGTTGTCATTCTGCCTCCACTTTTGAATAGAATGCTTGCACTAAAAATGCAGCACCTATTGCTATCATCAAAAGTGGGTAATAGTTATTAAAACTAAAGATTGGTACAAACTTCTCAACTAAAAAGAATAATCCTAAAATAATGAATGTTGCACCCAATATTACACTTTTATTATTCTTTTCTCTTGGTAAATTAGTGTGTTCTGTGAAAGAATTTTCTTCTTGGATTTCTGCACTTTGAAAATTATCATTAATGTATTTCTTAGGCATTAATAAAAAACAAATAATGTATGCTAAAATTCCCGAACCACCAGCAAAAACAATTGCTACGAAAATTAATCTTATTATAAGTGGATCAACATTGAAGTATTTAGCAATTCCAGATGCCACTCCGAAAAACACTTTGTTTTCGGTATCTCGGTAAAGTCTTTGAGCCATAAGTTATCTCTTATTAGTGAAATAAGATTAATACGAACTGAAATTATATAAGTTTCTTAATTATTTATAATTTAAAGCATCAAAGTACTTTTTAATCAAATTCTCGTAATCCTTAGAATAACCTAATTTCAAACTTTTTAGCAAATCTTGGAAATTCTTAGATTTTTCGTATTGATTTTTATCAACTTGCACCTGCGAGTTCAAGTCTTTACCAGACTTAGCTTCTCGCTTTGTTTCATAATCTCTTTCATTTTCAGAGCGAGTAGCATCCAACAATCTGCTTAATATCTTTTCTTGCTTTTTCTGAATATCAGCAGGAGTCTTACCGCTTTGCAAATCTTGAACTAACTCTTTAATTTCCTCAGCCAATTTGTTCAATTCGTCCTGTTTGCGTTTGTCCGAACCAGCAAATTTCTGCTCTTCTTTTTTTGCATCTTCAATAGTCTTTTGAATTCTGCCTTGTTGCTCTGCTTGTTTTCTATATTCTTCTTTCGAACCGCCTTCACCAGTTCCATCTTTCCCTTGTCCAGGTTTTCTGCCTTGCTGCTGCATCATTTTTTGAAGAGATTGCATCAATTGCTGTTGCTCAGCTGCAGCTTGTTCAAGCTTTTGTTGCATCCCACCTTGACCACCAGGGTTATCGCCATCTTCGCCATCCTCACCTTCTCCGCCTTCGCCATCTTGTCCATCTTGACCTTTTTTCTTTCCACCTTTGCCTTTCTTACCATCGCCTTGCATTTGCGACATCATAGACTGCATTTGTTGCATTCCTTTATTTAATTTAGACAATGCGTTATTCTGGCTTTGAGTTGAATTAGGCATATTGCGTTCAGCTAAGTTATCAGTTGATTTTTCCATATCCTGCATAGCAGAGGAAAGATTATCAAGCATTTCTGGAGTAACTGAAAAAGATTTTTGAGCTGCCTCTTGCATATTTTTCTGCAAGTTATTAGCTGCTTCCTTTATTTGCTCTTGTTTGCGAGCCATATCAGGCACTTGAGTTGACTTTGAGTCAGTCTGCTGTGTTTGATTTCGCAATTGTTCTTGTTGCTTACTAAGCTCGAAGATGTCATTCATATTCTTCTGAATTTTCTTCATTGCCTCTTTTTTTGCAGTTTGAGACATTTGCTTTTTCATTTTCTTCATTTCTTTAGAGAAGTTTTTCAAATTCTCTTCAGCTTTCTCTTGATTTTCTTGTGCTTCGCTGAAATCACCTTTTTCAATGTTTTCTTCAGCATCTTTCATTTGCTTTTCAGTTTCGTCTTTTTTCAATTGTGATTTCAAGTTATCCAATTGCTTTTGAGTTTGCTCTTTTTGTGCAGGAGCTTCTTTGCTTTTGTTATCCTTAGGTTCATTAAATTTCTTGAATTCTTTTTCAAATTCTTTGAAATCTTTATCAATATTATTAAGTTCTTTCTTTAATTGCTCTTGTTTTTTTGCAAGTTCTTCTTTGGATTTACTATCTTTTTTGTTCTTATCGTTTAGTTCTTTTTTAAGTTCGTCTTGTTCTTTTGCCAACTGTTCCGATTTTTTACTTAACGCATCTGCTTTTTGTTCGACTTTCATTTTTTCAAGCATTTTCATAGTTCGTTCTATCTTTTGCTTGAATTGTTCATCAGTCATTTTGAATTGTTCCATTGCTTTCTGCATCTGGTCTGGAGTCATTTGCTCCATATTCTTTTTTAATTCCTCAGCTTTTTTAGTCATTTCAGGAGTGCGAACATCACTCATCATTTTCTGAAGCTCTTGAAATTTCTCTAAAGTTTCAGGTGAAAGCAAATTGTTATCCTGCAATTCTTTTGTAGCATCTTGAAGAGTTTTCTGAGCATCTTTCATCTTCTCAGTAAGCTCTTTCTGCTTATTCATTAGGTTTTCTGCTTTCTTTTTGTTTTCCCAATCAGTTTTATCTTTGAATTTATCTTTTTTCAGTTCATTACTAAGTTCATCTAAGTCTTTTTTGACTTGTTGAGTCTCTTTCAAAATGTTTTCTAATTTTTTCTGTACTTCTTTTTGTTTGTCATCAGCCGATTTCAATACTTCATCTAACGATGGCAATCTAGCTTTCAATGTATTTGTTTTGGAAATTTTGTAGTTGTGAACATAATCATTATCTGCCACAGTCAAATAAAATTCAAACTCATCTTCAGGTGAAATATTTATCTTTTTCAAATCCCAAATATAAGGAATTTCTTGTGCCAATTCGTTTTGTTTTAAAGTTAGTTCTATTGATTTGAATTCGGTTTCAGCTTGAGAATAAGCAGACTTAATTAAGCGATAATGCAATTGAAGTTTGCTAAAACCATAATCATCACTTATTGCAATCTTCATTGGCAAAATTGCATTTTCGGTTAATTTCACATCGCCTATTGGTGTCAATAAATTGATTTGTGGGTAATCATCATTTATTAAGCTAATCTTGTTTTCGATTGGATTTACATTAGTTAAGCCATTTTTGTCTTTCACTTCAAAGTAATAACTACAGTTTCTATCTACTTTATAGCCAGTACTTGCAAATTTATCCGAAATAGCCATTTGCCACTTTTTTATTTCATAAAGTGCAGAATCTGTTTTGTTAGAATCAGCTGTTTTAAATGTTTTAATGCAAAGAAATGCACTATCTAATTCTTTGTTTGACTCAATTCTAAATGAAACGCTTGAACCAATTAATGCAACTATATCAGCAGATTGCTCATCTATTTTTCTACTTGGTTGTCTGCTGTAAGAAGGAAAAGTTAGAGAGCCAGTTATGTTTTTAATTATTGGTTGCTCCACTACTTGAATCTTGCCAATTTCAGATGAAACACCAGTTTGCATTGAGAATTTCTCAGCTGCCCATTCGGCAAACGCATAAAACTCAACAGAGTTTTTAATTGAGTTTAAAGTAAAGTAATAGCAATTATTTGTGTCTATTCTAATTTTATAAGTATCATACTTAGCTTGATTCTCTTCTTTAATATATAGAGTGATAACATCTGGAGCTATTCCTTTTGCTTGTACTTTAATCGTAATATTCTCACCACGAATTGCTTTTGCATTTATAGGAGTAATCTGGAAACTAAATGGAGCAGGAGGTATGAAAGAAAGGCTGAAATTACTCAATCTATTGAATGAATTCGAATAATTTGAATTGCTAATCATTAATAAAGTAAATAAACCAATCAAGAAAAAGAAAATGACAACATTTCGCTTAGTTTCTTTTTTCTCAATTAAATCATCAAAATTTTTAGTAGAAGCTATTGAATAAATTTGTTCAAAAGATGCTATTGTTAATGCCTGTGAAGTAGATTGCAATTCAATTGATTTCACAATTTGTAATCCATTCAACAATCTATCTCCTAAATCATTAAAGCTATTTCCAACTCTAAGAGCAATATCTTCTATAGTTGGTGCATTCAATATTCCCAACATTCGAGTAACTGGCTTATAAAGGAAAAATCCTAAAGCTAAAATGCTTAGAGAAAGAAAAGTAAAAAATAAAACAGTTCTAAAATAAACATCACCTTTAGCAAGTAGCTCAATTGCTATTGCCAATATCAAGAATAAAGAAGTTGAACTTAGACCATTTAGCAATCCATTTATAAAAAGAACAGAATTCTCTTTATTCTTGAAGTTATTCAACTTTTGAATTAAACTCTGGTATTTATCGTTGTAACTATTCATATTTTCAATTAATTAGAAAGAGCATATAAAATTAAATTTGTTCCAAACTGAAGCGAAGCCAATCTTTTCTCTGCATTGTCACTATGTACTTCCGCATCTGCCCAACCATCGCTTGGATTACTTTCAATTGTATATACCAGGCATAGTCTTCCGTTTAAGAATATCCCTTTTGTTTGAGGATTTTTGTCGTCGTGTTCATGAATTTTAGGTACACCTTTTGGGAAGCTATATTTAATATTGAATATTGGATGATTCAATGGTACATCTTTCAGTTCTGCATCTGGAAATATTTTCTTAATTTCTTTCTTGAAATATTCGTCCATTCCATAGTCGTCATCAACATAAAGAAAGCCACCATTTTCAATATAAGCACGTAGTTTTTTGCCATCTTCACCGCTAAAATCTATGCTGCCATGACCTGTCATAAAAATCATAGGATATAAAAAAATATTATCGCTCTTAATATCCACAAATTCATATTTTGGTTCTACTTGTATAGTAGTGTTTTGAGCAACAAATTTCAACAAGTTAACTTCCGATGAAGGGTCGTTATACCAATCCCCTCCGCCAGCATACTTCAATCGAGCTAATTTAACTTTGCTACCAGCCATTAATTCCAAAGGAATTGTATTTGCTGAAAACAAAACTAAAACAACTATAACTACTAGTTTATTAAATGACATATAAGTATTTTCTTTTCTTCTTTTTCAAAATAATCGTAACCAATAAACTTGATTAGTTTTTCTTCCACACGCAAACTTGGAAATGCTTCCACAGCTTCTGTGATTTCTTCAGTCAAATCGCCACCTTTCAGCAAAACATATTTGCCATTTTTCTTAAGCATAGGCTTTGTCCAAGTTACTAAGTCTTTAATTGATGCTACACCCCTCGCAAAAATAAAATCCATCTTATTTTTGTAATCTGGAAAATCAGCCAATTCTTCAACTCTAGCATTAATAACTTTAAGATTTCTTAAAGTAGTATGTTGCGCAAATATTCTAGTAATGTTGACTTTCTTTTTGATTGAGTCCACCAAAGTCATCTCTATATGCTTTGCTGCCACTGCTATTGGAAGCCCTGGCAATCCGCCCCCTGTTCCAACATCCATACATTTTGACTTTTCTGGAATATCCACGTATTTCAATACGCTCAAACTATGAAAAAGATGTTTCTCTAAGAAATTTTCTTCATCTTTACGTGAAATCAAATTCACCTGCTTATTCCAATAAAGCATCTCTTGATGATAGCGTTTGAGCTGCTCTCTTTGTTCTTCGTCCAGCACTATACCATTGATAGCACACTTTGTCCAAAACTCAACTAAATCCATGTAAACTTAACCCGCTTATATTTCGTATATAATGAAATGAAAGTTTCAAATCTCAGCAAAATACCATTCTTTTCTGTTGTTTTATGCACATTCAATCGTGCATATATCTTAGAAAGAGCAATTAAATCACTAATCAATCAAAATTTTAAAGATTTTGAATTGATAATTATTGATGACGGTAGTTCCGATGATACATTTCAAGTTGTAAATAAATTCAAGAATGAACTAAATTTGAAATATATTTATCAGAATAATTCTGGTATATCTATTTCTCGCAACATTGGGATTGTAAATGCTATTGGAGAATATGTAACTTTCTTAGATTCAGACGATGAGTACTTGCCAAATCATTTAGAAAGCAGATACGATATTTTGCAAGAAAATAAATTTGATTTTTTGCACGGCGGTTTTCAAATAATTGGCAATGAATTCGTACCTGATATGAACGATATAAGTAAGCTAATCTCAATTTATGATTGTGTAGTGGGTGGTACTTTTTTCATTAAAAGAAATCAAGCATTGCAGTTTGGTGGATTTGAACGATTTGAATATGGAGATGACAATTATTTCTTCCAAAAGATAACAAAACTCAGCAAAAATTATTCTCATACAAATATTCCATCATATATATATTATAGAGACTTAAATGATTCTATTTGCAATACTATTAATTCGGTTTGCTTATGAAACTTGACTCATTTAAAAAGAGAAAAGATAGAATGAACGATGCAATTTCTTTGCTTGCAAAAGTCTATCCTGATGTTAAAATTCAACTAAATCATACCAATGCTTTTGAATTATTAGTTGCTACTATGCTTTCAGCTCAATGCACCGATGCAAGAGTGAATATAGTAACAGAATCTCTATTTATAAAATATAAAACTCCAACTGATTATTTAGCTGTAGAAGCAAATGAATTAGAGCAAGACATTTTTTCAACTGGATTTTATAAAAATAAAGCAAAAAACATACGTGCAATGTGCGAGATTCTAATTGCAACGCACAATTCACAAGTGCCGAATAATTTAGCAGAACTTTTTGCTTTACCTGGAGTCGGTAGAAAAACTGCAAATGTTGTGCTTGGTCACGCTTTCAATACCCCAGGCATCGTAGTTGACACCCATGTAATTAGAATTTCCAACAAACTTGGAATAGTCGATACTACCGATGCAGTCAAGATAGAATTTGAATTAATGAAAATTATTCCAAAAGATAGATGGGTTACTTTCACTCATTATTTCATAAACCATGGTCGCAATACTTGTATAGCTCGCAGACCGCAATGTGCAGTTTGCACAGTAAATCAAATTTGCTCAAGTTCGGAAATTAACATAATTAAGAAATGAAAATAAAATTAGTAACAATAGACTTTTGGAATACGCTTTACGATTCCTCAAATAATGAACAACGTGATGAATATAGAAATAATTCATTAATTGAAATTGCAAGTAAATACAATAAATTTCTTACTGATAAAGAAATAGGGACTGCTATTTCAGAAACTTGGCGATATTTTGGTCACCATTGGAAAATCAACCATCGCACACCAAACGCAAAAGAATGCGTAACTCATTTGTTTTCTAATTTGGGTTTCAAGCACATAGAATCTGACATTGAATATGTGACTAATGTATTTATAAATTCAGTGGCAAAGCACCCACCAGTTTTGCTTGAAGATGCAAAAGATACTGTTATAGAACTTAATAAACATTTCAAAATAGCACTAATTTCAGATACAGGCTTTTCACCAGGTAGCATATTAAGGCAAATAATAAAAAATGACGGGCTATTGGATTACTTCGATAGTTTCAGCTTCTCAAATGAAACTGGTGTGGCAAAACCTCACAAAATAGCATTTCAAGCACCTTTAAAATCACTTAATACATATGCTAAAAATGCAATACACATTGGCGATATAGAAAGTACAGATGTTATTGGAGCTAAAAATCAAGGAATGCACGCTATTCGATTTTTAGCAGATAAAAATAACAAAATAAATTTAGACAATCCTGAAATAACAGCAGCAGATTTTGAATTACATTCTTGGAATGAAGTTAGGAATCTTTTACTTAACTCTTTAATCTTTTAGGAAGTTATTAAATTTAATTAATTGTTCTTTTGTGCCAATAGCAACCAATTCATCGCAAGCATAAACAAGTGTATTTGCATCTGGACTTAGTTTGATATCATCACCACTAATTATACCAATCACTGTAACGCCAGTATGCTTTCTAATATCTATATCTTTCAATAGTTTATTATTGTATTTTGTATTCTCATCTAATCTATACCGCTCTATTTTTAGAGAAACTGATTTTGTACTAAAGGTTGTATCAATAAAATCAATAACATGCTGATTTAATGCAATACTGGCAAGTCTATGACCACCGGTAGAGTATGGGTTAATAATTCGGTTTGCACCAGCTATTTCCAATTTACTTATAGCATTATCCTCATCGGCTCTAGCCACAATGAATATAGATTTGTTCAATTCTCTTGCTGAAAGGACTACAAATACTGTAATTGCTGGATTAGATGTAGCTACAATAATTGATTTTGCTCTTTCAATTCCAGCAAGTTTCAAAACTTCATTGTCAGAGGCATCGGCTTCAAATGTTAGCCAATCATGCTTATCAACAATTTCCTTACTGACTTTTAAGTCATTATCAATAATCACAAATTTTTCGCCAGATGCCTGCAATTCATCGGCTACAATACGACCTACCCTTCCAAAACCTACTAAAATTATATGATTTTCCATTCTATTCACAGCTTTTAATCTCCTTTTCATAATGCTGGTTTCAGAAAACTGATAGACAAATAAATTCTCCATCAAGATACTGAACATATAAAACAAACTAGATATACCTAAAGTGGAAACAATTATAGTAAAAATCATAATTTGATTATTTACAGGGTGCACTTCTCTATAACCAGTTGTTGAAATAGTTATAAACGTCATATAAAAAGCTTCCATCCAGGTTGCATTATAATCAGCCCACAAAATTTTATAACCTATTGTGCCAATTACACATATCGAAGCCAAAATGATTAATGGCAAAGTTGGTTTCTTAATTTCGTTCTTATGTTCTTTATTTCTATTCGGAATTAACATTGATTTTTAGTTACAAATTAATATTTTAGAATAAATATTTCCAACAAAATTACAATTAATGAAAATTAGTGTTGTCATAGCTACTCGAAATAGAAAAGATGATGTTTGCTTCACTATTTCAAATTTCTTAAAACAAATATACGATGATTTTGAAATTATCGTGATAGATAACAATTCCACAGATGGCACTGGCGAAGCAATTAAAGTAAATTTCCCTAATATAATTTACCATTATCTGCCCGACAATATTGATATTTTAGCACAAAATATAGGCGTTACAGTAAGTACGGGCGATATCATTTGGCGTACTGACAGTGATTCCTACCCAGCAGACGAGAATACATTTTTTTTAGTGAACAAAATTTTCTCTGAAAATACTGATGTTGATATTATTGCTTCTGAAGAAGTATATCCCAAAGCAAACTTTAGAATACGTGATTACTACCCTTTGCCCCACGATAAAGCAAATGTTCCCCACAATGGTTATAAATCATATACTTTGACAGGTCCTGGAAGTGCTATTCGTAAATCTGTTTTCAATAAAATTGGTGGATTTTGGCAATTTGGACATGAAGAACTTGATTTTTGTACTCGTGCTATTCTTGCTGGGTTTAATGTTCGATATTTTCCTAATATAATTACTCATCATTTCTCTAGCTCATACGATAGACCAAAGATAGAACGATGGATAAAATTAACTTCGCAGTTACTCCGATACACTTGGAAATATTTTCCTTTGCATTTAGCACTTGGCCGCACTGTAGTTATTTTTCTTTCTCAACTTTTAATGAGTTTTAGCGTTACTTTGAACCCATTATATCATATTGAAGCACTATCAACAAATTTAAGCACTATATTTAGAACTATTAGAACTGAAAGAAAACCAGTGCCTATCGATAAAGTATATGAAATTACTTTAGGCACAAGTATTCTAAAAAGCGAAGCTAAAATGTTTGCTAACTTATTCAAAAACAAATTCAATTCTAAATAAAGTGTTTATGAGAATTTTACAAATATCGCCCCAATTTCCTTTCCCAGCTTCCGATGGTGGTAAAATTGGTATTTCCAATATATTCAAAAATTTATCTCTCAATAATGAAGTTACCTTTCTTTGCTATTCCGACAAAGAAATTGAAAAGAAACATCTTTTGGAAGCATCGAAATATGGTGAAGTCATAATTCTAAAGCATAATTTAGAAAATACACCTTTACGAATTTTCAAATCGCTGTTTGTTTCTAATTCTATATATTTCTCAAAATATATAAACCAATCTGTTTTTGATAAAATTGATAATATAATTGAAAATGGTAATTTCGATATTATCCATTGCGACCACTCGGCTATAGGTCAGCTTGGGGTATATATCAAAGAAAAGTACGGAATACCAGTTGGTTTACGATTACATAATATTGAATATATGATTTGGCAACGCTATGCCGATGAATTGAAAAAAGGTAATTGGAAAGATAAACTTCAATACTTTTATATCAAAGATCAAGCAAATTTACTCAAATATGAAGAAACGAGTCTCTTTCCTAAATTAGATGTTTGTTTTCCAATCACACAAGTAGATTTAGATAGAGCAAAAGAATTATCCCCAGATGCAAATCTTGTTTTAGCAAAAGGAGGTGTAGATACAGAACTCTGGAAAAATAACAACATTAAGAAAAATAAACATGAGATTGTCATTGCATCAAATTATAAATGGGTACATAATGTAACTGGTTTGATATGGTTTATAGAAAACGTGATGCCAAAGATTCTAAAAGTAATACCGCACACAAAACTCAAAATAATTGGCACAACTCCGCCCGAAATTCTCTCTAAATATAAACACCTAAATGTAGAAGTTCTAGGTTATGTAAGCGATGTTGTCTCTGAAATTGCAAAATCTAGTTTAACAATATCTCCATTATTTGTAGGTAGTGGAATAAGAATTAAAATTTTAGAATCTCTTTCAGCTGGCACTCCTGTAGTTTCCACAAGCATAGCAGCCGAAGGAATCAATGCAACAGAAAAAGAAGGACTCTACATTGCCGATGACAAAGAAGAATTTGCAAAGATGTGTTTAGACCTGCTAAACTATGACGAAAAAGCATCTCAAGCAGCAAAACAAGGAAGAGAATTAATTAAAAAAGAATACTCTATGGAAAAAATGTCTAAAGTAATTATAGAGGAATACAAAAGAATTTTAGGCATTAACTAAAAGAATTTTAGGAATTAGCTAAAAGAATTTTTCATTGCCATCTAATTTAATTTGATTTTATACGTCAAATAGAAAATTTTTAAATAGAGATTTAATGTCAAAGAAAGTTACAAGTCCAGAAATTCAAGTTGAAGAAGAAATAAAAGATATACGAGTTCTTGGAGCTAGAGAACATAATCTAAAGAATATCAATTTAACAATTCCACGTGATAAGTTTATTGTTTTCACAGGACTGTCTGGTTCTGGCAAATCTAGTCTTGCTTTCGATACACTCTATGCCGAAGGTCAGCGTAGGTATATTGAGTGTCTTTCTTCTTATGCTAAAAACTTTATAGGCGGCTTGAAAAAACCTGATGTGGACTTAGTTGAAGGACTTTCTCCATCTATTTCAATTGAACAAAAAACTCTTGGTTCAAATCCCCGCTCTACCGTTGGGACAGTAACAGAGATTTACGATTACTTGCGTTTGCTTTATGCGAAAATTGGAGTTCAATATTGCACCAACTGCAATATACCTGTTGAAAAGAAAACCTTAGACCAAATTATTGATAATATTTATGAAAAATATAATGGACAGCGTGCATTAATCCTTGCTCCTATTGTAAAAGGAAGAAAAGGTCATTATAGAGAACTATTCGAGCAGTTAATCAAGCAAGGCTATTCCAAAGTACGTATTGATGGTCTAGTAAAAGAACTTGTTCCTGGTATGCAATTACCTCGTTTCCAAATTCATAATGTCGAACTTGTCATAGATAAAATCTTTATCAATGAAGATAGTAAGCAAAGAATTAGGGAATCAAGTGCTTTAGCTTTGGATAAAGGCGAAGGCACTATGACATTATTCCTTGAAAAAGTTGGTTCTCGTGAAGACTTTTGGATTCCAGTACTATATTCATCGAACTATTCTTGTCCAAGTTGCCATAAAGCTTATGATATTCTTGCACCTAATAATTTCTCATTCAATTCCCCTTTTGGTGCTTGTAAAGATTGCAATGGAATTGGTGAAGTATATGATTTTGAATATGAATTACTTGTTAAAGACGATACTATTTCAATTGCCGATAATGGAATTCTCTTTGTAGAAAATAGCAAAGCTAACTGGCTTTATACTCAAATTGAAAATTTGATGAAGTTATTTGAAATTGATATAAAAACACCTATTGCTAAAATCCCTAAAAAAGTATGGGAAATCATAATGTATGGACTTAAAGAAGAAGAACTATCAATTGGCTATAAGTTGGATAATGGTACAGAACTTAAATTCAAACATAAATATATTGGTGTAATTCCCACTTTAAATCATTTGCATAAGTCTTCTACTGCAGCTGGACGAAATAAATACGAAGAAGCTATGATTTCTAAGCTTTGCCACGAATGCGATGGCGGACGATTGAATAAACAAAGCTTAAATGTGTTAATTGATGGAAAACATATCTCTAATTTAACACAGCTAAATATAGATTTGGCTTATGTTTACTTCAAAGACCTAAATAAAAAGCTTTCAAAACGAGACCAAACAATAGCAACTCTTGTACTTAAAGAAATTTATGATAGATTAGAGTTTTTAGAGAATGTAGGACTTGGCTATTTATCATTAAATAGAACTGCTCGTTCTCTATCTGGTGGAGAATCCCAACGTATTCGTTTAGCATCACAAATTGGAAGCAAGTTAGTCGGTGTTATGTACGTATTGGACGAGCCATCAATCGGACTTCACCAACACGACAATGATAAATTAATTAACTCTCTAAAAAATCTTAGAGACTTAGGTAATACACTAATTGTTGTCGAACACGATAAAGCAATGATTGAAGCGTGTGATTTATTCATTGATATGGGTCCTGGAGCTGGAATTCACGGTGGTGAAATAATATTAATGGCAGACCCAAGCAAACTAAAATCTTTAAAAAAATCAGAAATTGATGCTTCATTGACCGCACGATATTTACTTGGCGAAAAGCAAGAAGAATTTGTTTCTAAAGAGCGTGAAGGAAGTGGCAAATCACTTTCACTTTATGGCTGCACAGGTAATAATCTTCAATGTGTAGATTTGCATTTACCACTTGGCAAACTTACTGTAGTTACTGGACTTAGTGGTTCGGGTAAGTCAAGTTTAATAAATGATACACTATACCCAATTCTGTCTAAATTTTTCTTCCGTGGTCAAACAAATGCTTTGCCTTATGAATCAATAGATGGCTTGGATAATATTGATAAAGTGATTGAAATAGATCAGTCACCAATTGGACGTACCCCACGCTCTAATCCTTCTACTTATACTGGTATGTTCACCTTGATACGTGATTATTTCGCAATGCTCCCAGAATCAAAAATTCGTGGTTACAAAACTGGTCGCTTTTCTTTCAATGTGAAAGGAGGTAGATGCGAAGATTGCGAAGGTGCGGGTATGAAGAAAATAGAAATGAACTTCTTGCCAGATGTGTTTGTAAATTGTGAAATTTGCGATGGAAAACGTTATAACCAAGAAACTTTAACTGTGCTTTACAAAGGGAAATCAATTGCTGATGTTCTTGATATGACTGTTGAAGAAGCACTTGAATTTTTCAGAGATATTCCATCATTATTTCAAAAAATCAATACTTTGAATGATGTTGGTTTGGGGTATATTACTTTAGGGCAACAATCTCCAACTCTTTCTGGTGGAGAAGCTCAGCGAGTGAAACTTGCAACAGAACTTTCTAAACGTAGCACAGGCAAAACATTATATCTATTAGATGAACCTACTACTGGACTTCATTTTGAAGATATAAGACTTCTTAATAGAATTATGCAAGAGCTTGTGGATAAAGGAAATACTGTACTTGTAATCGAACATAATCTTGATATTATCAAAGCTGCTGATTGGGTGATTGATCTTGGACCTCTTGGAGGTAGCGGTGGTGGTGAAATTATTGCTGAAGGAACTCCATCGGAAGTGACGAAAGTCAAAAAAAGTATTACAGGTTTTTATCTGAAAGAAGAATTGAAAATTCAAAAAAGTGTAGTAGCTTAATAGCTTCTAAATAAATTGTTTAAAATTTATAACATAAATACTATATTTTGCGATTTATGTCAAATACGTCTACTAAATATTGTTTTCTTGAGCCCGATTTGGGGCAAATCGTAATCACACTCACAGCGGACGATGAGTTCATTGCTGGTGGCGATTTTAAAATATTCGATTCCGAAACTAAAGAAGTTTTGGAAGAATGGAAACTTACTTCCGATTTCGGAAAACCTAGTATTTACAAAGTAAAAACTAAACCTGAATATCTGCACAAAATGAAATTCATTTTCAATGTGCTGACTTGCACCAAAAATGCAAACAGATATGAAGGCAGAGTTGCTATAAAAATTTTGCAAAAAGGGAAACCTTGCAAAACATCAAATTCAACAAGTTATCTTCTTTATAATGTTCCTCCTTGTGCATTGAAAAGTGCAGAAGATTTCCAAAGTTCGTTATTCTTTATAATTAAAGAAAAGCTTGAAGAAGAAAAAATAGAGAAAATTAAAGCCGAAGCTGAAAAAGATGAAGATTCGGATGACTTATATTAATAACACATTCTTTTTTTGGAGTGATAAACAAAATGAATATTTTGGTATGTATTTCTAGAGTTCCAGATACAGTTACAAAAATTGTGGTTGGTGCTGATGGAAAAAACATTGATACTAATGGTGTAAAATTTATCTTAAATCCTTACGATGAGTTCGCTCTTGAAGAAGGATTGCAACTAATAGAAAAAAATGGTGGCGAAGTTACTGCATTGACTGTAGGAAATGATGCCTCTGTAGATATTCTTCGCACAGCACTTGCTATGGGTGCTGAAAAAGCTGTCCACGTGAAAACTAATGATACCAATTTCGATTCATTTTTCGTTGCACAAAATATTGCAACTGTTGCAAAAGAATTAAATCCAGATTTAATTCTTTTCGGAAGACAAAGTATTGATTTCGATTCAAATCAATTAGCTTCTATGGTAGCTGAAATATTAGAATTACCTTCTGTTTCAGTTGTTTCTAAATTAGAAATATCTGGCTCGACTGTGAACTGCGAACGTGATATTGAAGGTGGCAAAGAAATTCTTGAAACATCGCTTCCTTGTCTGCTAAGTGTTCAGAAAGGAATTAATGAACCTCGCTATCCAAAATTGCCACAAATTATGAAAGCGAAATCAAAACCAATTGACAATCGCATTGCAACTGGGAATAACTTAACTAACATCTTGAAAATGGAAATACCTGCTAAAGCCAGAGTAGGAAAAATACTTGGCGATTCCGATGCAGATATTGCAGAATTGGTTAGACTTCTTCACGAAGATGCAAAAGTTATTTAATTAAGATTAATTGAAAAGGAAAAATCAAAATGAGTAAAATTTTAGTTTATTTAGAAGCAAACGACAAACAATTAAAACGTACAAGCTATGAAGCAATTACTGCAGCAATGTCTTTGACTTCTGCCGATAATGTTTTAGGTGTAATAATAAATGGCAATGCCGATGCTATTAATTCAGTTGGAAATTTTGGCTTAGCAAACGTTATCAATGTTAAATCAGATTCATTATCAAATTATTCAGTAACTGGTGTAGCTACTGCAATTAAAGAAGTTGTAAATGTTAATGGCGTTTCTACTATATTATTTGGCTCAAATGCTACTGGTAAAGAATTAGCACCAAGAGTAGCTGTTAAATTATCTGCTGGATATATTTCTGATTGTGTTGGTCTTGCTCAAAATGGTGGAAATATAACTGCTACAAAGCCAGTTTATGCTGGAAAGGCTGAAGTTAGCTGTGAAGTTACTTCAAACATAAAAGTATTTTCACTTCGTCCAAATGTATTCACTGCAAAAGAATCTTCTGCTGCAAATGTTATTTCAACTGACTTCACACCAAATATTTCAACAGATAATTTAAAAGTTAAAGTGAAATCAGTTGTTAGAAACGAAGGTAAACTTGACGTAGCCGAAGCGGATAAAATCGTAACTGGTGGACGTGGATTAAAAGGACCAGAAAATTTCAATATAGTTGAAGATTTGGCAAAAGCAATTGGTGGAGCAGTTGGTGCTTCTCGTGCTGTTGTTGATGCTGGGTGGAGACCACACGGAGAACAAGTTGGACAAACAGGTAAAACAGTTTCTCCTAATTTATATGTTGCATTGGCAGTAAGCGGAGCGGTTCAGCATTTGGCTGGTATGTCTGGTTCAAAAATTATCGTTGCAATCAATAAAGATAAAGATGCACCGATATTTAAAGTTGCAGACTATGGTATTGTTGGAGATGTATTCGACGTAGTACCAAAATTAACTACTCAAATCAAAGCAATGGCTTAATTGAATAGTTATTTCGATAAACAAAATTAAATTAGAAAATGGAAAAAGTAAGATTGATGGTACTTGGACTTTCCGCTAGCCCTGCTGGCGGAAATGCCTATGCACTAATTCTAAAAGAAGTTGATGGACACCGCAGATTACCTATAATAATTGGTGCTTTTGAAGCACAGGCAATTGCATTAGAAATAGAAGGAGTTGTGCCTCCTCGCCCAATGACCCACGATTTATTCAAAAATTATGTGGACGCTATGGGTGCTAGTTTGCTTGAAGTAGAAATTAATGATTTGCAAGAAGGTACATTCTATGCACGAATAGTGTTTGAAAATCCAGATGTAGAGCTAGATGCACGCCCAAGCGATGCTATAGCTGTAGCAGTCAGATTCAAAGTGCCAATTTATGTTGACGCAAGTATATTAGAAGAAAGCGGTTTATTGCCTCAGCAAGACGAACTTGATTCAGAAGAAAGATTCAACAATGATTTTGAAGCTACTGCTAGCCAATTCAGCGAAAATCAACCAACTACTCCACTATCTATTTTAGACAAACTACAAATAAAATTAGATAAAGCAATTGGCGACGAAGATTATGAATTAGCAGCAAGTGTAAGAGATGAAATAAAAAGAATTTTAGAAAGTTCTTGATTTTTTCAAGAATTTCTCTTAACTTTGTAATCTATTTTATTTGACTCGTTCAAATAGATGCCGGGGTAGCTCAGGTGGTTAGAGCAACGGAATCATAATCCGTGTGTCGGGGGTTCAAGTCCCTCTCTCGGTACTTAAAATTTTGTAAGCCAGTATATAATTTATACTGGCTTTTTTTATTTAAAGCAACCAAATTGATGCAAAAGTTACTTCTGAAATTAAACAACTAACACTCCTTTAATTTCAGCAAAGCAAATCCCACTTTTTTAAAGAAA
>CAZYXG010000001.1:0-53431 GCA_964650885.1 uncultured Hyphomicrobiales bacterium | reverse complement strand
AAACAACTAACACTCCTTTAATTTCAGCAAAGCAAATCCCACTTTTTTAAAGAAATTTGTCTTTATTAATTTTATGATGAATACCTCTTAACCAATTGTTTTATCTGCATTTATATTTGATTATTTAATTGGTAAATAATTTCTTTGTTTATATAAAATTCAATTTCTTCTTTGACATAATTAAGGAAATATTTAATTTACTTAAACAGAAATGGTAATCTATGAGAAAATATATACTTATCATATATACTTTAGTCCTAACTTCAAATTTGTCTAGCCAATCATTGCTAGATTACTCCCCTGTGTGGGAAAGCCCTGCACTTTCTCAAAAATTCAACTTCTTTAATTCGAATCTAATTATTTCTCAATTTGATAACAACAAATTTGGAGCTAATGTTTCACCATATCGTTTTGGTTTGGAAGAACTCAATACGCTTAGATTATTCTATGGTAAGAATATTACAAATTTTAATTTAGCTTTTGGAATCAATGCTGTTAGCAATAAACTTTACTATGAAATAAATCCTACTTTAAGTGCTAATTATAAGTTTGATAAAGTTATTTTAGGTACACAATTGTCTTATTCGAGAATGCAAATTCAAGGAACTGGAGCATTTAATACTCTCAAAATTGACATAGCAGCAAAGTTACAATTAGATGAGAATCTTTCGGCAGCAGTTCTATTAAAGAATTTGAATGATGGTAAATTTGCTGGTAATTCACAATCAAACAAAAGTTCAACAGTTGGTATTTGCTATGAAATTGAAAATTACTTTACTTCTGCAGATGTTGAAATTAGAGAATCATTTGGAACTGGATTTATAATAAGTGGAGGAATGAAGTTAAATGATTTATTGAAATCAAAATTAGTTTATAAAACTTATCCGCAAAGTATAAGTTTAGATGTAATCTATCTACTTCAAAGTAATCAACTTCTATCTTCATTTTCTTATACCGAAAAACTTGGCTTTAGTTCTACTATTGGGTATGCAGTTGAGTTTTAGAATTGCAATAACTACTCTACTTTTCTTCTTGTGTGTTCCTTTATATTCACAAGAAGAGAGTTTAGAAAACATACTTGAGAACTTGCAGAATGAAGCAAATATTACATTGGTTATGGAAGATTTGGAACGAATTATTAACTTTCCTATAAATCTAAAAAAATCTACTTCTCAAGAACTTTTAGAATTACCCACTATTGATTTAAAACTAGCAGAAAAGATTGTAGAAAGCTTTAAGAGAAATCCATTCATTAGTTTACAGAAATTAAAATTAGATTTAAAACTCTCGAACATACAGTTTCAAATTTTAAACTTAGCTACAATTAATTCAATCAAAGAAGAAACTAAACAATCTAACAGTTCGAAAGTCAGCAATAATTTTAGATATTATTCCAGAATGTCTTTCGACAACCTGAACTCTATAAATACAAGTGATAAATTCCAAGGAAAAGCTTATGATAATACTAATAAGCTATTTCTCAGTTTAAATTCAATTAATACTCAAATCGGAATAGCAACCAAAAAGGATTACTATGAACCAAATAATTTCGATAATATATCTGGCTTTGTTAATGTCAAAATGAGTGATTATAGCTTATATATGGGCAATTTTCAAATAAGTTCGGCAAATGGATTAGTATTTGGCAGAGGTATGTCCGCCAATAAAGGTGCTACTGATAACGATTTGATTATCAATAATAGCACAAAAGTTAATTCATATTCTGGCACAAGTGATTATATACCATTTAGAGGAATAGCAGCAAGTTTTGGTGGTCAAAGCAAAACTTCTACTTTTGGATTGTTAGCATTTGCAAGTAGCAAAAATGTAACATATAGTTTAGATAGTAATTCAAATGGTAGAACACTTCAGAAATCTGGACTTTATAGAGATAGTGCAGAAATTATCAGAAAATACAATACTTCTATAACTGAATTTGGAGCAAGTGCAGAAATAGGTTTGAGTGATGTTCTCTTAGGTGTTAACTATATTAATTCACTGTATAGTCGGTTTTTAAACATTGAAAATAAATTGCTGAACCTTACTTCAAACGTATCTATATTTCTTCGAGACAACTCTAATCAACCCTCATTCCTTTTTGAAATTGCAAGAGATGTAAATTCCAATTATGCAATTAATGGCACTTACAAAATAGATTATCAAAGCGGAAACATATTGGGTTTTGCTCGATACTATGGACAAAATTATAGAGCAATGTATTCGAGAGCATTTGGAGAATACAGCAATAATCAAGATGAGATTGGGTTATATTTAGCAAATGAATATGCAACTGAAAAATTAAGTTTATATACATATATAGATGTTTTTGCAAAAAGTAAAAGTGATTTGGAACTACCAATTAAGAAACAAGGTTACGAGCTATTCCAATCAGTGAAAACTAATTATAGGAATAAGATTAACGCTAAGCTTGTGCTTAGATTCAAAAAACAAAATGATTATTTGAAGGACAACTCAATTTATAAAGCAGACGATTCGGAAAAATTCCAAAGTAAAATTGAATTTGAAACTAAAAGTATTGAAAAATTAAATATTAAGTTTTGGATTGCTTTTAACAGATTCAATACTCAAAATAGTGAAAGTAAAGGAACTGAAATTGGTTTCGATTTGAAATATAGACCCTTCGAGAATACTTTAATTGGTGCGAGATATTCACACTTTTCTGTTGATTCATTCGATGCCGCTATTTGGAGCTATGAACAAATATATCCTAATTATGGTTTCTCTCCAGTTTTGACTGGATATGGAAATAGAAACCAAATATATATAAATCAAAAAGTCGGAGAAAATCTCCGACTTTGGTTTAGATACTTAGATTATAACTCTTTGAAGTATAGTTCAGAAGAGTTTGAGCAAGTTGCGAATAATAAGTTCAACTTACAACTTGACATTAATTTTTAGTTACACCAACAAGGAATAAATTTGGGTCTAACAAAGATTGTGGTTTATAATTTCCCAAGAAATTTCCACCCAAGTAAGGTTTAATTTCAATTATTGGTGCTTTGTAAATTTCAAGATGCAACATTGTAGGTTGATTTTTATAAAGCAACTCTCTTATATAAAAAGGATCTTTTGAAGAAACTCTATCAGTATTTATAGCTGCAGCAACAACTCCAATTGTATCACCACTATTGACATTATTACCTGGATTAAGTAGAATATTTTCTAAGCCAGCATATTTATAAACAATATTTTCATCACTTTTAATTATGACATAATAGGAAGTATTCCAAAAATCATTGCCATTAGGGCTTGTAAATATTCCAACATCTAAAACTCTACCACTATCAATAGCTAAAACCGAAGCACCAATAGGAGCGTAAATATCTACTCCACAGTGATGTCTATCGTTTCTATCTTCCCAAAATGAACCTGGCGAACCAGCTCTTGGAAATTCATTTTCATAACTATCGGGTACAGGCCAATACTTTCTATTTATTTGAGAACTCATTATTTACTTTAATTTATTTTTTGCTTATTTTCTTTCTTTTGCAAATTTATAAGCTTGCTTAACAAATTCATTTGCTAATGGAGAACTAAATTTATTATCTTTTTCTAATCTTTCAGGATGCCATTGCACTCCTATAAACCAAGATTTACCTTCTGTAGAATTCCATTCAATTGCTTCAATTGTTCCATCTTGAGTATAAGCTGAAGCAAACAAATCGTTTGATAACTTACCCACAGCTTGATGATGATTGCTATTTACTTCGCCCGAAGTTGTACCAGCAATTTTATAAAGTATTGAGTTTTCTCTTACACTAATTTTGTGCTTCGTATCTTTCTTATCATTAGTTTGGTGCAAAACATTAGTAATCTTATTAGTCTTTTCAAAATTAGAAGGAATATCAACTATTAAATCGCCACCTAAAGCAATATTCATTAGTTGTTCGCCACGGCAAATCCCAAGAATAGGAATCTTATGATTGAGTGCATATTTGATAATGTCAAATTCAAGAGTATCTCTTTCTAAATCTATTGAACAAAGTGAAGTATCCTCTGGTCTACCAAATCTAGCAGGATGAGCATCAGGCCCACCAGAAAGAACTAAGCCACTACAAGTTTTAAGTTCTTCGATAGCTTTTTCTGGAGACATTTTATAGAAATCAACAATTTCAATAGTTTCATCGGCATGTTTGATAAAGTTTGAGTAATTCTTATACGAGTCAGAACCAGAAGCTTTTGAAATAGCAATTCTTATTGGTTTTTTGTTCTCCATACAACCAGTAGTGTTTAAAATTAAGAAGCTAAATACAACAAATGTAAGAAGCTTTGAAAGTATAATTTTAGCCATATTTATCTTTTGTTCAATCATTATTTTATTCATGCAATATTGATACCAATTTGCTGTAGTTTATTTTTCAAGATCTCAAAATTTTCAGTAATTTCAAATTCAATTCTACAAATAACCAATTGGATATTGTAATTATCGAATATATTTGAAAAACATTTTAACTTTACGTAATCTTTCTCAGTTGTTATAACACTCAAAGCACCCATTTGATTACATTTTTTGCAAAGTTTTTCTATATCATCACTTTTGTAAGCAAAATGATCTGAAAATGAAATAGATTCTGCAATATCAATACCCTTTGAGATTACAAATTTATGGAATTTCATTGGCAAAGCAATGCTAGACAAACTAATAGATTTACCTATTGCACTATTTTCAATTTTGACATAATGACTGTTGTAAAATGTAAACAAACCCAATTGTATAGTATTAATTGAAATAACATCATTTTTCATTGCTATAATAAATGGATTTAGTTCTTTTATGTCTCTTTCTATAATTAAGTCTGCTCTTTTCAAAGCATAAAAATTTTCTCTAAGGCGACTATAAGGAAGTAAATAGTTGGCTGAATTATTTGTACTTTCATCTATAATAACAAAGTCTAAATCTCTTTTTAATTTCCAATGTTGAAAACCATCATCAACTATAAGTACTTCTGGATTAAAAGTGTTAGTAGCTATTTTAGCAGCTTCCCATTTCTTATTGTGGACAACTATTGGTATTTGTGGATTATTCAAAATGAAAGAAGTAGCTTCATCGCCAAAATCATTAACTAAGTGATTAAAATCAAAAATATTTTGGTTTTCCGCTTCGGGATTATAAATAGATGTAATGTTGTTTTTTCTTTTATATCCACTAGAAATAATAACAACCGAAATATTGTTCTTATGAAGTAGTCTTGAAAGATAAATAACAAATGGAGTTTTACCAGTGCCACCAACCGTTATATTTCCAACAGAAATTACTTTAGGATTTACCTTTACAGGCTTTATAAGTCCAATGGAATAAAGCAATTTACGTATCGTAATTACTAATTGAAATATAAAAGAAAATGGTAATAAAAGCCATCTCACTTTTCATTCACCCCTTTTTCAATTTCAGCAATCATTCTATCAATCTCATCTCTATCAATGGCTGGCTGCAATTGCTCAGAAAAACTAAGTTGGATTTTAGAAAATGGCTTAGGTAATTCAAATTTATCCCAACTTTTCGAAAATATCCAACTTCTTTCAATATCAACTTTGATATATTGTATTGAAACATTTGCTCTTGCCGCAGCCACTACTGCTCCAGGTTTAATCAAACCAGCAGGTCCTCTTGGGCCATCTGGAGTCATAAGTACATAATTTGTTTTTGAAAATTGTTTAATTTTTGCCATTACTTCTTTACTATCTTTTGAAGAAGATCCTCGAATAAGACTAAAATTCCAATTACTTAATAAAGTACTTAGTATTTCTCCATCTTTACTTTGGCTAACAACTCCATAGGGTTGAAGTTTTCTAAATATAAACCAACAAGGCAACATTTGACCATGCAGAAAAACAATAACTCCATTGCTGTGGAGAACTTCGCCAATTATTTCAATTCGCCAAGTAAAAGCAAGTATGTTTATAAACTTTGATGCTATATAGTTAACTATCTTATTCATATTCTTAGATTTAAATAATCAATTACATAATTTGCAAATTTAGGTGTTGCACCATTATTGCCAAGTTGTTCACGTAAAACATTGAATTCTTCAAGCATTTCTATAGACTTATTAACATCTTCAATATGCTTTTCAACTTCTAAAGTCAGATTTTGCACATTAGCTTCATCTTGAATAAATTCTGAAACAACTTTTTTATTCAAGATTATATTTATCAAAGAGATGTAAGGTAACTTGATTAACCACTTGCTAATATAATAACTTATAGGAGATGTTTTATAGTACATTGCAAAAGGTAAACCACAAAGAGCTGCTTCGATATTAGAAGTACCTGTTTTGATTAATGCAAATATACTTTTTCTTAATTGACTATATTCAAATTCTACTAATTTTACATTTGGACTTATACTTAATAAGGATGCGAATTCATTTGACTCAACTAACTTTGACTTTGTTATATGAAATTGATAATTTGGATATTTGACAACAAGGAGTTTTATGACTTCAAAGAGTAGTGGCATATGCCTATGAACTTCTTGTTTTCTTGAGCCAGGCATTATAATGACTGTTTTGTCTCTATCTTTAAAATCAATAAATGGCTGAGTAAGCAAGTTATTGTCCAGCAAAGGATGGCCAAAGAATTCAGTTTCAATTCCAAAATCACTGAAATACTTTTTTTCAAATGGTAAAATAACAATTAGTTTATCAATTGCGTTTTTCAATTTTTTTACTCTATATGCACCCCAAGCCCACAGCTGTGGTGCAATATAGTATATCACAGGTATTTTTATACTTTTGCAATAGCTTGCTAATCTTAAGTTAAACCCTGGATAATCAATAGGTAAGAACAAATCTACTTTTTCATTTATGATTGTTTCTTGACATTCTTTCAATAATTTCTTAAAAAACGAATATTTCTTAGCTACTTCAATAAATCCAGTAACTGAAATTTCTTTAAGTTTAGCAATTGACTTTAATCCTTGAGCAATCATATTCACTCCACCAATTCCTAGAAATTCAATTTCTGGATTGATTTTATGGATTTCTTGCATCAATTTAGCACCATAGTTGTCGCCAGATTGATCGCCTGCTACAATAAAGATTTTCATAATGTGGAAATGTGGATAAATTTTGAAATTATGTTTTTCTTAGTTGATAACTAATAGTTTCACAACTATTATGATTGTTATATAGTTACTCAGTAATAACAAAATAACGACAAAATAGTTATCAACTGAATTTAAATGTTATGTACAGCATTGCAACGACAGAATTTAACTTCTATATTGCATTTGTTCAAAAAACATTTAGCAAAATTAATTCCAAAATTACATTAAAAAAACTAGACAATATGAAAGACTTTGTTCACTTACATAATCATACACATTACTCTATTCTTGACTCTATTTCTAAAGTTGAGGATTTGGTTAAAGCTGCCAAAGAAGATAATCATTCAGCATTGGCTCTAACAGACCACGGAGTTATGTTTGGAAGTATTGAATTTTATAAAGAATGCAAAAAGCAAGAAATCAAGCCAATTGTTGGAGTTGAAGCATATCTTGCCAATGGTAGCAGATTCGATACAAACGCAAGAGCCGATAAAAAACGCAATTATTACCATATAATTCTTTTAGCCAAAAATTACATTGGTTACCAAAATTTAATGAAATTGACTACTAAAGGCAATACTGAAGGATTTTATTACAAACCTAGAATTGATAATGAACTATTAGAAATGCACCACGAAGGAATAATTTGTACTTCGGCTTGTATGGGTGGAGTGATTAGCAACCACATTATAAATAATGAACTTGAAATTGCATACCAAAAATCTGAGTACTATAAAAATCTTTTTGGTGATGATTTTTATTTAGAAATACAAGACCACTTTTTTGAAGAAGACAAACTAATCTTAAAGTACGTTCCTCAAATAGCTAAAGATTTGAATATAAAGCTTGTGGCAACAAACGATGTGCATTATGTGAAAAAAGAAGAAGCTATGGCTCACAACGTAATGCTAAATATTAGAGATTTCAAATCAACTAACTCTGATATGATTGATTTGAATGTTTTGAAATATCGTGCTCCAGAATTTTATTTCAAATCTAAAGCAGAAATGAATGAAATCTTTAAAGATTTTCCAGATGCTTTAGAAAACACAATTGAAATTGCTGAAAAATGCAACTTAGATATTCCATCAAAAGTATATTACTTCCCTGACTTCAAAATTCCTGAAGAGTCTAAAGCTAATGATTTGAAAGAATATTGCCGCGAACTTGTTGAAGCGGGTATAAAGAGACGATATCCTGAAATTACGACTGAAATTCGAGAACGTACGGACTTCGAATTAAATGTTATTTTAAATATGGGCTTTGTTGGTTATTTCTTAATTGTAGCAGACTTCATTGATGCAGCACGCAAAATGGGAGTTAGAGTTGGTCCTGGTCGAGGTTCTGCTGCAGGTTCAATTGTAGCTTATGCATTGGGAATTACTGATATTGAACCATTGCAATTTGGTTTGCTTTTTGAAAGATTCCTCAATCCAGATAGAGTTTCAATGCCCGATATTGACGTTGACTTTAATGATGAAAAACGTGAGAAAGTTTTTGAATATGTAAAAGAAAAATACGGTGAACAATCTGTTGCAATGATTGTAACTTTTGGTAAACTCTCATCTAAAGCAGTTCTAACAGACGTTGCAAGAATACTGAAATACCCGCTAAATGAAGTTAAAAAAATTACTAAACAAATACCAACTGTATTTGGCAAAGTGCATTCTATTGAAAAAGCAATAAAGGAAGTTCCAGCTTTACAGTATTTGCAAAACAATTCAGACCCACTTGTAAACAATTTAATTACATTTGGTATGCAGCTTGAAAATAGAAACAGAAATACAGGTATTCATGCAGCTGGAGTTGTAATTGCACCTGGAGATTTGACAGATTATGTGCCGCTTATAAAGCAAGGAAGTAAGAAAGCAGATGGGTCTTCTATTGAGTTAGCCACTCAGTACAATATGAAATATGTAGAAGAGATTGGTCTTGTAAAAATGGACTTCCTTGGACTCACAACTCTTTCTATTATTGATAGAACTTTAGATATGATTAAAGCAAATCATAATATTGAAATAGATATTGACAATGTACCAATAGATGATGAAAAGACTTATAAAATAATTGGAGAAGGCAATACTTTAGCTATTTTTCAATTTGAGTCAAGTGGAATGATGGATCAGCTAAGAAAACTGAAACCAAAAAACCTTGAAGAAATAGCAGCTATGAATGCACTTTATAGACCTGGCCCGATGGAAAACATCCCTTCTTATATAGCACGTAAGCAAGGTAAAGAAGAAATTAAATACTTACATCCTTTGCTTGAGAGCTCTTTAGGTCCTACCTTTGGTATTGTTGTTTATCAAGAGCAAGCAATGACTTTAAGTAGAGATTTCTCTGGCTTCACATTAGCTCAATCTGATATTCTAAGAAAAGCTATGGGTAAGAAAGACCATAAAATGATGGATGAATTGAAACCAAAGTTCATTCAAGGTGCAATGGAAAAAGGTGTAAAAGAAAGTATAGCTATTGAAGTATGGGAATTGATGAGAAAGTTTGCGGATTATGGTTTCAATAAATCCCACGCTATTGCTTATTCTTATATTGCATATCAAACTGCATATTTGAAAGCACACTATCCAGCAGAATTCATTGCAGCAAATATGTCCAAAGAACTTAATAATCAATCCAAATTGGTTATGCTAAAAGATGAAGCAGCGAAATTTAACATTGAGGTTGTTGCACCAGATGTTAATACATCAGATGCATTTTTTAAAGTTAAAAACAACACTATATACTTTGGTATGGCAGGTATCAAAGGAGTAGGTACTATAGCTGTCGAAAGTATAATGCAGGCTCGGGAAGACAAGCCATTTATTAGTTTCTTCGATTTCGTTGCAAGAGTGGACAAAAGAGTAGTTAATAAAAGAGCTTTAGAATCATTGATCTGTGCTGGTGCTTTTGATTCTTTAAACTCTGGTCATAGAGCAGCTTTAATGGTTTCGATAGAATCTGCACTTGATTATGCTAAAGCAATGGAAAGTTCTTCGGAGGTAAATATGGATAGTCTATTTGGTGGAGAATCCGGAAATGATGACACAAAATTATCAGAACCTTCATTGCCAATAATTGCAGAATGGAGTGAAGAAATTCGTCTACAAAAAGAAAGAGAAGTACTTAACTTCTATGTGTCTGGACATCCATTAAAGAAATTCGAGAAGTTTATTAAAGGTTTACGACTGGATAATGCCTCGGAGCTTGAACTTGAAAACGGTGAATTGCAAGGTTTCATTGCGTGTGGATTGATTACTGAAAAGAGGGAAATGCTTACAAATAAAGGCGATAGAAAACAGATTTGTTTCTTTAAAATGGAAGACTTTTCAAATAAATTTGAAGGAATTTGTTGGTCCGATACTTACGAAAAATACAAACAAAATGTCAATGTTGATGAAGTTGTAGTTGTATTCGGTACTTTAGAAATGGAAGAAAACGAAACAAAAATTGTTTGTCAAAAAATAATGTCAATATCGGAAGTCTTTGCAGAATTAACAACTGGATATAGTATTTGGTTGAACAGATCTGAACAAACAAGTATTGATAAAATCAAATTATTTGAAAAATTTTCTAAAGAACCATTTTATTCAGACATTATATTTAACTTCTTTGAAGAAGGTGAAAATAGCGACTACAAAATCATAAGTAAATACAAAGGCACTGCGAATTACCAAATTGATTTTGATAAAATCACAAAATTGGAAGAAATATTTGGTAAACCTAATGTGAATTATCAATTGAATGAAATTGAAACACTACAGCCTCCCAAAAGAAAACAATGGGGAAATAGGTAACAAATAATTTATTTGTCAATAAAAAAGTTGTAAATTATTTTGAATACTTTCTTAATTTGCTTTTTTTAAATTTCAAATTATTAAGTAACTATGATTAAGAAAAGTCCAATTCTAAAAAGAGATGCAGAGGGTAAGTTATTTACTTACGATGAAGCGTATGAAAAAACAAAAGTTAAGTTATCTAGTACCCATACAAACGATAATTACATTAAATTTTTAGCATCTAAGCAAATTGAAAGTGATTTTAATTGGCATTTAGTTAAAATAGCTGCTGCAGCAATTGCTTCTGATGGTCAACATCAAAACGAAGAATTATTAGTTTGCCAAGAAATTTGCAATGAATTAAACATTGTTTGGGACAAATTCCACATAGATTTAGAAAATGAATTATCTAGTCTTTCTAGTCATTCAGCTGATGCAATAACATCATATTTGAAATTAGCTTTTCCAGATTCTCAAATAAACAATTCATTCCTTTTGTTTGAATCTGCTTTGCATATAATTTTAGCAGATGGAATTATGACACAAGATGAGTGTAACTTACTTGCAGATGTAGGAACAATTCTTAATATTCCAACTGGGAAAATTATTGCTCGTATTGGTTTATTCTTAAAAGAAGAAAAACAAACATTAGTTGACGTTGCTGAAAGCTTGAAATGGCAAGCAACTATGTATATGTCTGAATAATATTAATTTTAAAAAGCAGAAGTGAATTAAAATCGCTTCTGCTTTTGTTTTCTAATTTCTTGGAACAGGCAACTTAATATAAAATGTAGTTCCATCTCCTAACTTACTTTCCACGTCAATTATACCAGTATGCTGGTGCATTATTCGCTGAGTAATTGGCAAGCCAAGCCCTGTGCCTTCTGCTTTTCGTGTAAAGAAAGGATTAAATATCTTTTGTAATTCTTCTGGTGCCATTCCTATTCCGTTATCAGTAATAGAAACTACAATATAATCACCTTCGTTAGCCCGTAAAGCAGTTTCTAAATAACTTTCTATTATTATACTTCCTTTACCTTTAATAGCATCAGCAGCATTTGTAATCAAATTTATGAATACTTGTTGCATTTGTTTAGCATCGGCAGCTACATTAGGCAAATTCTCAGCTAGTTTCAAATCAACTTGGATTTCTTTTCTTTTTAATGTCATTGCCACCATATCCAATACGTTAGGTATCAATGAGTTAATATTCATTCCTTTAATATCTGGCATAGCTGGACGTGAGAAATTCAATGTAACTTCTACTATTCTTGAAATTCTATCCACTCCTTGTAAGGCTGATACCACATTGTTATAAGACGGATCTTCTTCTTTAATCACGCGCTTTAGTAACTGTAAATTTAAGTTCACAGCTGCTAGTGGGTTGCGAATTTCGTGTGCCACGCCTGCTGAAAGTTGTCCTAAAAGAACTAATTTATCTGCTTGAACCATTTTATCAGTCAGTGCGTGCTGCTCGCTTACATCTCTAGCTATCGCTTGAATTAAGTAATCATCCTCATACTTAACAAACCTTGCACTTACTTCTAGCATTATAGGTTCGCCATTTGGATGATCGAAGGAAAGTTCCGATAAAACACTTGGGGAACTTGTTTTCTTAAGCAACTTGAAAATTCTTCTAAACTGTGAGAGACCAGCTCCAATTAGTTGGTTTTTTTCAAGACCAAGCAATGTGGCTGCGTATTCATTTGCATCTAGTACAGACCACGTTTCGGGTTGTACAATAAAGACTGCATCGGTTGCATTATCAAAAAATGATTTATACCACGCTAATTGATTTTCTAATTGAAATATTTTTGATTCTAAATCTACTTTTGGTGCTGATTTAGATTTGGTAGTTGCTTTTGAAGTAGCTTTTGTTGTTGTCTTTGCCATTTTTCTTTGATTAATTAATTTAAATTATTAATGTCAATTACAGTGCCAAAGAACTTACTTTTTTGGTGGAGGTATCAAATTTGTAGTATCTTTTCTAGTTGAGTCCGATTTGAATAATGTAGGAGTCGCTGCTTCCTTAGCTTTGTCTATTAACTCATCCATTTTCAAAGAGTCAAGACTTTTAACTGCATTGACTGGTTGAGATAGAAGTTCTTTTCCAGCTTTAAGTAATTGAGCAGGCGATAAATCTATACCAAATGGGCTTTTATCTTGAATTGGGGTTATTTTCATCGAATCTATAATCCCTCTCATCTGATTTGCTTGTTCATTGATGTCAATAGTAATTACTTCTTCTTTGATATCTTTAGTTTTCAGTGAATCTGGTATTGGTTTGCCATCTTTAATCAAAGAAAAATATTCAAATGTTAACTTGACATCTTTTGCATAAATTGATAAAGGATATTTTTCTATCAATAAAGAATAATAAAAGTAGGCGCTATCAAGCATTTTTGTTCTGTTTTCGTGTACCCAACCAATTGTATATAATGCTTTTGGAGCATATCCTGACTTTGGATAGAAATCATAAATTTTCAGAAATTGACTGTTAGCTGATTTATAATCTTCATATTTTCTAAATTTATCCCCTGAGTTGAATAATTCTGCTACAGTATCTATAAGGTAGTCTTGGGTCATACCTAAATCTTTCATCATAGCCTGACCATATTCAGTTCTTGGAAAGTTAGCAGCTAAATATTCTTTTATGGAATCAGCTAATTGGGGGTTAGATTCTTTGATTTTAGTAAAATATGCATAGCTATATTTAGCTTTTACTAAGTTATTACTCGGTGCTATATTTCTTGCCAAATTATAGTAATAAAGCGAAGAGTCAATATTTCTAAGTTTTTCATGAATTCTAGCAATTTCATAAACATAATTTGAAGCGTAAAGTCTCATTGTGTCAGTCACTTGTTCGCCAGAGTTTATTTTGTTTATCATAGGTGAAGCTGTTGACATTTTGCTATCGTAATCTGAAAGTAATTTGAACATTTCTATTGCTGTTTGAAATACAGGAGATTTAGCAGATTTTGCCTTAGCAAAAAACTTTAAAGAGCCAGCATAGTCATTTGCTTTATACATATCCATCGCTCTTTCAAACTGAATAGTGGTGATAAGCAAATTACTTGAATAAGCAGTATCGCTAAATTTTTCAGATTTGTCAAATTCATCATAGCTTTTGTTTAAACGCAAACCATTTAATCTTTCAGCAAAAACAAAACCTTTCCACTCTTTGAACTTACCATCATTTTCCAAATCAAATAATATTTTAGATGCTTCTTGATCTTTCTTTAATCTATTTAAGCAGGAAGCTAAATATAATTGAGATTCAAATTCACCTAAGTAATCGGGACTATATTTATTTACATCTCTAAAAGCATCGGCAGCTAATTCAAATTTACCAATTCTGAAGAGCAAAGCAGCTAAATCAATTTGCCATTTTGCTTTCAATTGATTGTCATCAGTTTGAACAATAGCTTGTCTATAAGGACGCATAGCTTCTGGTAAGTTATTTTCATAAAGTGAAAGTTCTGCTTGCAGTCTGAATGCTTCTGAAAGGATATCGTATCTGCGTTTTAACCATGCCAAATCTACTGTTTGCGAAAGAAGAGTTTTGCCTGCATAGAAGTTCTTTTCAATCAAATAGCATTTGGACATTAATAGCGAAGCATCGGGAGACAAATCCCCTTCTGGAAATTTATCTAACAATTCGCCACATTTCACTGCTGCTGGACGCCATTCTTCCTTATAGAAAAATGTTTTTCCCATAAGAAATAATGTCTTTTCAATAAAATCGCTTTTGCCTTTGGTGGCTAAAATTTTAGAACCTTTAATGATAATTGAATCTAATTTCATCTGGACTGATTGTCTTTTATTCTGCTTTACAACAAAGTCGTTCATAAAAGCAGGTACACCGCTAGCTTGAATATTTGGGAAATAAAGCTCTGGCTCTACGACTAGCACTCTTGGAGTGATTCTGAGTTTTTCATCATGGAATTCAAATTCTTCTTCGCTTTCTTTCATTAACTTCTCTGCATTATAGAAGGTATTGAAAAATGTAGTAAAGTTTGTATAGTTTTGGCAACCCCAAAACACAAACAAACTAGCAATAATAAGCAATTTAGATTTGAGTTTCATTAATATTATCAAGTTAGATAAATAGTATAATAATTAGTCATTTATTTCCATTACTTCTTGTTTGTTGAAACCAATTTTAGTTCCTCTATTGAATTGACCTTTATAGAAGAATTGATAGAAGAAAAAAGTTTCTGGAATAGCTAACATTACTAATGCTAACGTGTTATGATTGAAAAAGTTGCTTTTCCATTCGCTTGGATAGATACTATATGCTAAAGTACCTGTAAATGCCCAACCAATAATGAACATTAATGCAAACACTGCCAATGCAAGAAACCCATCTTTCAAACCAGAGTTTACCCAGTTTTTTGTGAAGGCATATAATGCAGCAAATATGTGCATAAAGAAAATAAATAACTCAATCATAGACAATTCTACTATTTTGCAAAAACAAATTTAACTAAATTTGTCTATCTTTAAAACTCAATTTGGTGTAGAATGTTACAAAATAACTTTGAATTCACACAAATTCACACTACAACAGATAATTCCAAACTTGCAAAAGAAATTGCTAAGGAACTAATTGCTTTAAAACTAATAACTTGTGCTCATATTATATCAAACATTACTTCTATTTATACTTGGGAAGACAAATTTGAAGAAAATGAAGAAAAACACAACTTAATAAAAATTTGCTTGGATAATTCTATAAGTCAATTAGCTTATTCCTTTTCTTTCACTTTTATATACTTAATAACATTCTAAATTTTATAGAATCTTCACAACTCACTTACACATAAGACTGAAACTTTGTGTAAATCCTTACTGCAAAAATCAGTATTTTGCGGAAATTTTACAACCAAATCAATTAGAAAAATGTCTTATCCTTTCAAAGAAATTGAAGCAAAATGGCAAAAATCGTGGGACGATTCCAAGATTTATGCTACTCATAATGATTATTCAAAACCTAAATACTATATTTTAGATATGTTCCCATACCCAAGTGGTGCGGGTTTGCATATCGGGCACCCAGAGGGCTATACCGCTACCGACATCTTAGCACGATATAAGAGAATGAAAGGTTTTAACGTTTTGCACCCTATGGGTTTTGATGCTTTCGGCTTGCCTACTGAACGATACTCAATGAAAACTGGTATTCATCCAAATGATGCTACTTTAATAAATATTGAAAATTTCACACGCCAATTGAAAATGATTGGTCTTGGCTATGACTGGGATAGAATAGTTAATACTACTTCACCTGAATATTACAAATGGACACAATGGATGTTCCTTTTGATTTATAATTCTTATTACGACCAAGCTACTCAAAAAGCAAACTCAATTGAAGAATTGCCAATACCTTCTCACTTAACAACTGAAAAAGAAATAGAAGAATATAGAGATTCCAAACGCCTTGCTTTTATTTCAATGATGCCTGTTAATTGGTGTGAAGAGTTAGGAACTGTGTTGGCAAATGAAGAAGTAGATGAATGGAAAGAAAAAGGCTACTCTGTTGTCCGCCGCCCAATGCGTCAGTGGATGATTCGCATTACAGAATATTCTCAGCGTTTGCTCGATGATTTAGCTTTAGTAGATTGGCCAAATTCTACAATGGAAATGCAAAAACATTGGATAGGAAAAAGCGAAGGTGCTGAAGTAATTTTCAATGTAAAAGATAGCAATAAAACTATCACTGTCTTTACCACTCGCCCAGATACTTTATTTGGTGCAACTTATATTGTACTTGCTCCTGAACATCCACTTGTTGATGAAGTTACAATTACAGCTCAAAAAGATAAAGTAAAAAAATATCAAGAAGAAGCATCATTTAAAAGTGATTTAGAACGTGGCGAAACTGGCAAAGAAAAGTCTGGTGTTTTCACTGGCACTTATGCTATTAATCCTATGAATTTAGCTGAAATTCCAATTTTAATTGCAGATTATGTTCTTGGAAGCTACGGAACAGGAGCTATTATGGCTGTGCCTGGGCACGACCAAAGAGACCACGATTTCGCAAAAGCTTTGGATATGAAAATAGTACAAGTTGTTGCTCCAGCCGATGGAAGTGATTTCGATGTTCAAGAAAAAGCTTTTACAGATTATGGAGTTTCGATTAATTCAGAAACTTGTGATTTCTCTATTGAAGGATTACCTTCTATAGAAGCTAAATCTAAAATTATTGATTGGATTGAACAACAAAAAATTGGTAAAAGAAAAATTCAATTCCGCTTGAGAGATTGGTTATTTTCTCGCCAAAGATATTGGGGTGAGCCAATGCCAATTATGTTCTTTGAAGATGGTACAAAACGTGGCTTGAATGAAGATGAATTGCCATTAGTTTTGCCAGATGTTCAAGATTTTCAGCCAGCTGGCACAGGTGAATCCCCTCTTGCAAAAGTTGATTCTTGGGTAAACTTTATAGATCCACTAACTGGCAAACAAGCTCGCTTTGAAACTAATACTATGCCCCAATGGGCAGGCAGTTGCTGGTATTATTTGCGATATATCGACCCCAAAAATACTGAAATATTCGCCGATGAAGAAGCTGAAAATTATTGGATGGGCGAAACTGGTGTTGACCTATATATGGGTGGCTCTGAACATGCTGTGTTACATTTGCTTTATGCTCGTTTTTGGCATAAAGTGCTTTATGACTATAATTTAGTAAGTACTGTTGAACCATTCAAAAAATTATTCCATCAGGGTTTAATTATAGGTTCCGACGGCAGAAAAATGTCTAAATCTCTTGGTAATGTTGTAAATCCAGATGATATAATTGGAGAATACGGTGCCGACTCACTACGTTTATTTGAAATGTTTTTAGGCCCACTTGAAGCTTCTAAACCTTGGTCAGAAAAAGGAATTGAAGGCGTATTCAGATTCCTTTCAAGAGTATGGCGATTAAGTATAAATGATGATGGATCAATGAATAGCTTAATTCAAGATATTGAGTTAAACAAAGACCAAGAATTTACTCTTAACTTTACACTTAAAAAAGTAGCTGAAGATATTGAAAACCTTAGCTTCAATACTGCAATTTCGCAAATGATGATATTTGTAAATGAATGTTATAAGTACGAAGCATTGCCACGCAAGATGTATGAGCAATTTGTACTTGCTTTATCGGCATTTGCTCCTCACATTTGCGAAGAAATTTGGAATAGACTTGGCAAAACCACAAGCATAGTTTTAGAGAAGTACCCAGATTGGGACGAAAGTAAAACTATGAAACAAGAAGTGGAAATGGTAATCCAAGTCGCAAGTAAAATTAGAGGCAAAATGCTTGTACCATTTAATTCAGACCAAGCGACAATAGAAAACTTGGCTAAACAAGATGACAATATACAAAGACATTTAGATGGTTTCAATATTATGAAAGTGATTTATGTACCAAACAAACTGATTAACTTTATTGTTGGTAAGTAATTTTAAATAACTGTGTATTATTAATAGCTAATTTAAGGACAGGTTTAATAAAACCTGTCTTTTTTTTTGTCATAGCAGATAACGCTTTCTTTTTCATTCTGAAAATGCGAAGAAATCGAATTTACGAAGTATTGCAGCTTTGCTAGGCAGTGCTGCCATCTAAATCCTCTACAAAAGAAAAGTAGTTACGTATATTAATTATTATTCAGCTACTTTAAGTATATTTTGTTGTCTTACCAGAGTAGTCTGGTATCCAAACCAAATGTCAAACTAAAACATTAACAAAAATACATAAACTGTCTTACTTGTAAATGTTGTTAAGGTATCTAACTTTTTTTAAAATAAACTGCACTTTGACTTTTTCTAAAATCTTACTATAAAGTCAAAACTCTTTAAAGATAAGTTAGAGTTTCCAAAAACAAAAAAAGTCTTTACAACTTTCGTTATAAAGACTTTTCTTGATTTATCGTAGCGGAGGCAGGACTCGAACCTACAACCTTCGGGTTATGAGCCCGACGAGCTACCTATTGCTCCACCCCGCGATGTTTAGATTACAAAATTACGGAATTAATTTGATATGACAAAATGTTTTATATAAATTGCGGTATATTTTTAATCTAATTTTGTATTTCAATGTCGAATTCAGAAAAATCTAAAGAAAATGTTCAGTTTCTTCCCAGCCCAATTCAGGAAAAGGTAATCACTTCCGATTATCATTTGGTGATTACGGCAAACGCTGGAAGCGGGAAAACACAGACTATGGTGCAGAAAATCGTTCGCTTGATAAAGTCTGGTGTTCCTGTGGAAAAGATAGCTGCTCTTACGTTTACTGAAAAAGCTGCAAATGAAATATCTCTAAGAGTTTTTCAAGCTCTCGATGATTCTGAAGTGTCTGATGAAATTACAGACAACATTTTTAAAGCAAATTTTTCTACAATTCATAGCTTTTGCAATAAGCTATTGAAGGAATTTCCAGTAGAAGCTGGATTGAACCCAAATTTTAGTTTGATGACTGATTTGGAGCTACATGAATATAAACTTAGGGCTATCCACATTTTTTTGGAAAAAAAATATAAAGCAAAAGACAAATCACTTAAGATATTTATCCAAAAATATGGATTAGAATTTTTCAAAGAACAAATCACTCAGATTTATTACAAAAGAAGCAAATTAAATAATTTTGAAATTGAATTCCAAGAAAAGCACAAACTCTTCTTGGAGAAGTTCTATAATGATTTGAGCAAGTTCTACGATGAAGTTGTGTTTATATTGAATAATTTTAGTTCTGAAAAAACTCAAAATAAAGATATTATGAAAGAAAATGAGCAACGAGATACTAAACTTGCATTTATAACAAATGCAATGAATAATTCTGAATTGCTAATAGCATTGAAAGAAATATTTGAAAAAAGAACAAGTTTGGGTAAATATCTGGCAAAGGAGTTTTCAACTGAATCTGATCAACTTGAAATGTATGATTTTATTCGGGAGAACAAATTTGATATATTGAAAAGTATAGAAGACTTTAATCAAGAATTACTTTTGCTTTATGACTGGGGAAATGAGATTATCGAAAATATGGAAAAGCTTTCTATTGATAATAACATTTTGCACCATGATGAATCATTGATTCTAACTGCGAGAATGTTAGAAACTCATAGCGATACTATTTTGCCAAAATTACAAACTAGATTTCATACCATTATGGTTGATGAATTTCAGGATACGGATGAACTACAATATAGGATTATTAAAAGTTTTATAAATGATTTAACCCCAAGCATATCAATTGATTCTATAAGTACAAAATTAGTCATAGTTGGTGATGCAAAACAAAGTATTTATGCTTTTAGAGGAGCTGAAGTTGGGGTTTTCATTGAAGCAAAAAATGAACTTTTGGCATTAAACAGCACAAACCTAACAAAAGCTGAAGAAGTTGTATTAGCTGATACTTACCGATTATTCCCTACTTTGATTAATTTCAACAATGCAGTATTTAAAAATATCTTTGAATTGCCTTTTAAAACTAATCTTTTAGAGGCAAACAAAGTAGCTAAAATAGATTATGAGAAATTCAACTTGGCTGAAGGAGCTAAAACGAATAATGAATTTTCAAAAGTAAATATAATAAATATTAATAAAAATGAAAAAGACCTGAAAAAGCATCTTTTTGAAAGAGAAGCACAATACACTGCAAATTTAATTGCGAATATGCTTTATAAACCTTATATGATTTACGATAAGAAATTAAAAAGTAAAAGACAAGTAAAAGCAAGCGATATAGCGGTAATATCAAGAAATGCTACAAATTTTAGTATTCTTAAATTCTATTTGGAAGACTTGAAAATACCTGTAAAATATCAAGGAGAAAAGCAATGGTTCGAAAACAACATATATCTTGATTTAGCTAACTATCTGAAGTTTCTGATATTTCCTCAAGATGATATAGCATTAATGACAATTTTAAAATCACCTTTTTTTGGATTAAGCGATAGTGAGCTATTAGAGATGAAATTGCTTTATAAAGCTGAATTTACAGATAATAATAATCCACACCTATTCGATATAATAAAAACTAAGAATAAACCAATTTCAATGATTTTAGAAAATCAAATAAATATTGCACAAAGAATAAATATTACATTTTTAATTAGCGATATAATTAAAAGATCTAATTGGTTTGTTAATGTTTCATTGAGCGATACGCAAAGGCAAAATAGTTTAAAAGCAATTTTTAATTACTCACGTGGTTTCGAAGAAAATGGCTTTGGGAATTTATATGATTTTGTGATGAAATTAGAAGATTTATCTCAGAATAAAATTAACGAAGAAATAAATTACACTTCTGATTTCAATGCAATAGAACTCTTAACTATACACAAATCTAAAGGTTTAGAGTTTCCAATCGTAATAATTTATAATTTGGCAGGTGGTGGAAATAATCGCTACGACAATTCTAAAGGACTTAATTATAATTTCATTTCTTTCGATAATGAATTAGATAATAAACTTATAGAAACGAAAGATAATTATATAACGAAATATTTAAAAGAATATAAACTTTTAACAGAACACGAGGAAAACAAGCGTCTGCTATATGTAGCATTCACCAGAGCAGAACAACAGTTATTTATAAATACAATTGATTCTTCAAACAAAAATGATTCCTCATTAAAACTTTTGCAGGATTATGTAGTTACAGCTATGAAAGATATTGCAAAGCTAAATTGGGATTTGATTGATGAAACAAATCCTATTCTTAGCTTTTCAAAAGATAATATAGATTTAAATGTTGAATTAGTGACAACTGAGAAAGAATTACTAACTGGTCAATTGACTGATTATCAAAAGCATTTGTTTTTTTCTGCAAGTAAAATCAAAAAGTTCAAAGATGAGAAGTTTGATTATAGTGACATTTACTTTTTTGGCAATAAAAGTGAGAAAGCTATTATAAATAGCAAAAACAGCAATGAAAATGAAGCTGAACAAAGCTTGCCAATTACTATAAGCAATCAAGATAAGGCAATCATAATTGGGAATGCCTTCCACTATATAATGGAGAATATCAATAAGTGGTATGTGAACGATAATTTTGAAATGCTTAAACTATCGCTTGACAATTTCCTTTCAGAAAACCATATTATTAACGATTTGGAAATTAAAGAGAAAGTATTTGCATTTGCCTTGGAGTTAATCAATACAAACATTTTTAAAGAATATTTAAAAGAAATATTGAATGGTAAAAAAGAGTTTTGTCTATATATGCCATTCAATGACGACTTCTTTATGGTAACTATTGACTTACTGATTAAACACGATAATGGCGATTATGAAATTTGGGATTGGAAGACAAACCAGATAACAACAAGCTCCGATATTGAGCGTCTAGCAAATACTTATAAATATCAAATGCAAACATATTCGTATTTTGCAATGCTATTAAATGAGCAACAAGAAATTTTCAAAGCGAGGTTGGTTTTTCCAAATGCTTTGGATTCTAAGATATTTGAAAAGTGTTTCTATGAGTTCATATTTACAAGAGATGAGCTAATGAACTTTTCAAATCAGATAACTAACGATGTGATAGAAATTAAAGACTATGAAAAAAATATTTACGATAATTATAGTATTGCTTAGTTTTGTAAGATTAACTAATGCTAAAAAGCTATTTGAAATGGCTTCTGATTCTGTTTATTTCACATCATCGGCTAGTAGTTTTGTTTGCTATTATCCAAACAAGATGCAGTCATTGAGCGATGATACTTTGAAGATAAATTGGAAAAAGAAGTATTTAGTACCTAAACCTCAAGGTTGGGATGCAACTTTCGATTTTGCATTCATTTTTCATAATGAAACAGATACTGTCGGTAGCTTTTTATTACTACCAAATGATTATATAATTACTGTTTTGCAATTCTACCCAAATAATATTATGGGTACTGCAAAATCGCAAGTGGACTTTTGGGTGGAAGGAAATGATGGAGATACAACAAAAGTTATTTATGAATACGTGGCAACAGCACTACTTTCTGTAGATGAAGAAATTTATAATTCAGAATTACTTTCAACTAATATTTATTCATTAAATGGCAACTTAATAGAAACTAGCATTGAAAAGCTCTATCAATTTCCTAAAGGACTATATTTTATAGAGTTAATTTATAAGAACAGAAAAGTAATTAAAAAAGTATCTAACTAATCAGCTAACTTTTTCATTTCCATCATAATCTGGAATGCTTGTAATGGAGTGAGGTTGTCCATATTAATTTCTTTCAAACGTTGTCGTATTTTATCGTCTTGAAATTCCATAATAGACAGCTGATTAGCATTTGAACTAACACTTCTATTACTAATTTGTGTGACTTTTGGCTTTATTGTTTTTATTTGAATTGATTCTTGTTTTTCATTTGATTCCAATTCGTGCATAATCTCATTTGCTCTGTCCACTACATCAATAGGCACTCCTGCCATTTTAGCTACGTGAATACCGAATGAATGATTAGCTGTACCTTTGCTCAGTTTGTGAGTGAATATTATTTTATCCTCAGCTTCCACAACATCTACTTTATAATTTACAACTTTATCAAATTTCGTAGTTAATTCATTTAATTCGTGGTAGTGAGTGGCAAATAAAGTACGTGCATTTATTTTATTATGAAGATGCTCTGTAATAGCCCAAGAGATTGAAATCCCATCGTAGGTGGCTGTGCCTCTGCCCACTTCATCAAGCAGTAACAGACTCCGTGAAGTTGCATTATTTAATATATTTGCCGCTTCTTGCATTTCCACTAAAAACGTACTTTCACCAGATGTAATACTATCTTGAGCACCTACTCTTGTGAAAATTCTATCCACTAATCCAATATGTGCCGACGATGCTGGCACAAAGCAACCCACGTGTGCCATCAATGTGATAAGACCTACTTGTCGCAAATAGCAAGACTTTCCTGCCATATTTGGACCAGTTATAATATGTATTTGCTCGGATTCAATATCAATAAATGTATCATTTTTAGTGAATGATTCACCCGATGGTAATAACTTTTCTACCACAGGGTGTCTGCCATTTTTAATATCTAAAATATAAGAATCATCTACTATTGGCTTTGTGTAACCATACTCAGTTGAAACAAATGCAAAGCATTGCAAACAGTCAAGAGTTGCAATAATTTGAGAATTGCTCAATATTGCTTCTGCGTCATTATATACTTTTGTTATTAATTCTGCAAAAAGTGCAGATTCAAATTGCATTATTTTTTCTTCAGCAGAAAGTATTTTCACTTCAAATTCTTTTAGCTCTGGAGTGATATATCGTTCGGCATTAGCAAGTGTTTGTCTGCGTTCATAATTCTCAGGAGTTTTTTGGACTTGTCCTTTGCTTATTTCAATATAATAACCGAAGACATTATTGAAGCTGATTTTCAAATTACCTATACCAGTTCGCTCTCTTTCATTTGCTTGAAATTCTGCTAAATATTGCTTTGAATCATATTTCAATTTCACGTATTCATCTAGCTGAGAATCAATACCCTCTTTGAAAAGACTACCAGTCCCAATTTGCACAGGTGCTTCATCGAAAATATGATTTTCAATATGAGCTACTAATTCTGTTAAATTATTCAGCCCAGAAATTAATGTTTGCAATTCTTTAGAATTAGAAATTGAATTAATAATTTCTTTAATATCGGGCATTAACTTCAAGCTATTTTTTATATTTAATATATCGCGTGGATTAGCTCTTTGAGCGGATAATTTGCTCATTAGTCGCTCCAAATCACTAATCTGATTTAGCACACTTCTCAGCAGTAATAATTGCGGATATGAATTATAAAATATCTCTACAATATTTAATCTTTGATTTATTAAGTCTATATTTATTAATGGATTGTTCATCCAATTTTTAAGCATTCTTGCTCCAAGTGGAGTCAATGTCCTATCTAATACAGCGTAAAGAGAACCATCTTTTGTGTTGTTCGCACTATAAGTAATCTCTAAATTCCTACGAGTGGATTGGTCCAGAAGCATATATTCAAATGGATTAAATATACTTAAGCTATTAATTTGTTTAAGATATTTATTTTGTGTTTCGCCAACATAATAAATAATAGCACCAATTGCAGTAATGCCAATTGATAGATTTTCAATTCCAAATCCTTTTAAATTTCGAGTAGAAAAATGCTTACTAATTAAATCTCTGGCAAATTCATTGTCGAAGATCCAATCTTCAAGTTTAGTAATTGTGGGCGTGTTGCTAAGAGTTTGAATTATTGCTTCAAGTTCATATTTATAACATTTGTTTATTATTATTTCATTTGGGTTTATTGCTGTGAGTACTTCTTTTAATTTTGAAAGAGGTAATTCGGCAGACTTAAACTCCCCTGTAGAAATATCGCAATAAGCAATTCCTGCAAGCATAATTCCTTTGCCAATATCGGATATGTTAATTGCAGCTAAGAAATTATTTTTCTTCGAATCAAGCAATCTATCATAAAGAGCAACCCCTGGAGTAACAACTTCCACAACATCTCGTTTTACAATTCCCTTAGCTTGTTTTGGGTCTTCCATTTGTTCGCAAACAGCAACTCTATGACCCGCTCTAACAAGTTTTGGTAAATAGTTATCAATTTGATGATGAGGAAATCCAGCCAGTGGCATATCTCCAGCTGCACCATTATTGCGTTTGGTCAATGCAATTCCACAAACTTCAGCAGTAATTACAGCATCATCGCCAAAAGTTTCAAAAAAATCGCCAAGTCTGAAAAGCAAAATTGAATTTGGGTATCTTTCTTTGATACCGTTATATTGCTTCATTAGTGGAGTTTGTTCGTGCTTGCTCATACTTTTTTATTATACTATTTCTTAACTTTGGGGATTGCAACTCCCATTCGCCCTAAAATGAAAGAAACTCTTTTTTCAATATATGGCGTAGGATGTGCAGGCGACCAACGAATTGGATTTGGTAAAACAGCCGCCATTAGTGCAGCTTCTCTAGGACTTAAGTTTTTAGCACTTTTCCCAAAGAATCTTTGGGAAGCTTCTTCAACTCCATAAATTCCTTCGCCTAATTCAACTACGTTTGCATAAACTTCTAAAATTCTCTTTTTGCCCCAAATATATTCAATCAAATATGTGAAATAAACTTCCAGCCCTTTGCGAACGTAGTTTCTTCCGTGCCAAAGAAATGTGTTTTTTGCAGTTTGCATCGTTATTGTAGATGCCCCACGCATTTTTTTTCCTTTGTTGCGTTCGTTATAACGTTTTGCATCTTCTACAGCTTTCCAGTCCACTCCTTCATGGGACATAAAGCGACCATCTTCGCCTCCAACAACTGCTTTGAAGAAGTTAGGCGAGATATCTTCATAATCTGCCCAATCTTTATGAATGCCATTACCATCCATAAGTTTGAATACCATATGTGCAGTAATAGGAGGGTCTATAACCTTATAGATTAAAACCCAAATAGGAGCAAATAGAACAAAACCTACTATTGCGAGCAATGTCCATTTTATTATTTTCAAGAATACTTTCATTATAAACGCAAGTTAAACAAATACTTTATAGCTTTTTCCTTATTTAGGAATCAGTCCATTCTTTTAAAAACTATTCCCATTATAAAAGGGATTGGCAGTTTGTCTTTAGTTTTGGGCAATTCAAATTCCATTTCCTTATCCGTCATTGTTTTGATTTTACATTCTTGATATGGTTTTTCTAATGCAAGAACTTCTTCGTCATTGAAATAATAATTTGTGGTGTAAACCAAATTATTATCTGGAAATTCAATTTGCAATGTTTTTGTGGAATGTATGTGAATAATTACTTCTTTACCAATATAAAGCCCATACCAATCACCCATAATAGCTTTTGGGTATTCTTTTGGGTCTTTATTGCCACTGCAAGAAACTATTAATAATAAAAGTAACAAACTAAATTGTTTTAATTTTTGCATAATCTTCCTCTTTTTGTTTTTCTTTATAATTCCAAGGACAATTCAAACAGCCACTTTTACAGCAGTAACCACGCTTTTCATGGTAATGTTTTGTGAATACTAAAAGTCCAGTTTCATTGATGTAATAATCAATATTTTCAATTAATTTTTCAGACATTCTAATTAGTAAGTATATCTCATTTGTAAATTATACATTCTCGTTGGTCCCATATTGCCAACCATTTCTGTATAGTAATAATTTAATACGTTGAAGCAACTTAAATTAATTTCGATATTACTACCTGTTAAATTCTTTAGATTGTAATTTATGATAACATCTAAAACGCTTGGACTATTGAATATTAGTGCATCTTTGACTTGTTGAGCCAACAATAAATCAATCGCTTGCCATTTTGATTTGTATCTGTAATTCAATACTAAATTCAAATCTTTACTGAATGGCAAAAATAATTTTCCAACAAACATTTGCTCAGCTCTATATTTCAATTTAGTTGTAAGAGTTGAATCAACTGGATCCATCAATGTTACTGAAGCTTCCAAACCAACTGCATTGGCAATTAAAAATCTTGTTCCAATTTCTATCCCACGAATCCTTGCAATAGAAATATTTTGAAATTTTACATTCGAGCCAGTTATATTTGGATCAATTAAATTTTTCAAATCATTTTGAAATATTGCCAAGTCTATATTCATTGTAAAGTTATCTAAGTTTAATCTATAATTTCCACCCAATTCATAAGAATAGCTTGTTTCGGGCTTTAGTAATGTGTTTTCTAATACAGTAAGCCCTGCAAATCTTACATTTGTATATTTTTCAGCAATAGTGGGTGCTCTGAACCCTCTTCCTAAAGATCCCCTAAAGGTTAGATAATCAGTTGCTAAATAGGACATTCCAACTTTGGGGGAAAGTACAATGTTTTCTTGATTATTGTCAGTTTGCTCTCTATCAAATCTAGCTCCTAATGTAATAATCAAATCATCAATGTTTTTAATTTCTGCTTGAGTATATGCTCCAAAAATTGATTGATTATGGTCTTTAAAAGTGAAAGAACGAACTGAATTGAGTGAAGCGTTTAACCCCGTAGTTAAATTTATTTTATCAAATAAACTTGTGTTAAGCTGAGCTTCAAAATTCATAGAATTTGCATTGGATTGCCTGTATGAATCACTATTGGGAATCAAATTGTTATTATAAGTGGTATAGAAAGTACCTGCTCTAAGCAAAAGTACATTTTTTTCATTGAGAATTGTTTGATAATCTGCAAAAAGAGTAAACTTATTTGAGTTTATTTTTGGCAAAGTGTCATTTTGCGAAGTAAAAGCTTGAGCTAAGCTTTTCCAATAAACCCAATCGTCTCTTTCTACAAGTGAAACATTTGCTAAGAGATTAATTTTATCTGTTTCATTAACTGCTAAGCTTGTTTTTAAAAAGCCGCTGATGTGTTTTTCTTTGTCACCTGTTCTGTAACTTTGCTTATCGTAATAACCAAGAGTACCTATAACACCCAAATCGCCATATTTCTGCACAATTGATAAATCTAATCCGGAATTAAAATTCAAGTTGTTGCTAAAGTTCCATTCTTCATGGTTCGGCTTTGGGAAAAAACCAGAAAACATTCTAATTGAATATCTATTTTCTTTTGGCTCTTCTGTGATTATATTCACAACTCCACCAAGAGCACCAGTGCCATAAAGAGCAGAGCCAGCTCCTTTGATTATCTCTACCCTTTCTACATTATAAAGAGGTAGTGCTTCAAATTTAATGTCGCCATTATCTCCTGCTAATAATGGGAATCCATCGAGTAGCAAGGCAGTACGAGAACCAAGCCCAAATGTAAACCCAGATGTTCCACGAATAGAAACATTATCTCTAACTATTTCAACTCCAGGCACTATTTCTAATATTTTCTCAATACTTTTATTGGAACGTAAATTTAAGTCGCTCCCTTTAAGAATAGAAAATGAAATTGGAACTTCCTGAACAGCTTGAATTTTTTTTGATGCTGAGATTATCACTTCATCATAATTCAAAATTGAAGGTTTGAGCTGAATATAAAGATAGTCCAATCCATCTTGTACCTCATATCTATTATTTGGTGAGCTTAAGTCAATAATTACTTGTTGATAGCCAACCATAGAAATTATAATCTTATAATCAGATCTTTTGCTTGATTTGTCATTTAGAATAAATTTGCCATTTGCATCTGTAAAAGTCCCACCGCTATAATCCAAGAACTTAACTGTGGCGAATTGCAATTTGCTCTGATTGCTTTCATCTACAACAATACCAATAAAGTTGTTAGCAATAACATTGCTGGTTAAAAGCAAAGAATACGTTAAGAACAATATATATAATTTATTTTTCAATATCTTTCTTAAAATGGTTGTGGTGGTAAATTTTTAAAATCAACATTTATATCAACATTCCTGATAACACTATCTTTACCAATAAATAACTCACTTGGGTTAATTCCATCTTTCGAATAAAGACCAACTACTTTCCATTCTAAAATTCCAGCATAATTTTGAGCAACTGCTACATACTTAAAAGTAATTGGAGTTGTTGGCACTTTAAATTGAAAGCCAGTGGAATCTACATTGAATGCTAATGTGCTATCAGTAAATACTACTTTCCCAGCAATTACATCATTAAACAAACCAGCACTATCTGGCATTGATGTGAAGAAAACAATTCTCAAATCTTTCATAGAATCAATTGGAGGCCAATTATTTTTGCCTTGTATATACCGAATTGTTCCAAAAATCAAATTTTTGGGTTTCGAAGCATCTTCTTTTGCAGGAGGTTCAAGCCCACCATTGCAAGAAACTGAGAGTATCATTGCAAAAACAACAAGAGAAAATAAACCAAATTTTGCATTTTTAATTTGCATTATCTTTGAATTGAATTAATAAATTTCTGAAAATTAAGAAAATCATTATTAAACTTTCAAAAGAATTTTCTAATTTTCAACATAATTGTAAATCTCTTAAGGTTAAACTTTTTATTTTTGCAAATATAAACAGTCATTAAATTTAAGTTCAAATGAGAATTCTCACAAATATTATCATTTTAGTCCTGCTTTTTAGTACAGCTATTGCTCAAAGAATTCAATGGGCTGATGAAGTTATTACTTTTTCTTCAGAAAAAAGCACAACAGTTGGCTCTGCTAAGAATGTGTTAGGCAAGCCTTCAGTTTCCAAAGGATTTGGAAGCACTCCTTCAGCTTGGTCGCCCAGTTTTGAATGGAGTAAAGGTGAAGAATTTATTCAAGTGAAATTCAGTAGCCCAATGGCAATTGAGAAAATTGGGATAATTGAAAATTATAACCCTGGCTCTATTTGCAAAGTAATACTTAGTGATTCCGAAGGTGAAGAATATAAAGTTTATGAAAATAAATTATTTCCTTATTTAGATGAAAGTTATAGAATATTTGAAATAAAAACTGGTAGAACACCTTATCAAGTGGTTTCAGCAAAAGTTTATTTAAACACTTCTAAAGTGCCTGGTTTTCAACAGATTGATGCAATTGGAATCAGCGATGATATTAATGCATCTTTTGCTCCTGTTATAAATACTTATAAAGGGCAGGCTATTACAACAAAACCAGAAAATTTAGGAATTAAAATCAATTCAGAATATTCAGAATTAGCTCCAATTATTTCTTTCGATGGCAAGAAATTATATTTCACTCGTTCTAATCACCCCGATAACATAGGGGAAAAAAAAGCTTTGGACATTTGGTATTCAGAATTAGCTAAAGGAGCTTTTCAAGAAGCAGTCAATTTAGGTCGCCCACTTAATAATGAATACAACAACTATGCAATTTCTCTTTCGCCCAGTAATAATGAATTACTAGTAGGAAATGTATATAATGACAATGCACCTATGAGCAAAGGCATTTCATTATCTTTTTTGAACAATGGAGTATGGGCAAAGCCGACAAAAGTTGAAATCAAAAATTTCATAAGTAATAATAACAACTCAAGTTATAACTTAAGCAGCAATGGCAAAGTTCTCTTGGTTGGAGTAGAAGGTGTAAATTCTATTGGTGGAAATGACATCTATGCTTGTTTTTTAGATTCCGAAGGAGTTTGGACAGAGCCATTGAACTTAGGAAATGTTGTAAATAGTTCGTCCGATGAAATTTCTCCATTTTTAGCTGCCGATGGTGTAACACTTTTCTATTCTAGTAGCGGTTTTCCTGGCTATGGAATGAATGATTTATTTGTTACACATAGATTAGATGACGGTTGGACAAACTGGAGCGAACCAGAAAACTTAGGGAATGTGATAAATTCCGATGGGTGGGATGCTTATTATACAATTCCTGCTAATGGTGAATATGCTTATTTTGTTTCAAGTAATAATTCTATAGGGGTTGATGATATTTTCAGAGTGAAATTGCCAGCAGAACTAAAACCAAAAACTGTAGTTTTGCTATCTGGAAATGTTAGAAATCAAAAAGATTCATTGCCACTTGCAACCAAGATTATATATAGCCGATTGGCAGATGGAAAAGAACTTGGCATTGCTCGTTCAGATAGTGCAACTGGTGAATTTAAAATAGTACTTCCTGCGGGTGAAAAGTATAGTTTCTTAGCAGAGGCGAAAGGATTTATTGCAGTGAATCAAAATATTGATTTGACAGGCTTCACAAATTATGATGAAGTAAAGAGAGATATTTCAATGGTGAAAATTGAAAAAGGTTCATCAATTCGTTTAAACAATATTTTCTTTGAATTTAAAGAATTCACTTTGCTACCTGAATCTTTCCCAGAGCTGAAAAGAGTAATTAAATTTATGAAAGATAATCCTGAAGTATCAATAGAAATTCAAGGATTTACAGATAATATTGGCACACAAGATAGGAATTTGAAACTATCTCACAAACGAGCTGAATCAGTTGAGAGCTACTTAATCGAAAATGGTGCTTTAAAAGACCACATCTCATCTAAAGGTTATGGTAAGGATAAACCTGTTGCTGATAATAGTACCGAAGAAGGACGCACACTCAATCGCAGAGTTGAATTTCAAATAGTCAAATAATATGTCAACATCAGAAAAATTAATCGGAAGCTGGAGTTTAAAAGATTTCTATTTTCAAACTGGCGAAAGCAAGCACTACCCTTTTGGCAATAATATTGCTGGAACGATAGTCTATATGGATAATGGGAAAATGTCAGCTCAGCTTGGAAATTTGAATAGAACTAAATTCGCAAACGAAGATTATCGCTTTGGTAAACCCGAAGAGATTATAGAATCATTCAACCAATACATCTCATACTGCGGTGATTACACGGTTCACGAGTTTGGCAAATTTATTGCTCATAGTGTTAAACAAAGTCTATTTCCTAATTGGATTGGGAAAAAAGTCAAACGTTATTATGAATTCACGGAAACAAACAACAAACTATATCTGAAATTGACTGCCATGCCCTTACTTTTTGAAGGTAAAGAAACTACGCCAACATTAGTTTGGGAAAAAGATAAGTAGAAATACTTAGAGTTAAGTCAAATAAATATCATTAAATTGCATTATCTGTATGCTCTAATATGCAGGATTATAACTCCTCAATAATCATTAATATTAGAATTTAGAGGTAAATACAATGCAGAATTGCTTAAAAATTACACTGCTATTGCTGTGTTCTTCATTTGCTTTTGCTCAAACTCAGTCCGACCCAATTCAGACTGGTAAGAATATATTGCAAAATGCTGAAATTACAATTCCAAAAGAACCAAGTCAAGCTGAATATGAATTCATTACCGAAAATGAAGAAATATATTATCAAAAGCTGATGGAATATTATCAAATTGCTAATTCAAACTGGATGAAGCTAAATGATAAAGGTTATACAAATTTTAAAAAGCCATTGCTACCAAGCTCGGAAGAATTGACTTCCCCCGATGCGGCAATTTTGAGAAAATACTACAAACAAGCCAAAGAATCAGCTAATGCTATAGCAAAAATCCAAGGCAATAAGCTAATAGATGTGCTGAAAAACTATGATGTAGAACTCTCAAAACTCAGAAATGAAAATGAACGTTTGCAATCAGAAATTTTCATGGCTCAATTGGACACTAACTATACATATCGTTTGCGAGATTTGGTTAATGAACTTTATTTGGAAAACGACAGCTTAAGAGAAGCCAAAATGATGAGTGATATAGCTAATCTGAAAAAGAACAGAAAGAAAATTGAAGAAATTGAAAAATACTACTCTTCTAATTATAGCAAACATACAAACGTGATGAGTTTTGACTTTGGCGGGAATCAATATTTTAGCAATAATTCTGCTTTGGAATACGAGCCAAACTTTAGATTTGGAATAAACTTAAATACAAATGCTTTGATTGGAATAGAGAACGACAATTTTGAAATTTATGGTGAATACAATAACTTTAATTCAAATTTGAGCAACCAAAACACAACTGGTAGTTTGATTTTTAATTCGCAGCTTTATGCCTTTGGGCTTAGTGGCACTATCAAAGACATTATGAATCTTGGTTCTTATTCTGGTTATTTGAAAGTAGGGGTTGGTTTCTTCTTTTCAGATACCAAGTCGCCTAATCAGATTAATTTCAATTCGGATTATGCAAGAAGCTCCAATAAAGGTCAGCAATTAAGATTGGAATTAGGTTTCCGCAATACTGTTAGAAATCATCCTGTGGATTTATTCATAGGCTATTCACTACTTTTTTATAATAACAGCGTGGTTTATTCCGCACCCGAAACTTTAAACATTGGTAAAATAAATCAAAGTAGTTTAAATTTTGGATTGCGTTTCGGACTTTGGAAACAATACGGAGAATAATTAAATGAAAAATATGACAATGAAATTAAGAACTATTATTCTTTTAGCTTTAGTATTTGCAGTTGCAAATACTTTTGCTGCTACTAGTGTGGAACAAGCTAAAAAGTATATCAGCTTGGCTGGTACTTATAGAGAAGCTGGGGAATTTGACAAAGCAAAAGACTATATCGAGAAATCGCAAAGTACATTGAGAAAATCGAAAGATAACTATTGGTTAGCAAAATCGAATGAACAGATGGGTTATCTATATAGAGATATGAGCAATGCTAATAAAGAATATAGCAACAAGAAATATTTTCTTGAAATGTCATTGCAATCTATGAATACTGCTCTAAATTTACTCAAATCAAACAAAAAGAATTTCAGTGAAAGCAAAATTGCACTGGAAAGCATAACTAAAACAATTTCTGATTTGAACAATAAAATTAGAACAATTGATTTTGACCGAAGCAAATCGACAATTTATAAGAATGAATATGCTGCTTCTTTCGATAATTCAAAATTGAAGAAATTCCCTGAGGGTTTGCATAGCAGCTTGAAATATTTAAGCTTGGCAAAAAATAGTTTCAATAAGTTCCCTGCCGAGATAATGGATTTCCATAGATTGGAATACTTGGATTTATCGGAAAATAAATTGAAAGAGTTGCCTAATGATTTGTCAGATTTAATTAATTTGAAAGTACTTAGATTAAAAGGTAATAAAATTAAAACAATGACTGATAACTTAGCAGAACTTAAAAATTTGAAAATTTTAGACATTTCTAACAATTCATTGAAAGCAATACCAAATTCTTTGATGACTATGACAAATTTAGATATACTTGACTTAAGAGGTAATAAGTTGAAATTTGAAGAAGTAAAAAAAGTACTTCAAAATTTGCCTAAAACCCAAATACTTCATGATGACTACATACTGAAACAGAATGAAGCCGAAACTGGTGCAAGTGAATTGCAAGAGATAGAGGAATAAGTTTCACTCAAATTTTAAACTTACTGTTCTTTTTAAATGTTGTTCCCATACAATTATGGCAATTAGAAGATATTGTAGAATACTATATTTCTACTTGTTTTTTTGTGGATAAATAGATGTAGTTTATTCGATTACTTTTCGTAAGTTTGTTTTTAATGTATTTAAGCACTGCAAATATTTAGAAAATGATAAGAGCCCGATCTCCCAAGGTCGGGCATTTTTTTTGCCAATTTTAACTTAATAAGACAGTTTATGGAAAGAAAGAAAGCATTAATTGCTCTAGAAAATGGATACTTCGAGTATGGTACAGCATTTTCTGGACAAGGCACTAAGTTTGCCGAATTTGTATTCAATACTGCTATGTCTGGCTATGAAGAAATTCTAACAGACCCTTCTTATAAAGGACAAGTGGTAGTTTTCACCTACCCTCTTATTGGCAATTATGGTATTACCAAAAAAGACAACCAATCCAATATAATAAATGCCGAAGGTATTATCGTTCGAGAAGCTTCAAATGTGATGAGTAATTTCCGAGCTGTGCAATCTCTTCCAGATTATTTAACAAGTGAAAGTGTATTTGGAATTGATAGAGTTGACACTCGTGCTTTGACTAAACAACTGCGTACCCAAGGAGCTATGAAGGGCGGCATTACTACTGAAATTTTAGACAAAGATGAGTTTATAGCTCTGATTAAACTGTCTGAATCTATATCTGATGCTGATATTTATAAGTTGGTCATATCTGACAAAGTTCAATCTTTCGATGGTACAGACAAGAACAACTTGAAAGTGATGGCAATAGATTTCGGTATCAAATCAAATATAATCGAGAACTTAAAAGAAACATTCAATAAAGTTCACTTAGTTCCATTCGATGCAAATTTCGACCAACATATTGCTGGGCTGGATTTCGATGCAATATTCCTATCAAACGGACCTGGCGACCCAAGAGTAGTAACTCGTATTGAAAAATATATTATAGATTTTGCCAACGCTAAAAAGCCAATAATTGGTATTTGCTTTGGACATCAACTAATTGGTAGAGCATTTGGCTTAGAAGTAGAAAAATTAAAATTTGGACACCACGGTGGAAACCACCCAGTGAAATATTTACCTGATGGCAAAGTATATATCACTTCTCAAAATCATAATTATGCACTTGCTAAAGATAGCGTAATGAATAGCAAAGAGTGGGATTTAACTTGGGAGAATTTGTTTGACTTCTCTGTGGAAGGTATCAAACATAAAGAATTGGCAATAAATTGCGTACAATTCCACCCAGAAGCATCGCCAGGGCCAAACGAAGCGAAAGAAATAGTATTTAATGATTTTTTAGAAACAGTTAAGCAAGGAGTAAGATAATGCCAATTAGAACTGACGTAGAACGCATACTCGTAATAGGTAGCGGTCCAATAGTTATCGGTCAAGCTGGTGAATTTGACTACTCTGGTAGCCAAGCTGTGAAAGCATTGAAAAAATTGGGTTATTATGTTGTTGTTTTGAATTCTAACCCAGCAACTGTAATGACTGACCCAGAGATTTCAAATAAAACTTATATTGAGCCAATAATTCCTGAAATTATTGAACAGATTATTCAACGCGAAAAAATTGATGCGATATTGCCAACAGTTGGTGGACAAACTGCTTTAAATGTTACTTTACAATTACAAGAGTTAGGAATTTTAGAAAAATACAATATTCAACTATTGGGGGTGAATACTCGCTCTATTGAAGTGGCCGAAGGTAGAAAGCTATTCAAAGAAGCAATGGAAGAAATTGGCTTGGAATGCCCTAAAGGCAATATTGTGAACACAATAGAAGAAGCTTTGGAAATACCCAAATCATACAATTTCCCATTGATTATTCGCCCATCGTTCACATTGGGTGGCTCAGGTGGTGGGGTTGCGTATAATGCAAAAGAATATCTTGAAATTATAACACGTGGATTCGATTTATCTCCAACAAATGAGCTTCTGATAGAAGAGTCATTATTAGGTTGGAAAGAGTATGAATTTGAAGTGATGCGAGATGTGAATGACAATGTGGTAATAATTGCATCAGTAGAAAATTTTGACCCAATGGGAATTCATACTGGCGATAGTATAACTGTAGCTCCAGCACAAACATTGTCAGACATAGAATACCAAAGATTAAGAGATTACTCAATTGCCGTTATTCGCAAGGTTGGAGTGGCTACTGGTGGCTCTAATATCCAATTTGGAGTAAATCCTGTCAATGGCGATGTACGAGTGATTGAAATGAATCCAAGGGTTTCTCGAAGCTCGGCTTTGGTTTCAAAAGCTACAGGTTTCCCTATTGCAAAGATTGCTGCACAATTAGCTGTTGGCTTGACATTAGATGAAATTCAGAACGAAATCACAACTACAACTCCTGCTTCATTCGAGCCAGTACTTGATTATATTATAGTGAAAGTACCTCGTTGGGATTTTGAGAAATTCAAAGTAGAATCTACTTTGACTACACAAATGAAAAGTGTAGGAGAAGTGATGAGCATTGGTTCAAACTTTAGAGAAGCATTGCAAAAAGCATGTCGCTCTCTTGAGATTGGAGTTTCTGGTTTAGAGTTTAAAGGATTAGAAAACGCAACAAAAGAGAAATTAGAAAACAAGCTGCAATTTGCAACTCCAATGCGAATCTTCTACATCAAAGAAGCATTCAAACGTGGCTATACAATTGAACAAATATTTGAACTAACTAAGATTGACCCTTGGTTTTTAGATAATATGAAGCAAATTGTAGAAACTGAAAAAGAAATAATTTCAAGCGATTTGAATAAAATTGACCCAGAAAAACTTAGAGAATTTAAACTTAGTGGCTTTTCTGACAAACAAATTGCTGATTTGACAAACAAAACTGAAAATGAAGTTAGACTTAAACGCAAGGCATTATCTATAATGCCAGCTTATAAGAAAGTTGATACTTGCGCTGCTGAATTTGAAGCTCAAACTCCATACTTCTACTCTACTTATATGAAAGAGAATGAAAGTATATCTAAAGATAAAAAGAAAATTGTTGTTTTGGGTGGTGGTCCATTCAGAATTGGTCAAGGTATTGAATTTGATTACTGTGCATCACAAGCATCTATGGTGCTGAAAGGTATGGGAATTGAAACAATTATGATAAATTGTAACCCTGAAACTGTTTCTACAGACTATGATACTTCCGATAAATTATATTTCGAGCCAGTCTTTTTTGAAGACGTAATGAATATCTTGGATTTGGAAAAACCAGACGGAGTTATCCTTCAATTGGGTGGACAAACTCCTCTTAAATTATCAAAAAGATTATTGGAGGAAGGAGTAACTATACTTGGTACTTCACAAAACAATATTGATAAAGCTGAAGATAGAGGTCGTTTTATAGAAATGCTTGACAAATTGCAAATTCCTTACCCTCCTGGTGGCACTGCCTATACTACAGATGAAGCAATGAAAGTAGCTCTAAATATTGGCTTTCCAGTTATTGTTCGCCCTTCTTATGTTTTGGGTGGACGTGGAATGGCAATTGTTTATGAAGAAAATGATTTGAAACAATACATTACAGAAGCAGCAAAAGTAAATGTTGACCATCCTGTTTTGATTGATAAATTTTTAGAACATGCTTACGAAGTAGATGTTGATGCACTTTCCGACGGAAAAGATTCATTGATTGCTGGAATTATGCAACATATCGAAGAAGCAGGTATTCACTCTGGTGATAGTTCTTGCGTGTTGCCAACTTACTTAGTGGAACCTCACGTGATAGATAAAATTAGAGACTACACATACGCAATGATTAAAGAATTGGAAATCAAAGGATTCATCAATATTCAATATGCAGTATTCCGCAACGAAGTATATGTAATTGAAGTGAATCCAAGAGCTTCACGAACTGTACCATTTGTATCAAAATCAAATGGAATTCCTTTGACTAAGATTGCTGTCAATTTAATGCTTGGCGAAAGTTTAAAGGAAATGAATATTCCAAATCCTGGATTTATGGGATATTATACTGTGAAAGCTCCTGTTTTCTCATTCAATAAATTCCCTGGAGTTGATACAGTATTAGGGCCAGAAATGCGTTCTACTGGCGAAGTAATGGGTATCAGCGAGTTCTTTGGGGAAGCATATATCAAATCGCAGATAGCAGCGGGCAATAATTTGCCTACTAAAGGAAGTATATTTATTTCTGTAAATGATTTCGATAAACAAGAGATGGTTCCAATTGCTCGCAGATTTGCAAATTTAGGATTTGAAATTCACGCTACAATTGGTACTTACAATGTGCTTAACAATAATGGAATTAAAGTTAGCTTAATTCCAAAAATCGGAGCAGGCAATCCAAATGTGGTTGAGAAAATTCAAAATGGTGATATTAATATGATTATTAATACTCCATTGGGTCGCAAAGCATATCAAGATGATTTGCAAATTAGAGAAGCAGCACTTGCAAAGAAAGTGCATTGTATAACTACTCTTCCAGCAGCTAAAGCTGCATCTGATGGAATAGAATGGCTTCAAAAACATCAAATTACAATCTACGGTTCAATTAAGAATAGAATGGAATAATTCAAAAAAACTGGCAATCTGAAAATGATTGCCATTTTTTTTGAATCTACATTTTATGATTATAGTCACTTAGTATTGTTTTTACGTAATTTATAGTTAATTTTGATTACTGAAAATAATTGTAGTAATATATAGTATTTATTTACTGGCACTTTCGATTTATCCTTGCACTGACAAGTTACATTTTGAATCAAAAAGTGAAAGTCAAATGGAAAAACACAATAATTGTGGAAGTCACAACACTAATGAGACTTGCTCACCTTTGTGTAGTTGCGATTGTTGCTCTGTAATTATCGTTTCCACCGATGTTTTTCAACTTCAAACATCAATTCGTTTAGAAATAGTTGATTTTGAAGAAAACTATATCCACAAACACGAATCTCAATTCTACGAATTTTGGCATCCGCCACGAGCATAACTCTTAATTAAATAATTTGAGATAGTTTTTCTAAATGCTATCATATTTTTAAAATTGATTTTGAGATAAATATGCTCGATAAGATAATCCATTTTTCAATTAATAATAAGTTAATAATTGGAATCTTTACATTATTGATCTTTGCTTTTGGTATTTATTCTTTCACTCAGCTTCCTATAGATGCTGTGCCAGACATTACAAATAACCAAGTGCAAGTGATTACTTTAAGCCCAACTTTAAGCAGCGAAGAAGTAGAAAAATTTATAACTTCAACGGTTGAATTAAACTTGGCAAATAATCCAGGAATTGAAGAAATTCGTTCTATTTCCAGATTTGGACTTTCAGTTGTAACTATTGTTTTCAAAGAAGAAATTGATATTTACTGGGCCCGTCAACAAATAAATGAAAGAATAAGCCAAATAAGAAGTCAGATTCCAGCTGAACTTGGAATGCCTGAACTTGCACCAGTTACATCTGGGTTAGGTGAGATTTACCAGTATATTCTGCAGCCGAAAAAGGGATTTGAAGATAAGTTTACTCTTACGGACTTACGAACAGTACAAGATTGGACTATACGCAGACAACTTATTGGTACTGAAGGAGTAGCCGATATAAGTAGTTTTGGTGGTTTTGTCAAGCAATTTGAAGTGGCACTCAATCCAATAAAAATGAGATCATTAGGGGTTTCATTAACCGATGTAATTTCATCTTTACAAAAAAACAATCAAAATACTGGCGGTGCATATATTGAGAAAAATTCAAAAGCATACTTCATTAGAGGTTTGGGATTACTTTCCAATACTGATGACATAAGTAAAGTTTTTATTAAAAACACTGATGGAGGCACTCCTATTTACATTCGAGATGTGGCAGACGCTAGAATTGGTAATTCAATACGTTACGGTGCAATGACTTACAATGGAAAAGGAGAAACAGTCGGCGGCATTGTATTGATGCTAAAAGGTGAAAACTCTGGTAAAGTGATTGACAGAGTTAAATTGAAAATTGATGAAATAAAAAAAAATCTACCAAATGGTATTGAACTCGTACCTTATTTGGATAGATCCAAAATGGTAGGCAATACAATTTCTACAGTAAGTACAAATTTAATTGAAGGAGCTTTAATTGTAATATTTGTACTAGTTTTATTTTTGGGAAATGTAAGAGCTGGTTTAATTGTAGCTTCAATTATTCCTTTATCATTACTTTTTGCTATTTCAATTATGTATTTGACTGGTGCTTCTGGAAATTTAATGAGCTTAGGTGCTATTGATTTTGGACTAATTGTAGATGGTGCTGTTATAATTGTGGAAGCTGCAATATATAGTCTTGGTTTAAGAAATAATCAAACCCTAACTCAGCATCAAATGAATGATATAATTTTTAATTCTGCATCTAAGATGATGAAATCTGCTTCGTTTGGTCAAGGAATCATTCTAATTGTTTATTTGCCAATACTAACATTAACTGGAGTGGAAGGCAAAATGTTTAAACCAATGGCAGAAACAATTATGTATGCTATTGCGGGTGCATTTGTACTTTCATTAACTTATGTGCCTATGGCAAATGCACTATTTTTAAATAAAGTTATTTCACATAAAGTAACAATTTCTGATAGAATAATTGAACTTGCCAAATATTTGTACAAACCAACATTATTTTTTGCAATGCGAAATAAAATTGCTGTAATAAGTGCTACACTTGTAGTATTTATGTTTTCATTGTTTCTTTTCAGTCAGTTGGGTGGAGAATTTATACCAACTTTGGATGAGGGAGATTTTGCAATTGAAACAAGAATACTTTTGGGTAGCTCAATAAGAGAATCTGTGGATATTTCCAATAAAGCTGCAAAAATACTTATGGGAAAATTTCCTGAAGTAATTCAAGTTGTGTCTAAAATTGGAACAAGTGAAATTCCTACAGACCCAATGCCATTTGAATCATTTGATTTAATAGTGAATTTAAAACCAAAATCGGAATGGACAAGTGCAAAATCGAAAACAGAGCTTGCAGAAAAAATGTCCAAAGAACTTTCTAGTTTAGCAGGAGTTAATTTTGGATTCCAACAACCAGTACAAATGAGATTCAATGAGTTAATGTCTGGAGCAAGACAAGATGTAGGAATGAAAATCTTTGGCGAAGATTTGGACGAACTTACTGAAGTTTCGCAAAAGGTAAAATCATTAATTTCAAATATAGGTGGCGTGGAGGATATTTATGTGGAGCAAAATTCTGGGCTACCTCAAGTAAAAATCAATATCAATCGTGAAAATTTGGCAAGATATAGATTCACTGTAGAAGATGTTAGTAAGGCAGTTCGTAGTGCTTATGCTGGGGAATCTGTGGGCTTAATTTATGAAGGTGATAAAAGATTTGAACTTGCTATACGATTGAAAGATGAATTCAGAATAGATTTGGATAATATAGGAAATCTATATATATCCAATTCAGAAGGAATGCAAATACCTATTAATCAATTAGCTTCTATAGAAATTACTACGGGTAGAAACCAAATACAAAGAGAGTCAACTAAAAGGAAAATCCTAGTAGGTTTCAATGTTAGAGGTAGAGATATTGAAAGCGTTGTAAATGAAGTTCAAGCAAAATTAGACAAAGATCTTAAACTACCAACAGGATATTTCATAAAATATGGTGGGGATTTTGAGAATTTACTCAAAGCTAAAAAACGTTTAACAATGGCTGTACCAGGTGCTTTATTCCTCATAATGTTTCTATTATTTATTACTTTAAAATCTTTTAAGCAGAGTTTTTTAATACTTACTGCAATTCCATTGGCATCTATTGGAGGTGTGCTTTCGCTCACTTTGCGAGGAATGCCATTTAGTATTTCTGCAGGTGTAGGTTTTATTGCCCTATTTGGAATTGCGGTTCTGAATGGGATAGTATTAATAACTGAATTTAACTCATTAAGAAAAAGTAGTCATTATAATCTGCATAGTATCATAATTCGTGGTACTTTTATTCGATTACGACCTGTTCTAATGACAGCTCTTGTTGCTTCGCTGGGCTTTTTGCCAATGGCACTTTCAAATGGAGCTGGAGCAGAAGTACAAAAACCTCTTGCAACAGTTGTGATTGGTGGATTAATTACTTCTACACTACTTACTTTACTTGTATTACCAATTTTATATTATTTGGTAGAAATAAGAATGGTAAGAAATAAAATCAATAATTTAGGTATAGCAATTTCATTGCTTTTGTTAATTCCATTTTTCCCTCTCAAATCAGAAATCTTAACTGCTGACAAATGTTTTGAACTTGCAATGCGGAATAATTTGCAGTTAAAAGAAATTGATTTGGTTATCGAAAAACAGTCGGCAAACACAAAAATTGCATTTGATTTTGGGAAAACCAACTTGTCATATCAATTTGGCAAATTCAATGATATGTATGACGATAATGCAGTGAAGCTTAACCAAACAATTCCATTTATTTCAAAAATGTATGCTAAAGAGAATTATTTGCAATCTAATTTAGAAATAATTCAAGCAAATAAACAACAATTAATAAATGAAATCAAATTCAATATTAGGCAGCAATTAAATAATGTGGAATATTATGTAAGTTTAAATACTTTGTATTCACAACAAGCCAAATCTTTTGCAATAATTGCAGAATCAGCCAAAATTAGATTAGATGCTGGCGAGACTAATAGTTTAGATTTTAGTTTTGCCAAAGTTCAACTCGAGGAAATGGAAATTAGGATAATAGCCAACCAGACAGATTTAGAAATTGCGAAAGAAAAACTATCTTTATTACTTTATGACAAACAAATTGGAATTTATGAAATAGGAAGTATTTCTGTAATCAAGATTGAAAGTAATAAATTGAATAGTGCAAATTTAGATGGTAATTTATCTTTGCGAATCAATCAAGCAGAAGCAAAAAGTAAATCTCTTTATTTTGATACTGAAAAGAAAGAAATATTGCCTGATTTAAATTTGAGCATTATGAATCAAACATTCAGCGGATTTACAGGTAGTCAACGTTATAGTAGTTTTGAAGTTGGAATAGCATTTCCATTGTTTTTCAATGCACAATCTGCAAGAAACCAAGTAGCTGAGCTTGATTTGAAATCTATTGAAATGAAAAATGATTATCAAAAACTTGTATTGCAGCATAAGCTAGAAATACTTGTGAGGGATTACAAAAAGTACAACAAAATAGTTGACAAAACACAAAGCTCTTTATTATTCTTCGCAGATGATTTGGAAAGCAAATCTAAAACAGCATATTTGAATGGTGAATTATCTTATTCAGATTTTCAAATTGCAATCAGCAAAACTTTTGGTTATAAAGAAACACATATCCAAAATATTCATAAATTAAATCAAACTGCTATTGAAATAATGCAGTTATTGAATGAAAATTAAGAGAGAAATGAAAATGAAAAATCAAATATCAATTATTATTCTTGCTGTCTTTCTTCTTTTCTCTTGTGGGAAAAAAGAAGAAATAAAAGTAGAAAAACCAAATGCAAAAACTGAAGTTAAAGAACAAGATACAGTTGAACTAACAAATGCAGAACTACAATTCACAAAATTGGATTATGTTCAATTAGAAGAAAGAGTGCTTTCCGATGTAATAAATTGTACAGGAATACTAGACGTTCCACCACAAAACTTAATAAGTATTTCATTGGCTATTGGCGGAAATTTAAAACGCACTTCCCTATTGCCAGGCATAAAAGTCAGTAAAGGTCAAATATTGGCTGAATTTGAACATCAGGATTACATACAATTACAGCAAGACTATTTAGAAGCAAAAGCAAATTTGGATTACATAGAGCAAGATTTTAAAAGACAGGAAATATTATCGAAAGATAACGTTAGTTCTGAAAAAAACAGGCAAAAAGTTAAATCTGAATTTCAAATTTCTTTAGCAAAAACAAATGCTCTTAAGCAAAAACTATCCTTGATTAATATTTCTATTAAAAATTTAGAAGCTGGAAATATTAGTTCAATAATCAAAGTAACTTCGCCAATTAGTGGCTATGTAAGTAAGGTAAATACTAACATTGGCAAATATTCATCTTCTAATGATGTTGTTTTTGAATTAATAAATACAGAACATATTCACGCAGAATTATCAATTTTTGAGAAAGATTTAGCAAGGGTGCAAGAAAATCAGAAAATAAGGTTTAATTTAGCAAATGAAACTCAAGAGCGAATTGCAACTGTTCATTTGATTGGTCGTTCATTGAATGCCGATAAAACTATTTCAATTCATGGACATTTAGCAAAAGAAGACAACAAACTGACGCCAGGGACATTCATAAAAGCTAGAATTGAAGTTGGAAACAAATCTGTTTTAAGTTTGCCAGATGATGCTATAGCAAGTTTCAATGATAAATTCTATGTTTTCACTTATATTAGTGAAAACACTCAATCAAATGAACAAAATTTCAAAGTGAACGAGGTTCGTCTTGGAATAAAACAGAACGGTTATACAGAAGTAATTCTAAGTAATAATTTTGACAAGTCTGCGAAAATTGTAAAATCAGGAATAAATCAATTGACAAATAAGCTTTTCAATAAATCAGAAGAATAAAAAGGCAAGATAAATGTTAAAACCACAACTATTTGATTCGCTTAAAAACTATGATAAAACTAAATTTAGCAAAGATTTAGTTGCAGGTGTAATAGTTGGTATTGTTGCTTTACCGTTGGCAATTGCTTTTGCTATTGCATCAGGTGTAACTCCAGAAACAGGTTTAATAACAGCTATAGTTGCAGGTTTGATTATATCAGCATTTGGCGGGAGTAAAGTACAAATTGGTGGTCCAACAGGCGCATTTATTGTCATAGTTTATGGCATTGTGCAAACCTATGGTGTAGATGGTCTTATAGTTTCTACATTTATTGCTGGTTTGATATTAATGGTGATGGGATTTGCAAGAATGGGGGGGGTAATAAAATACATCCCCCATCCTTTAATTGTCGGCTTCACTTCAGGGATTGCTTTAATTATATTTTCCTCGCAAATTAAAGATGCATTTGGTTTAACATCTGGGAATTTACCTGCCGATTTTATTGATAAAATATTTTATTATTCAGTAAATTTCCATGCATTAAACTTCTATAGTCTAGGAGTTGCATTATTAACAATCATAATTATATTAATAGTTCCAAAGATAAATCATAAAATACCTGGCTCACTTATAGCAATTGTTTCGACAACCTTGCTTGTATATTTCTTTAAATTGCCTGTGGAAACTATTGGTTCCAAATTTGGAAATTTACCGAGTGGTCTGCCTATTCCTCACTTGCCCCATATTGATTTCCATACATTTCAAAAATTAATACAACCTGCTTTTACGATAGCACTTCTTGGAGGAATAGAATCTTTACTTTCAGCAGTTGTAGCAGATGGCATGATAGGTAGTAAACATAAATCCAATGTCGAACTTATTGCCCAAGGATTGGCAAATATCGCTTCTGCAACTTTTGGAGGAATTCCAGCAACTGGAGCAATTGCCCGTACAGCAACAAATGTAAAAAGTGGAGCTGTAAGCCCAGTGGCAGGGATTATTCATGCATTTACATTACTATTAATTATGTTACTATTCGCTCCACTAGCAAAATTAATTCCTATGGCGTGTTTAGCTGGAGTATTGGTGGTGGTGTCGTATAATATGAGCGAATGGAAATCATTTGTTTCAATAACAAAAGGTCCCTATAGAGATGCTGGAATTTTAATTGTAACTTTCCTTTTAACTGTATTTGTAGATTTGACAGTAGCTATTCAAGTAGGTATGGTGCTTTCTGCTTTTATTTTTATGGAAAAAATGTCGAGTTTAAGTAAAATTAACTTGGTAAGCAATGAAGATACTGATGAAGTGATTGATATGAAATCTATTAGTAACTTCAAACTTCCAATAGGGGTTGAAGTTTTTGAAATTGAAGGGCCATTATTTTTTGGTGCAGCATATAAATTTAGAGAAGAAATTAAGATATTAGAAAATAAACCACTAGCTTTGATACTAAGAATGAGATTTGTTCCGTATATTGACGAGACAGGTCTCCATGCGATAGTAGAATTTTATGAAGCTACTTTGAAAAGTGGCACTAAACTAATCTTATCTGGAGTTAGAGAAGAAATATTAAAAGATTTAATAAAATCTGGTGTTGCAAATAAAATTGGTCTTGATAACATAACGACTGTAATAGATGATGCAGTAGCGAGAGTATGGGAATTAACAAATGAGAATAATAAATAAATGGAATTATTAACAGATAGATTAACAACTCTTATCTATGCAACTGATGCATCGCTTTATCGCTATATGCCCGAAGCAGTAGCAAAACCGACTGATAATATCGATATTATCTCGCTAATCAATTATGCTAAAAATAATTGTAAGTCTTTAACTTTTAGAGCTGCTGGAACAAGCTTGGCTGGTCAAACTTTAACTAATAGCATTGCTGTGGATGTTAGCAAAAATTGGAAGCAACTCGAAGTATTAGATAATGGGAAAGCAATACGAGCAGGAATTTCAGTTATTGGTGCTAAGTTAAATCAAGTATTATCTCCTTATAATCGTAAATTTGGCCCCGACCCAGCATCTATAAATTCTGCTATGATTGGGGGTATATTGGCTAATAATTCTGGTGGTCTTTCTTGTGGCACATTGAATAACTCTTATAGCACAATGCTTGGTATGACTTTCATACTGTCCAATGGAATTGAAATAAATTCACTCGAAGCTGATGCTGATGATAAACTTAAACTAACTGCCCCTTTAACATACCAGAAATTAATTGCTTTAAAAGAAGAAATATTAAATAATAATATATTTGTTGACAAAATCAAACGTAAGTATGAGTTAAAAAATACAATTGGTTATTCGCTTAATTCATTTCTTGATTTTGAAAAACCAATTGATATTTTAACACATTTGCTAATTGGATCTGAAGGCACACTTGGTTTCATAAGTGAAGCTACTTTTAAAACAGTTCCTTTAAATAAATTTAAAAAAACATATTTCTTAAGTTTTTCATCAGCAAAGAAGTTAAGCGAGGCAATAAAAGTACTTAAATCTTATGGAGCTGAAGCATTAGAATTTATGGATTCAATTAGTTTAGATTCTGTAGCGAGTAAAATAATTAATATACTTGATTTTGATTTAACTAATAAGTTTGCTTTATTAGCAGAGTTTGGTTTTGAAAATGAATTAGATAGAGCAACTTTTGAATTAAAAGAAGATAGTGTGTTCAATAAAATAAATTTTGAAGATAAATTCTCAACACTTTTACATAAAGAGCAATATCAACTTTGGGCAATTAGAAAAGGGTTATTAGCTTCTATTGGTGGGCAAAAGAAACCAAACACTAGCTTTATTATTGAAGATGTTGCAGTTAGAATTGATGATTTAAGTGAAGCTTTATCGGACATTAGAAATCTAATTAACAAATATGATTTTAATACTGGTATTTACGGACACGGAATTGATGGGAATATACATTTCACAATCTCTGAGAACTTTTCATCGGAAAAAGAATTAAACAAATTAGAATCTTTCTTTAAAGATTTAACTGATTTAATTGTAGATAAATTTGATGGTTCTTTAAAAGCAGAACATGGAACAGGCAGGAATATGTCGCCATTCGTCGAAAAAGAATGGGGAAGCCAATTATATAGTATAATGCACCAAGTCAAGTCAGCAATAGATCCAGATGGTATTTTTAATTATGGAGTTTTATTAAATGATGATTATCAAATTCATTTAAAAAATATTAAAAGTATTCCAGATGTCTCGCCTATTGTTGATAAATGTATAGAATGTGGCTTTTGCGAAGTAGTTTGTCCGAGTAAAAATACAACCCTCACACCCAGACAACGCATTGCACTGCATAGAGAAATAGTTAGAATGGATTTGAAATTGACTGTAAATGAAGAAAAGCAAATTAAAAACTTATTCGATGATACTTGTGCAACCGATGGTCTGTGTAGTATTACTTGTCCAGTTGGTATAAATACAGGTTTATTTGTCAAATCACATAGATTTGAAAAAGAAGACGAGAGTATTTTAGAACATATAGAATTTAAAACTATTGAAAAAGTGGCTAAGTTTGGAATTAAAAGTAAGGCATTATTGAAAAATAGCATTTTCCATTATATAGCGAAACTTTCCCAGCCAAATATGAATTTTGATTTAATTGTTAATTTAAAGCATAAACCAATCAATTTAGAATTCAATCAAGAAAGCAAACCTATTGATTACATCTATTTCCCAACTTGCACAAGCAGACTTTTTGGTTCGGGTACACAAAAAGAAAATATAGTTGAAAAAATTATGGATATTGGACTTCTATTCAATTTGAATATCGTTATTCTTGAAGAACTTGCTGGTAAATGTTGTGGACTAATGTATGAATCCAAAGGAATGCTGAATCTTTCCAATGTGCATAAGAATTATCTTACAGATGTTTTAGCTAAATTCAATCCAAAAGCAGTAGTTATTGATTCCGAAAGCTGCTATGGCTATCTAAAAAACGATAATCAGAATGTCAACTTTATTGATACATTTGATTTTTTAAATCTTGGAAGAGAAAATCTTCAAATCACAAACGAAAAGATTTTATTCCATCCAAGCTGCTCTACTCGATTGCTTTTGACTGACGAAGAAATATTAAATAAGCTGAAGAATTTGGGAATTAATGCGGATCTAACTGAACTTAGATGCTGTGGTGCGGCTGGTGACAAAGTATTTTTAGAAAAAGAACTTTATCAATCGGCTGCAATTGAATTCGATTACCTAAAGGATAAGGATTATGTTGGTTATTACTCAAATAATTTACCTTGCGAAATTTCTTTGAGTCACTCAACAGGCAAAATTTTTCAATCTTTGGTCTATTTAGTAAAGAATGTGGAAAATTAAAATAATTCTTAAATAATTTTTTGTATATTTGAAATAGAAAATAAGTCTGGTGAAAAATGTCTTTACACGAACAAGAAAATGAATTCATAGCAAACAAGAAAATACTTGTTATAGATGATAACCCTTTAAATTTAAAAATTTTAGATGACCACTTGAAATCATCTGGTTTCCTGCCTTTTCAAGCTAAAAGTGGGGAAATCGGTATTACATTGGCTCAAGAGCTAATTCCTGATTTGATTCTATTGGACATTATGATGCCTATGATGGACGGCTTCCAAGTGGCTGAAAACCTTAGTAATATTGATTCTACAAAAGATATTCCAATAATATTTTTGACTGCTAAAACACAAACTGATGACATAGTGAAAGGTTTGGCTAAAGGTGCGGTTGATTATATAATGAAGCCTTTCAATCCCGAAGAACTTACTGCAAGAGTATCAACCCACTTACATTTAAAGGGGTATAGAGACAAGTTAATTCATCAAAACCAAACTTTGAATGATTTGAATACAGAGAAAAATCAATTTCTTGCTATTGCTGCCCACGATATGAAGAATCCACTTTATAGCATTAGCTTACTTGCTAAAACTATTCGTGATGATAAGCAAATATCTAGAGATGATTTGGAAGAATTAACTAGCGATATTATAACTACTTCGGACAGAATGCTTGCATTAATAGCTGATTTGTTAGATATTAATGCAATTGAGCAAGGTAAAATGAAATTCAATTTAGAAGAAATTGATATGGTAGAGCCATTATCTACTTGTCTTGATATTTACCACGAAAGAGCAAAACAAAAGAACATCACTCTTAATTTCAATCCAGAAGATAGAGAATTCAATATTTTGGGAGATAGACGTGCAGTACATCAAGTTCTGGATAATATAGTTTCCAATGCAATTAAGTATTCTCCTTTCGACAAAAATATTTGGGTTTTAGTTTCAGAAATAAATGGAAACATTCGTTGCGAAATTAAAGACGAAGGTCCAGGGCTTACCGAAGACGATTTGCAAAAAATGTTCGGAAAGTTTGTTAGACTTTCGACTATTCCAACAGGTAATGAATCATCAAACGGCTTGGGTTTATCAATTGTAAAACAATATGTAGAAAACCTTGGTGGCAAAGTTTGGTGCGAAAGTGAAGTTGGTAAAGGTTGTAATTTTATTGTAGAGCTTCCAAAAGCTTAAGATTATGTTTTTAAATAATCTATTAATAGCTGCAGGGCTTTTGCTCTGTGGCTAATTTTATTTTTAACGGCAGAATCCAATTCAGCAAATGTTTCTTCATAGCCATTAGGAATAAATAATTGGTCGTATCCAAAACCTAAACTCCCCTTTTCCTTTTTGCTAATTCTACCTTCGCAAACTCCATTGAAATATTTTACTTCATTGCCATCGAATAAACAAATCACTGTTCTAAAGCGGGCTGCTCTATTTTCTGAGTTTCCTATATCTCTCAATAATTTTTCTCTATTATCGCTATCAGTTGCGTTCTCCCCTGCAAATCTTGCTGAATAAACTCCAGGTCTGCCAGCAAGTTCATCAACTTCCAAACCTGTATCATCGGCAATAGTAATCATTCCCGAAGCCAAATTAAACTCTTTGGCTTTAATTAGTGCATTGGCTTCCAATGTGTTGCCATTTTCCTCTGGGTTTATTACAATGCCTAATTGATTAGGAATTACTATTTCCAATTCAAGTTTAGCAGTTTCAACAATTACTAAAAGTTCTTTTAATTTCTTTTGATTATTCGATGCGATTAATAATTTCAATCTTTGCTCACTTTACAGTTAATTAATATTTTTCCAGCTTGTTTGCCTTGTAGAATTAGCTCTATTTCGTTATCTATATCGAGCAAACTAACTTCTTTAACAAAATTAGAATAATTATCAACTCGCCATTCGTTTGCAATTCTATCCCAAAGAACTTTCTTATATTCTATTTTCTTTTCTGCCGAATCAATTCCCACCAATGAGATTCCTCGCAATATAAATGGATAGACAGATATATCTAGCTTATCTGATTCGACCAAACCAAGTGTACAAACTATTCCATGGTAATCGCATGAACGAATGCAAGTGGAAAGGGTTATCCCACCCACTGTGTCTATCACGGAAGCATATTTTCTTTCAAGCAATGGTTTAGCAGATGTATCATATACTTCGCTTCGGCTAATAACTTCTTTTGCTCCCAATTGCTTTAGCATTTCTGCTTTTTCTGGTTTGCCTGTAGAAGCAGTTACGTTATATCCAGCTTTGGAAAGCATACCTACTGCCAGAGAACCAACTGCTCCAGTAGAGCCAGTTACTAAAATATTCCTTTGGTCAGGGAATATATCGAACTTCTCCATTTCACTTATGCAAATTGCAACTGTCATTCCCGCGGTACCGTATTCCATTACTGATTTCAAATCCATTCCTTTGGGAATTGGGTTTGCCCAGCCCGATGGTACGCAGATATATTCTTCAAAACCACCTGCTGTATTCATACCTAAATCATATCCAACTACTACGACTTCGTCATCCGATTTGAATTTACCACTTTTATCCCAAACAACTACACCCGATGCATCAACCCCAGGAGTGTGAGGATAGTATCTTGAAATACCTTTGTGACCCCTTGCCGATAGTCCATCTTTATAGTTCAAAGAGGAGTAATGTACTTTTATTAATAATTCATTTTGAGGTAAATCTTTAGTATTTTTCTTTTTGATGCTTCGCTTGAAACCAGATTCGGTTTCTTCCGAAATGTATGCTAAAAAATCAAAGTCTTTCATTTCTGTCTATATAAAGTGGAAAAGAATAAGTAATTTTGAATCTAAAATTAATTAATAATTAGTAAACGTTTTAGAGGAATTAATGAAAATTGAAAATATTCTAGTGCTAGGTGCAGGACAAATGGGCAACGGTATTGCTCACGTGGCTGCTCAAGCTGGATATAAAGTAACTTTGTGCGATTTGAACCAATCTAGCTTGGATAAAGCAATTGCTACAATTGACAAAAATCTTGCTCGACAAGTTGCTAAAGCTAGCATAACTGAAGAAGATAAAAACAACACTTTGGCAAATATTGCTACTACAACTGATTTGACAACTGCCGCAAATGTTGATTTGGTTATTGAAGCAGTTACAGAAAACAAAGATCTTAAGTTTAAAATATTTAGAGATTTGGACGAAAAAATCAATCCAAATGCTATTTTGGCATCGAACACTTCTACTATTTCAATTACTGAAATTGCTGCTCAAACAAAACGTGCTGACAAAGTAATTGGTATGCACTTTATGAATCCAGTGCCAATGATGAAATTAGTTGAACTAATTCGTGGACTGGCTACAACTGATGAAGTTTACAATGCCATCAATGAAATGACAATTAAGTTAGGTAAAACACCTGTTTTGGCAAATGATTATCCTGGATTTATTGCGAACAGAATTTTATTGCCTTATATTAATGAAGCTATCTTTGCTTTGATGGAAAACATTGGAACAGTAGATGGAATAGACGAAGTGGCTAAACTTGGTTTTGCACACCCAATGGGCCCTTTAGCTCTAGCTGATTTAATTGGTTTGGATACTTGTTTATCAATCTTGCAAGTATTGCATAATGATTTGGGCGATTCAAAATACAGACCTTGCCCACTATTGAAAAAAGTAGTTGCCGCTGGTTACTACGGTAGAAAAAATGGAAAAGGATTTTATGACTACGCTGGTCAAGCTCCAGTGCCAGTTAAATTTCATTAATTTAAAAAGGAAAAACAATGAAAAAAATATTATTTATACTTTTGTTTATTGGCAATATTGCTTTTGCAAATAACTTTGAGGGTTCAATTAAATACTCAATAAAAGTAAATGGCAATGATGTGGAAATGACTGATTTCACAAAAGGCGAGCAATCTGCTATGCTTATAAATGCAGAGCACATGACAATGAAAATCATTTTCGATTCAAAAAGCAAGAAAATGCTAATGGTGATGGATGCTCAGAAAATGGTGATGGAAATGGACTTAGAAGATG